>DATHOO010000123.1:0-31943 GCA_035484815.1 Candidatus Acidiferrales bacterium
CGGATCCGCCGCCGCAGGCGGACAGCAATGCCGCAGCCACGCTGACGCTCAAAGCACAACGGCCAAACTCGAATGCTCTCATTTCCTCCCTCCTTGAAGACGCAGTGCAGGCGTGGCGGCGGGGCTTACGGTGTGAACGCAAAAACGGTCCCACACCCGTTGGTCCCGCATGTATCTACGTAACCGCCTCTCAACGCCGTACCGTACAAGACGTTGTTGAGGTCGATCAAATAGTCCGGAGTCGCCCCGTCGGAACCACGAAACTCGTGCAAGTCCCGTTCATTCTTCCCGCGTGTCGTCATGCTGAAGACCGTTCCACAGCTGAGACTATACGTTCCGTGGCCACACGTAACAAGCCCACCGTATGACGTGGTGCCGTACAGCGTTCCGTTCATCTCGAGCAAGCTCGCTTCCGGACTAGCGCCATGGGAACCCCCGCTCATGCGGTAGAGCACGTTCTCCGTGCCGCTCGTGGTTATGCTATAAACGGTTCCGCAACCACCACCTGCGCATAACGTCGACGTGGCCAGGCCGCCGGCAGTTGTTGTGCCGTAGAGCCTGCCCTTTACGTCGATCAACCCCGCCTCGGGAAGCGCCCCGTCGGGAGATCCGCTGAAACGGTGAAGCACCGTCTCTTGGCCCGATGTGGTTACGCTGTAAACGGTCCCGCAGCCGCCGCCGCTGTTATGGCAAGATGAACCGCCGTTAAAGGTGACGCCGTACAGCGTGCCCTTCACGTTGAGCAGCGTCCCGACCGGAGTAACACCGTCGGTGCCGCCCTTGAAAGAGTAGAGCACTTTGTACGCGCCGGAAGCGCTCAGCCTATAAACGGTTCCGTCGTTCGACGACCCGCCGCGCGCGGTCACGCCGTAGAGCGTGCCGTTTACGTCGATCAAACCCCCTGACGCATTCCCACCAGAGGAATAGCAAAAACTATGCAGCACGGTCTCCCTGCCCGTCGCGCTTAAGCTGTAGACGGTTCCATCGTCGCAGTGGCCCCCGGCCCTGGTCGCGCCGTACAGCGTACCGTTTACGTCGATCACACCATCGACGGGGCTAGAACCGTCGCCCTCTGTATAACCACCGAAAAGGTACAGGACCTTCGTCGCGCCGGTCGTGGTGATGCTGTAAACGAGTCCGTTGCCGCCGTAGCCGCCGAGGCCACCATTTGACGTCGTGCCATACAAGGTGCCATTCACGTCGAGCAAGGGACCGGCGGGACTCGCTCCCCCGCGAGTCTTGTCGTGGCGACCGAACCGGTGCAGCACCTGGAATGACGATGTCATTGTGCGTAGAGTCTGCCCGCTCGTAGCCGGTGCGCCCATCGGCGGCATATTATTTCGGGCGACGCAACCTGCAAGCAACGCGGCCGCCAAGCCGATGGTAAGTGCGGAAAGAGCTAACGTTCTCACGTGACGCCTCCACGTAGTTGAGCGAACTTTAAAGGTTCCTAAGTTTATTTGGAAAGCGCGACTAGCTTTGAGCTTGCGTCAGAAAGACTCGCTGAGCGTCGATCGGCATTTCACCGGGACCGGGCGTCAGGCGGCGATAGGTTCCGTCAACCTGAAGCTCGCGACTCTTGACGTTATCGGCCAGCAAAACGGTGAGCACGTGTGTCGTGAGGGTCTCGGACATGACCGGGTCGAGAACCGGCGCGGCGAGCTCGACGCGCCGGTCGAGATTACGCCCCATCCAATCGGCGCTCGCGATCATAACTTCCCGCTGGCCGCCATTTTCGAAAACGTACATCCGCGAGTGCTCGAGAAAACGGCCCACGATGCTGCGCACGCGAATGTTCTCGCTGACGCCCGGAACGCCGGGTCGCAGCACGCACATCCCGCGCACGAGCAGATCGATCGGCACCCCCGCTTGCGAGGCGCGGTAGAGACCTCGGATGACGTCGCCTTCCGTGATTGCGTTGATTTTACCGCGAATGCCAGCCGGCCGGCCGGCCCGCGCGTGCTCCGTCTCGCGGTCGATACGCGCGATAAGTTCCCGGTGAAGCGTCACCGGTGCGATCCACAGGTCTTCGTAATCGGTAACTTTGGAGAAGCCCGTCAGCGCATTGAAGAGTTGCGTATCGTCGGCACCGAGCTCCGGACGCGCGGTGAACAAACTCAAATCGGTGTAGAGCAGCGCACTCTTCTCGTTGTAGTTGCCGGTTCCGAAGTGCATGTAGCGCCGCAATCCGTCCTCGTCTTCGCGCACGACCAGCAGCGTCTTGGCGTGCACCTTTTGGTTTGCAAAGCCGTAGACGACATGCGCGCCGGCGCGCTCGAGGCGCTTCGCCCACTCGATATTGTTCTCTTCATCGAAGCGCGCCTTGAGCTCGATGATGACCGCGACTTGTTTCTCATTCTCGGCGGCGGTAAGCAACGCGCGTACGATCGGCGAGTTCTTGCCGGAGGTTCGATAGAGCGTGGCCTTGATCGCGAGAACTTTAGGGTCTTCGGCCGCCTGGCGCAAGAACTGGATAACTGGATCGAACGAATCGTACGGATGGTGGAGAAGGATATCGCCTTCGCGGATCTGGGCGAAGATATCGCTGACTCCGATGAGGCGCTTTGGGATCGCGGGCAGGAACGGCTGGTCGCGCAAGTTCTCGTATCCCGGCAAGTTCACGATCTGCCACAGATCGCTGAGCGCCATCAGACCGTCGATCTCGTAACAGTCGACGCCTTCCAGCTCGAGTGAGTTGAAGAGAAAGTCGCGCATGTACTCGGGCATTCCGCGCTCGATTTCGAGGCGCACGGGTTCGCCGAACCGTCGCCGTCGCAGCTCAGATTCGATCGCGCGCAAAAGGTCGTCGGCTTCATCTTCCTGGAGGTCGAGATCGGCATCACGCGTCACCCGAAAAAGATACGAGTCGCGGACGTGCATCCCGTTAAAGAGGGCGTCGAGGTGGTGCCCGATCAGATCTTCGAGCAGAACGAAGCGCCGCTCACCCTCGGGAGAACCCTCGACCGGAACGAAGCGCGGCAGCGTCGGCGGAATTTTGACGCGGGCGAAATGGAGCTCGATGCCTTCGCGCGTCGCCTCTTCGAGTTCGACCGCGAGCGACAGCGAGAGGTTCGAGATGTAAGGAAAGGGATGTCCGCTATCGACCGCTAGCGGCGTGAGCACCGGAAAGACCGACTCGTCGAACGTTCGCTCGAGCGCGGCTTGCGTATCGTCGTCGAGATCCGCTACCCGCATCAACCGAATGCCTTCCCGTTCGAGCGAGGGCAGCAACTCCTCGTTGAGCAGACGCATCTGCTTGGGCAGGGAGGCGTGCAGCCGCTCGGAGATGGCTCCAAGATGCTCGGTCGGCGTTCGGCCGTCTTCGGATCGCCGCACGACTTGCGCTTCGATCTGCTGCTTGATCGCGGCGACGCGGATCATGAAGAACTCGTCGAGGTTCGTTCCGTAGATCGCGACGAATTTGAGGCGTTCGAGCAGCGGATTGCGCGCGTCAAGCGCTTCCTCGAGAACGCGATCGTTAAACTCGAGCCAAGAGAGCTCGCGGCTAATGTAGAGCGCCGGATCGTCGAGCGTCGCCGCAGGGATCGTGGCCTGCTTCGCTTGCGGCTGAGTGATCATCGTTTCTTTCTGCTTACCGGCCGAAACCGGGTTTCGCCTCCCGAGCGGCAAAAAACTTGCGTCGATGGCCGATTTCCTGGCGCACGTCGCTCAACACCTCGTTCTTGCCCTCTCGTCGCTGGCGGTGGCGCTCTGCGTCGGGCTCCCGCTCGGCATCCTAGCCGCGGAATCGGCCTCGTTACGCGCTTGGGTGCTCGCGATGGCCGGGGTCGGGCGCACGATTCCGAGCCTCGCCGTGTTGATGCTGTTGTTGCCGTTGCTCGGCGTTGGGGCCGCGCCGGCAATCGTTGCGCTTGCACTCTTGGCGATTCCGCCAATCGTGATCAGCGTCGATCTCGGCATTCGCGGTGTCCCGACCGCCGCACTCGACGCCGCAACCGGCATGGGGATGACCGCACTTCAACGCTTCGGGCGCGTCGTCGTGCCGTTTGCACTTCCGGTCTCGTTTACCGGTCTGCGGACTGCGGCAACTGAGACGATCGCGAGCGCGACGCTTGCCACGTTCATCGGCGCGGGAGGCCTTGGCGACGAGATCGTCCGAGGTCTGCAGACCGATGACCCACCGTTGCTCTTCACCGCCGCGGTGGTCGTCGCGGCTCTGGCGTTGGGGGCGGATCTCGTTTTGGGCGTTGCCGGCCGGCTCGCGGCGCGCACGTGAATCGCGGTCGGGCACTCGCGCTGGTAGCCGCCACGCCGGCGCTCGCGCGTTGCGCCTTCGGCGGTTCGCGCGTGCGGGTCGGTTCAAAGAATTTCACCGAGTCGTTCGTGATTGCCGAGATCTACGCGCAGGCGCTCGAAGCCGCCGGAATGCGCGTCGAGCGTCTTTTTAACCTTGGCTCGACGCAGATCGCGATCGCGGCAATGCAGCGCGGCAACGTCGATCTCTACCCCGAATATACCGGGACCGCGCTGATCGACGTGCTTCACCTCGCGCCCATCGCCGATCCGCGTGAAGCGTATGCCGTCGTTTCGCGGCTCTTTCGGCAGCGTTACCGCATCGTTTGGCTGCGGCCGTCACCGATGAACGATTCGCAGGCGTTGGCAACGACGCGCCAAGTCGCTGCGAGCAAAGGTCTCGCCGATCTATCCGACGTTTCGCGGGCGGCCCCAAATCTGCGGCTGGCAACGATTCAGGAGTTTCTCGCGCGGCCCGATGGGCTACCAGGATTGCAGAAGTTCTATGGTGGATTTCGGTTCGCGCAAGTGCGTACGTACGACATCGCGCTGAAGTATAGCGCCTTGGTCGAGGGGAGGGCCGACCTTGCCAGCGCCTTCACCACCGACGGCGCGATCGCCGTCAATTCGCTGGTGGTCTTGCGCGACGATCGCCATTTTTGGTCGGCGTACAACGTTGCGCCGGTCGTTCGCGTGGCGGCGCTGGCTGCTCGGCCGCAGATTGCGCGCGTGCTCAACGCCGTTTCGCCGGCGATCACCAATGGAGCCGCGCAGACGATGAACGCCGCGGTCGAGCACTTACAGCAAGATCCCACCGATGTCGCGAGCGCCTTTCTTGCGTCGCTCCGAGGTCGAAGGCCGTGAGCGCATCGATTCGATTCGAAGGCGTGACGGTGCGATATCCGGGCACCGTGCGAAGCGCGATCGAAGACATCGCGCTCGAAGTGCGTGGCGGCGAGCTCGTCGTATTGCTCGGCCCCTCGGGGTGCGGAAAGTCCACCCTGCTGCGGACCGTCAACCGGCTCGTTCCGCTCGACGCCGGGAGAGTTCTCGTCGACGGCAAGGATATAACCGCCGTCGACGCCGTCGAACTGCGGCGCGGTATCGGATATGCGATACAAGCCGTGGGCCTCTTCGCGCACATGACCGTCGCCGCGAACATCGCGGTCGTACCCTCGCTCCTGGGTTGGAGTCGCGACAGAATCAACGAGCGTGTCGACGAGTTGCTGCAGCTGGTCGGTCTCGATCCAGCCATCTATCGGGCCCGCCGTCCGAGCGAGCTTTCGGGCGGCGAGGCTCAGCGCGTCGGCGTTGCGCGCGCGATTGCCGGACAGCCGCGAGCGTTGCTGATGGACGAGCCATTCGGTGCGGTCGACGTCGTCGTGCGTACCGCGCTCCAGCGCGAGCTCTTCCGGATCGTCTCGGAGTTGCACACGACCACCCTCTTCGTCACGCACGACGTAGACGAAGCCTTTCGTCTCGCCGACCGCGTCGTCGTCATGCGCTCGGGACATATCGAACAGGTGGCGCCGCCGCTCGAGCTGCTCGAGCGCCCGGCGACCGCGTACGTGCGCGAGTTGGTTCACGCCGGCGACGACGTCTACCGCCAGTATTTCATCCGCGGCCGGTCCGAACTTCGTTCGAAATGAACTATATTGCTGCGCATCCGCTGCGAGTCGCCGCATTGGCGGCGGCGCATCTCGAGGTCGTCATCGTCGCGCTCGTCGCCGCCCTCGTTCTTGCCCTGCCGCTCGGCCTGTATGCCGCGCGGCGGCCGCGCGTCGCGCCATGGCTGTTGGGAACGCTCGGCGCGATCTACACGATCCCCAGCCTGGCGTTGCTCGCCGTACTCGTTCAATTCTTCGGCTTGGGCTTCGCGCCCATCTTCGTTGCCCTCGTCGTCTATGCGCAGTTCATGCTAGCGCGCAACGTCGTTGCCGGGGTCAACGGCGTCGATCCCGCGCAGGTCGATGCCGCACGCGGGTTGGGCATGTCGCCGAATCAGGTGCTCATCCGGGTTGAATTCCCGCAGGCGCTGCCGGTGCTGCTCGGCGGCGTGCGCATCGCCGCGATTGCGATGATCGCGATCGCGACACTCGGCGGTTACGTCGGCGGCGTTGGGCTCGGCGTGCTGATCTTCAACGGCTTAACGCTGCATCAGCCGCAGATGATCGTCGCCGGAAGCCTGGCGGCTTCAGCGCTCGCGATCGCCGTCGACGCCCTGCTGCGCTTGGCGGAACGCGCCGCTAAATAACCTCGATTTTCGCCATCATACCCTGATCCTCGTGATCGAGGATGTGGCAGTGGAAGACGAACTCGCCGCGGATGATCGGGTCGCGGAAGTCCATCAGCATCACGACCGAGCCGGGCACGCTGTGCTTCTCACCCTGACTCGTAGTCGAACGATGCGGAATGATGAAACTATCGTACCAATGCGGATGCGCGACCTTCACGCCGTTGACGCTCTCCACCAAAAAGTGAATCTGGTGAATGTGAAAGTCGTGGATCTCCTGCGTGACGTTGACGACGTGCCATTCCTCGACCGTGCCGGCGTGGACCACGAACATCGGCGGCGCGTGCATCGAAAAGCTCTTACCGTTGATGAAGAAATGCGGCTGGTTATTCTCGCTGAAGACCACGAGCCGTTTGGCCGACGGGGCGGGCAGCGCGGTATCGTAGACGTTGGGCGGCAGCGGGGCGCCAACGGTCAGCGGCCGCGTCGAGAAGTCGCCGCCATCCTGGCGATTCTTAGGCGCCTGCAGATGCGCGAGGTAGAGATAGGGATCGGCGTCGCCGTTCGGCCCGGTGTCGTAGCACATCGTGCGGAGCTTGGCACGGCCGGCGGCCGGTCCGGTCACCACGAACTCGGCGCGTCCGGCCGGCGGAATGGTCACGGTCTTTTCGACGATCGAGGACGGGCCGCCAGGGTAGGTGTCCAGCGCAAAACCGTCAATCGCGACGACTTCGACCGACTCTCCCTCGATGTTGAGCCGCAGCGTTTTGTGTCCGGTCGCGTTGACTACGCGGAAGAACTGCTTCTCGCCGGGAGCGATCGTGATCAGGGGATGGTATGCCCCGTTCAACGCCACATTTAGACCGTCTTTGAAAGTGCAAGGATTGGTGTTCGAGCCTTGCGGATGCATGCCACCCCCGCCAGTCATCCCGGACATCGGCGCCATCCCCGACGTAGCCGCCATCCCCGACATATCGTCGTCATCGTGCGGGGGCGCGTTCACGCCGATTCCGGTGGCGCGAACGAGAATGATGCGCTGCTTCATTTTTGCTAGGCCGGGAATGTGCTTCTCCAAACCGTCGATGACGATAGCACCCGACATCCCGCCTTCGCCGACCTGAAAGCTCGTCTGGCCGTGGATGTGGGGATGATACCAATAGAGCCCCGGCTCTTGATTCTTGGGAACGTGGACGAGGTAATGGAGCGTCTGCCCCGGCTTCTCGAGCAATCCCAAAACGTTGTCTTGGTGCCCATCGGGCGAAACCGTGAGCCCGTGGAAATGCAGATTCATGTACGACGCCATCCCGGCAGTCGGCGGCAGATCGTCGGTGAGGTCGATCTCGAACGCTTCGCCCGGGTTGATCTCGATGGTGGGCGCGGTGCCGTGCAGGTACCCATACTGAAATGCAGGCAACCCGGTCGCGGGATTGATGTTCGCGATGAGCGAGACTTTCGCGACGCCGTTCACGGCCTTCACCACCGGCGGCTCGGGGAGCTCGTTTACGTTCGTGTCGCGCGACGCGGTGGGCCTCATGCCCATGGCAGCCTGGGGCGCCGGATTAATCGGTGCGCTCGCATTGCCCCCGCACCCAACAAGCCAAGCAAGCACTACTGCAAGTGCGATGATGCGCCGCATAACGAAAAGTACTCCTATTCTCGAACTAGCAAATGGACACTAAAACGGTCAGCGCGATCGTGCCAAACGGACTCAGGCCGAAAACCGGCGGTGCGTCCGAGCGCGACGATCTCGTCGTCGGTGAATTTATAGGAAGACTCGGTTTGAATCCTCTCGCCCGCGGCGATACCGACACGGAGGTCAACCGCCCGAACGCTCACTTGAGCAGCTTCGTGCGCCTCCAGGAACGAGTCGACCGAGCCGCGCCGGTCGTCGTACCGCGCCACGTGCGTGAAGTTGCGCGGGTCGAAGTCGGCGTCGAGCTCCCGGTTCATGCGTGCCAGCATGTTCCGGTTGAACGCGGCAGTTACGCCGGCGGGGTCATCATAGGCGAGTTCCAGCGTCGCCCGGTCTTTCTTCAGATCGGCGCCCAGCAGCAAGCCGTCGCCCGGGCGCAGCGCCGCGCCCAACAAGCCAAAGAGCACTGCCGCCTCCTCCGGCTCGTAGTTCCCGATGTTGGAACCCATCAGCATGGCGAGCATCTTATGCTGCGAATGCAACGCGCGCGACTGTAGAACGTCGAAATAATCTCCCGCAAAAGCGCGGACGCGCAGTCGAGGAAACGTTTCGACCAATGCGAGCGATGAAGCGCGCACCGCCTCGACGGAAATGTCGATTGGACTGTAGCAGAGATCGGTTTGCACGCGCAGCGCTTCACCGATCAAACGGCGCGTCTTGATCGCGCTGCCGCTGCCGAGTTCGACGAAATCCACCGGTGCATCGAGCAATCGGACGATCTGCCATCCCCATCGCGCGAGAATCTCAGTCTCCGCGCGCGTGAGGTAATATTCGGGAAGGCGCGTTATCGCATCGAAGAGCGCGGATCCAACCTCGTCGTAAAAATACTTCGAAGGCAGCCGTTTCGGCATCGCGCGCAGGCCGCGCGACACGTCATCGGCGAAGGAGGGCGCGGCCTTCGAGCGCGGCACCGTGATGAGTTCGAAACGGTCGGAAACTGCGCTACCGATGGTCACCACCGCCCCCTTCCCACCGGGGACGCTTTTAAACCTCTTTTAGGGTTCGACGAGGGAAGCGCGCAGCCGCGAGTTGCGGAATCCATAGAGCGCATAGACGAGGATTCCGACCAGGAACCAGATGCCGTAGCGAACCCAGGTCGCTACCTGCAAGCCGGTCACGAGGTAGAGGCACGAGGCCGCCCCGACGGTGGCAAAAATCGGAAGCAAGGGCGCGCGAAAGGGTCTTTTCGCTGAAGGGTTCACGATGCGCAACACAAGCACTCCGGCGCAAACGATCGCAAACGCTGCGAGCGTTCCGATATTCACCAGCGTCAGCAGCTCCGTTAGGGGCAAGACCGCGGCGAAGATTGCGACGATTCCGCCGGTGATCAGCGTCATGCGCGCGGGCGTTCGAAAGACATGATGGATGCGCGCAACGCCGGGCGGCAACATGCGATCGCGCGCCATCACGTAAAAGATGCGCACTTGCCCGAGCAGCGAGGTGAGCATCACGGTCGCGTTTCCCGCCAAGCCGCCGATCGCGACGATCCAGTAGAGCGCGTGATTCTTGCTGACCGAGCCGACCGCGTCGAGCATTGCCGCGCCCTCGGAGAGGCGGTCAAAGCGCAACACGCCAACCGTGCAAAGCGTCAACGCAACATACAGGATGCCGCCTAGCGCCAATGCAAGAATGATGCCGATTGGCACGTCGCGCTCGGGGCGTTTTGCTTCCTCCGAGGCGACGGTCACCGTGTCGAAGCCGATGTAGGCAAAGAAGACGAGGGCGGTGCTCGCGAGCACGCCGTGATAACCAAACGGCGCGAACGGCTGCAAGTTCGCCGGTCGAACCGCGTGCGAAACCGCCGCGATGAAAACGAGCATCGCGACGATCTGCAGCACGACGAGCGCGCCATTGACGCTCGCCGACTCCCGGATGCCGACGGCAACCAGCACGGTGATCGCCAGCGTCACGATGCTGGCGAAAAGATCCACCTGCGGGTGCGCCGCGTGCACGTTCGCGGTCTGCGCCCAGGCCGGAAAGACGATGCCGATGTTCGCGAGCATGTGCTGAAAGTAGTCCGAGAGCGACGACGCGGTCGGAGCGAGCGAGAGCCCATACTCCAGAATCAGATCCCAGCCGATGATCCACGCCACGAGCTCCCCCAGGGTCGCGTACGCGTAGGTGTAGGCGCTGCCGGCGACCGGCACCATCGATGCGAACTCCGCGTAACAGAGGGCAACGCAGAGGCTCACGAGCCCGGAAAGCACGTAGGCGAGAATGACGGCCGGCCCGGCGGCGTGCGCACCGGCGCCAATCGTTGGGAAGATGCCGCCGAGCATCGTGCCCAGGCCGATCGCGGTCAACGACGGCCATCCCAACACGCGCCGCAAGCGTGGTCCCGACGACGCCGGTGTGGTCCAGCCGAGCGGCTGACGAGCGAAGAGCTGCCTGAGGAGCGGGCGCCGGGTCAAAAAGTTACGATTTCGTGCAGACTTCTCGCAGCGCCGCCGCGGCCATTGGATTCGTTGGCGTTGAAATCGGCCGGACGTACATCGCGAGGTAGCTGTTTCCGTTGAGCGTCGTCAGAACGAGATCGACGAATTCATCCCCGCCGTGCGACGAGGAGCCTCGTGCCTGCACGTAAGTCGCCGGTTGATGGTCGCAAATCTCGATGCCCGAGCGACGCTCGACCGTTACATTCTTTAACGTGTCCTTCAACCGCGCGTCGGAGAAGACGTCTTCGGCCTTTAACGGCTTCGGGGATTTGAAGAGCATGAGGACTTCGCGGTCGTCCGACGGCGCGCGCCAGAACTGCATGAAACCCATGATTCCCGGCGAGGATTGCCAACCTGACGGAGCCTGGAAAGCCAAACCGTCGGCGGGGCTTGCCGTCATGCTGCAGCCGCCGAGGGCGAACGCGAAAAGCGCGACGATGCCGCTCTTGCCGAGCCTCATTTCACGGTCTTCTCCGGCCGTGCGCCCGGTCATTCTCGTACGATGCGATGCGTGCCCAGCGATCGTAGATCAGCGCGATGTACTCCCGCGTTTCCGCGTACGGTGGTACGCCACCATACTGCGCGACCGCAAGCGGACCGGCATTGTATGCCGCAAGCGCGACCGCATACGGGTCACCGTAGCGAGTTCCATAGGCGGCGACGTAGCCGCCTAGCAACGCCGCTGCCGCGTCGATCGAGGCAAATGGATCGTACGGGTCGAGCCCGACGTCGGCGGCCGTGCCCGGCATGAACTGTGCGATGCCGATCGCGCCCGCCGTTGAGAGCGCCGCGGGATCGTACGCCGACTCTTGCAAGAGCGTCGCACCAAGAAACTCGGGCGGCAGCCCGTGCACACGCGCGGAGACCGTCGTTGTGCCCGCAAAGATCAACGCGGAGGCGGCGAGCAGCCGCGGATTCGTATGCAGAATCGCCCGCGCGATCGCGAGATCGGGAGGCGCGACACGCGGGCCGTCGCGGATGACAACGGCGCCCTTGATTGCATCCACGTCGGCCGGAACCGGCCAGCTCAACGCGATGTTAAGCACACGATCGAGCCGAGCCGGCGCGCTAGGCGCAAGATGAGCGTGATATGTGGTATGGTGGTTACAGCTCACCAGCGAGACCGCAGCAGCTATGCTCTTTATTACAGCTTTCATCGTAACTCTCGTTGCCGGCGACTTCGCGTCGACGTTCTTCTACCACGTGCCGCAGCATCTCTGGTTCACGCTGCATCTGCGGACGCACCACGACCGGCGCCGCTCGTTCTTCGATCACGCCGTGCTCTCGACGAATCCGGCCGTCTTGCTCGATGGCTTCCTTGGCGCCGTGCCCTATCTCATCATCGCGGCGCTGGTTTGGCACATCTCGTGGCCAGGCGCTATTGCCGGCCTCGTGCTGGGACAGGTCCACGTCTGGTGGCGCCACACGACCGACCTTGGTTGGCGGACACCAGCTTGGCTTCGAAGCCTCCTGCGGCCGCTCGCCGTGGTGCTCCCCGAGGACCACGACGGTCACCACCGAAACCCCGAGGTCGAGTTCGGCGACATCTTCCGCTTCTACGATGCGCCGGCTCGGGCGCTTTTGGCGTGGCTCGCACCAACGAGCCGGCGGGCGCGCAATGCCGGCCGCCGCCCAACGAGGAGGGTAACGGCCAGGGCCTAATCGGGAGAGTTAATGACCAAACGGGCGCTTCTGCTGATCTCAGATACGGGGGGAGGGCATCGTAGCGCCGCCAACGCGATCGTCGCGGCCCTCGACGAGAGATCGCCGAAGTTCGAGACCCGAATCGAAGACGTCGCCGCACACTGCGCTTTCCCGCTTACACAGCTCGGGCTGGGTTATAGCATGGCGCTGCGCTACGCTCCGCCGGTCTATGGTGCGCTCTACTATGCGACCAATGGACGCCGGCGCTATCGCGCGCTCGTCCGCTTCTGCGAACCGCTCTATCGGGAACGCTTGCGCGATCTCTTCCTCGATTACCGCCCGGATGTGATCGTATCGGTTCATCCGCTGCTCAACCACGCTGCCCTGCGCGCGCGTGACGATGCGCACATGCAGCACGTCCCCGTCGTGACGGTCATTACCGATCTCGGGAAAGTTCACGAGTCATGGCTGGTGCCGGAGGCCGACGCGGTCGTCGTGCCGGCGCGCGAAGTCTATCAGCGCGCGCTGTCGCGCGGCGTTCGACCGGCTCGCCTGCGCTTGCTCGGCCATCCGATTCATCCGAAATTCGACGACGTCACGGGCAGCAAAGCCGATTTGCGCGCGCAGCTCAAGCTCTCGCCTGCCACCCCTGCGGTCATGCTCATGGCCGGCGGCGAAGGCGGCGGCAAGCTCTTCTCGACGGCGCTCGCGCTCGCGCGCGCACGCCTGCCCATCGAGTTGGTCGTCGTCTGCGGTCGCAACGAGAACCTCGAACAGAAACTCGGCGAGCTTTCGGCGACGCTGCCGACCCCAATGCAGGTGCTTGGCTTCACCGATAAGATTCCCGAATATTTTCGCGCCGTCGATTTGCTCGTTACCAAGGCGGGCCCCGGAACGCTCGCCGAGGCCAACGCCGCGCAGCTTCCGATCATCGTCTACGATTACGTTCCGGGACAGGAACGCGGTAACGTCGACTTCGTCCGCCACAACGGCCTCGGCCTGATCGCGCTCCAAGGCGCTTCGAAGGTCGTTGCCGCGGTGCGCACGCTGATTTCCGCGCCCGAGCGTCTCGCGGCGATCCGCGAAAATCAAGAGAGCGTCGCTCCCCGCCATAGTTCGCGGCGAATCGCCGCGCTGATCACGTCAATTAGTGAAACCGGAGTGATTCCCGCCTCAGATGATGCGGCGCCCCCTACCCTTCGAGCCGCCGCGGTTTAAATTTTTTAGAAGGCGCCGATGCCGTTAGGGGAGCCCCATCCGCCGGCATAGGAGTAGGTGCTGAAGAGACACGAGCCGGCGCAAACATCGTAGAGGTCCTTATGATGTTTCGATTCCCAGAACGTCCGGCCGCCTTTTTGGTGCGTGGCATTGCCGGCCAGACCGAAGGCGCCGGCGAGCAACGGCGCTGAGACGCTCGTACCGCCGGCCATCAGCCAGCCGCCATAACGATAGCTGTCGTATTCGGCTACGCCCGTGGCAACGGCGGAGGCGTCGGCGAGCGCGCGGCCGGAGCAAATCTTGTCGTGTTGCCACTTCGGCTTTTTGATTCCAGTCGCGCAGCCGCCACCACCGCCACTCCAAGCCATTTCGCTGTATTGCGAGCCGTTCTTCGATAACACGGTACCGCCGATCGCCGCCACGTCGGCTAACCCCGCCGGGAAGCCGACGCCGAGGCCATCGTCGCCCGACGCAGCGAGATACTCGACGCCGGGTTTATCGAACCCCGAATCGTTCCCGCAGCTCGCCGTTCCGTAACAGACCCAACCGTTGCTCACGATATGCGCGCCCAGCTTCACGGCTTCGGCTTCGGCGGCTTCAAGGTCGCTTGCCTCGTTGCTGTTCGCCTCGACGAGATAGATGGTGCAGAGGGGGCAGGTTGCCGAGACCATCTCGGTATCGAGATCGATCTCGACGCCCCAGTTCATATTGCCGCTCGGATAGTTGCTCTGCCGGCCTTTCTGGTTGTATTTAAAGAACTTGGCGGTTCCCAAGCCAAACTCGTTCCGATAGGTAGTGAGATCGCTTGCGACGTTCGGATTGTCGTAGGCATCGACGAGTGCGACGATCTGGCCGGAACCCTTCGTGCCCGAAGGCAGTTTGTAGCGCGCTTGGAAATCGCCCGGCGCCCATCCCGCCACCGCCGGACTAATGCCGCTTGGCGATTGAATCAGCGCGAGGCATTGGATCCGCCCACGGGCTACGTTCGGGCAGGCCGGTACGCCCGCTCGCGTGATTTGCGATTGCGGCGGCACGAGGTTTGCTACCGTGGAAGCCTGCCCACCGCCGCAGCCGGCCAGAATTGCCGCGGCCGCGTAAACGCCGAGACAATAATGTGCCGTGAAGTAATGGATCGATACTTTCATTCGCTGCTCCCGAACGTTACCGGTCGAGCGTTCCGTTCCAGACGCTGCCGCCCGGGAGAATCTCCGGCGCGCGCGGAGGCTGGTGAAAATCGAAATCCTTGCGGAGGTCGCCGAGAATCGGCACGTTTTCGCGCACCGTCGGCCGACGATCGGGGCGGCCATCCGTCTGCGGATCGATGCGCGCGCCGCCGAGAAAGTCGTCCTCGATAAACTTGAGGTACGCGTCGTGGCTCAGCGTTTGGTGATCGATGAAGCCGCGCCGCGCGTAGGGACTGATGACGAGGCCCGGAACGCGGATGCCGTAGCCGTTCACGTCGACGTGCGGCGGCACCACGTGATCGTAGAGGCCCCCCCAATCGTCCCAGGTTAGAAAGATCGCGGTGCTGTTCCAATCCGGACTGCGCATGATCGCATTGATCACGCCGGTGACGTAGGCCTGACCGCGACTGACGAGCGCGGGCGGATGCTCGCTGTACTCGCCGGCTGGGCAAAGCCAGACGACGTTGGCCAGCGTCCCATTCTGGGCCGCGCCGTAAAAGTCGCGTAAGTCGCGAACGTTACCGACTTCGCCGTTGCGCTTGACCGTGTCGAAATACGGAAGCGGGTTCCAAATGCCCGGCGTTTTGGCTTTCTGCGGGACGCTCGCGCACGAAGCGTAGTCGTTGGCGCAATCGGGCTCGGTGCCCGCCATCACGTAATAGCTCCAGCTGACGCGATGGGCATGCAACAGGTAGGTGATATCCGTCCACGCATAGTCGGGCCGTCCCGGCGCGTGGTCGCGCCGGTTGCGCGCGTTGAAATCGGGCGGATAATCGGGATTTTGCAGCTCGTTCCCGCAGCTCATCGGGTCGCCGACGTGCGCGCAGTACGCCGACCACGCCGAGACCATGAAGAGGTGCTGCGGTAAGCTCCAGGACGCGTTGGGCTCGAAGAGATGATCTTGCAGCACGTAGTCGTGCGCATACTTCCAATAGTTTGCCAACTCGCGCCCGTCGTGGTAGGCCATGACTTCGACGGTGCCCGCGCAGTTCGGCGCGTCGGGGTCGCGGCAGCGGCCGCGATAGTTTTCAGCCGTCGAAATGAATCCGTCCATCCTGCCGCCGTTGATGTCCGCGACGGCCGCCCGTGCGGTGTGCGGTCCCCCGCGATTGAGGTCATAGGTGGTGTGATACGGTTTCACGCACGTTCCGGTGCGCGGATCCGGAGCACAGACGGTCGGCACGCCGTTCGACATCGGGATGCCGTTGGCGCCGGGAAACGTTCCGAAGTAAGAATCGAACGATCGATTCTCTTGCATGATGATGATGACGTGGCGAATCTTATGGATCGGGTCGCCGGTTTGCGATCGCACCGGTATCGCCGCGGGCGCAAGTGCCAACGCCAGCGCGAGGAAAAGTATTTTATACCGCAACGGGCGCCCCGGTGGTCAGCCCACCGCGTAGCGCCATGGTGGCGGCGCCGACTTGACCCGCGTCGTTTCCGAGTGCCGCGACGACGATCCGCGTCGTTCCCTTCGGGACCATCGTCGTGAGATCGTCGGTAAGCGGGCGAACCGCAGCGAGCATAAAGTCGCCCGCCGACGAGACGCCGCCGCCGAGCGCAATCGTTTCCGGATTGACGAATGCGATGATGTTCGCTAATCCGATCGCGAGATCGGCGATGAAGTTGTTCCACGCCGCAAGAGCGTGACCGTCGCCGGCTTGCGCTGCTCGACGGATCTTCTTCGAACTCAGCTTATCGCGCGGGACGTCGAGCAGCGCGCTGCGCGGAAAGGACGGCGCTACTGCAAACGCGTGCCGAATCAAGCCGGTTCCCGAGGCTTGCGCTTCAAAGCAGCCGATCTTTCCGCAACCGCAGACGAACCCGTCATGCGGGCGGATTTGATGGTGCCCTATCTCCCCGGCGCCCCAGCGATAGCCCAGTGCAAGCTCACCACGCGCGACGATGCCGCCGCCGATCCCGGTCCCCAGCGTCAGCAGTGCAAAGTCCTTTGTCTGCCGGCCGGTCCCGAACGTGTACTCGCCGAGCGTCGCGCAGCGGGCGTCGTTGGCGACGAAGACCGGCATCCCGAACTTCGCGCGAAGCCGCTCGCCCAGCGGCTCGTTTTCCCAGCCGAAGTTCGGACTATAGAGGACTGCGCCCGTGGCGGCATCGATGTTGCCGGGCGAACCTACGCCGATGCCGGCGACATCGCCGGCATCCCGCAGCGCCATCCCGATCGTCGTGTCGAGCGCGTCGATCACCGCCTCAAATCGAAGATCCTCAAGGTCTTCCTCGTGCTGCCGATGGATCGCACCGTCTTCAGAGACGACGGCGGCGCTCACGTGAGAACCGCCGAGATCGACGCCGATGGCCGTTCGCATGGGTGCTATCTTTGGCGCTTGCAGAGGCGGTACCCGCAAGCCGCGGGAATCGAAGCTTCGTTATGGATACCATCGATCTTACGAAGTTGCGGAACTACTCACGCCGCACGGGACAGCCGACGCATCCGGAACTACTCGACGCTCGGCCGCTCGAACATATCAACCGCATCGAAATCGACGAAGAGCACATCACGCTCGAGTTCGATGAAAAGACCACGCGTTATTACAACGCGAACGAAATCACGCATCGCGAATGGGTCTACAAATATAACGACGATCCAGTCTTTGTCAAAGCGATCGGCAAAGTCATCGAGCTCGCGCGCGAGCACCTCCGCGATATGCCCGATAACATTGCCTGCCCGCCCGGATGCGCGCAGTGTTGCAGCGGCTATGAGCCGTTCGTCAGCAAAGCCGACGTGCAGCGCATCGCCGACCATCTCGGAATGAGCTACGAGGAGACGATGCGCCGATACGTTGTCGCTCGCACCTCGGCTGACGGTTTCCACGTAGGCTGGCTGCGTAAGGTCGGCGACGACATTGGCGACCAATGCGTCTTCCTCATGGGTTCGCGAAGCGGAAGACATTATTGCGGCATCTACGAGGCACGCCCGCACGACTGCCGTGACTTCACGCCGATCGGGTGCGGCGACGTCGATACTTCATTGCCGCGTAACACCGAGTGGAAGATCGGCGCCGCCTTCCAACCCAAGCGCCGCGGCCGCAAATCCAATGGCCGGCGGCTTTGAGGCGCTTCGCCATGCTCGCCGCCGGCGTCATTGCGGTCGCCGGCGGGTCGCTCGCACGCGTCGAAGCTCAAAGCGTTTCGCCTTCACTCTATCAAGGGATGCTTTGGCGGTTTATCGGGCCGATGCGCGGAGGTCGCACCGTCGCAATCGATGGCGTCGCCGGCCAACCCAACCTCTTCTACATCGCCGCGGTAAACGGCGGAATTTGGAAAACCGAGGATGCCGGACGAACTTGGGTGCCGACCTTCGACGGTCAATCGACGGGATCGATCGGCGCGCTTGCCGTCGCGCCGAGTAATCCGCAAGTCATCTACGCGGGAAGCGGCGAGGGACTCCAACGCCCGGATCTCGCGGTTGGTAACGGTGTCTACAAGTCGAGCGACGGCGGACGCTCGTGGAGCCACCTCGGCCTGCGTGACGGACAGCAAATCGCTTCGATGGCCGTCGATCCCACAAACCCAAACCGGCTTTTCGTCGCGGTCCTCGGACATCCGTACGGCGCCAACGCGCAACGCGGGATCTACCGATCGCTGGATGGCGGCGCAACGTTTACACGGGTGCTCTTTGAAAACGAGGACGCCGGCGCATTCGACGTCGTTCTCGATCCGAGCAACCCACAAGTCGTTTACGCAACACTCTGGGCGGCACGTCAGGCCCCGTGGGAAATCGGCGCCTCGTTCGAGATGCCCGGCAGCGGTATTTTTAAATCGACCGACGGCGGCACAAGCTGGACGAAGCTGAGCGCTGGGCTGCCCGCGCAAATAGGACGTGCCGAGGTCGCCGTCGCGCCAAGCAACTCGCAGATCGTCTACGCCTACGCCGACGTCGAGGCCAGAGGTGACGACGCAGGCGCGCTTTATCGCAGCGACGATGCGGGCGCGCACTTTATGCGCGTCAACGACGCCGACGAGATCGCGCAGCGCGGCGACGACCTCGTTTCACTGGCGGTCGATCCGCGCGATCCGCAGACGGTCTATCTCACCAATACGTCCACCTATCGGTCGACCGACGGCGGAAGGACGTTCGTTGCGATCAAAGGCGCGCCGGGCGGCGACGACTATCACACGGTCTGGATCAATCCACGCGACCCGAGGATCATTGCGTTGGCAAGCGATCAGGGGGCGACGATTTCAGTCGACGGCGGCGCGACCTGGAGCTCGTGGTATAACCAGCCAACGGCGCAGATGTATCACGCGAACGCCGATCGGCGCTTCCCATATTGGGTCTGCGGCGGTCAGCAAGAGAGCGGCTCGGCGTGCGTGCGCAGCCGCGGCGATTGGGGCGAAACGACCGAACGCGATTGGCATCCGGTCGGCGCACAAGAGTACGGCTACGTCGTTCCCGACCCGCTTCACCCTGGGGTTTTCTTCGGCGGAAAAGTCCAGAAGTTCGACGAGCGGACGGGACAGACGCAGGAGGTCTCACCGATCGCTTTGCCGGCGAAAACATATCGTACGGTGCGCACCGAGCCGCTCGCTTTCGATCCGTTCGATCAGCGGCGACTCTACTACGGCGCCAACGTCGTTTTCGCTACCGAGAACGGCGGCGAGAGCTGGCGACCGATCAGCCCCGATCTGACGCGCGCGAATCCCGGCGTGCCGGCGGTGCTTGGAGCGTTTGAGAGCGACGACCCACAGCACGGAGGGCATCGCGGCGTCGTCTATGCGATCGCGCCGTCGCCCGTGCGCCGCGGTACGATTTGGGCGGGGACCGATGACGGGCAGCTCTGGATCACGCGAGATGGTGGCACGCACTGGACGAACATCACGCCGCCGGCGCTCACGCCGTGGAGCAAGGTCGCGCAGATTGACGCGTCTCACTTTGACGCCCAATCGGCTTTCGTCGCGGTCAACCGCTTCCGCCTCAACGATCTTCGGCCGTACGTCTACATCACGCACGACGGCGGCAACAGCTGGCAGCTCGCCGTGGACGGTTTGCCGGACCAGCCGGTGAATGCCGTGCGGCAAGATCCGATTGAGCCGCGGCTGCTCTATGCCGCTACCGAAAACGGCGTTTACGTCTCGTTCGATTCGGGGGCTCGCTGGCAACCGCTCCAACTCAACCTGCCGCACACGTCGGTTCGCGATCTCATCATTCACGGCGACGACGCGATCGTCGCGACGCACGGTCGCGGCTTCTGGATTCTCGACGACGTGGAGCCCCTTCGCGAACTTGCGCGAGGTGTCATCGGCCCTCATCTTTTTGCGCCGGCGCTAACGTACCGTGTGCGACGCAGCACCAACAGCGATACGCCGCTACCGCCTGAAGAGCCGACGGGTCAGAATCCGCCCGACGGCGCGATCATCGATTACGCGTTGGCCTCGCCGGCAAGTCGCGTCGTCATCGGTATATACGACGATAGCGGCCGGCTCGTGCGCCGGTACGCTAGCGACGACTCCCTGCCGCTGCCAATCCCGCATTTTGACAAACCGTCCTATTGGGAGCGTAACTTCGTCAGGCCGTCGACCAGCGCGGGAATGCATCGGTTCGTCTGGGATCTGCGCGAGGCGCCCCCGCGCGCGCTCCAGCAAGATCTGCCGATCTCGGCCGTCCCCGACGAAACGCCCCGCACTCCCCAAGGCCCGCTCGTCGTTCCCGGACGCTACACGGTACGGCTCGAGGCCGACGGCCGAACGCTGCAACAGCCAATGGAGGTCGCGATGGATCCACGCGTTACGATCTCGCAGGGCTCGCTTCAGGAGCAGTACCGGCTCGCCCGCCGGCTCGCGGCGCTGATGGATCGGAGCTACGCGCAGGCCACCGCCGCGAAAGTCGCGGGGAATGCGAAGGCCGCCGCCGCCTTTAGCACGGAGAACGACGAAGCCGGATTCTTACTGGAGACGATCGACGGCGCCGATGCGCCGCCGACCCAGCAAGCGGTCGAGGCGCTGCGTGCCTTGGAGGGTAGAAAAGCGGCACAGCCATAACTTCTTTAGGACGAAAGGAGCCAATATGAAACGCTATACTCTCTTCCTCATGTCGCTTGCCTTCGTGGCAGCATCCCAGCTCGTACCCGCCGGCGCGGCGACCTCGACGCTGACGGTGAACATGGCAGCCCAGAATAGCTCCGGTGAGACGGGGACCGCCACGCTCACCCAAACGGGTGCGGACGTTACGGTCGTCCTCGACATCAAGGGCGCCCCGGCGACGGCGCAACCGGCGCACATCCACACCGGCACCTGCGCCAATCTCGGCGGCGTCGTCTACCCGCTGTCAAACGTGACCGCCGGCAAGTCGACGACCGTGGTCAAAAACGTCACGATCGACAAGCTGCTCGGCGCAAGCCATGCGATCAACGTACACGAAAGCGCCGCGAACATAGCCCATTACGTCTCTTGCGGGAACATCGCCAAACCGGCGAGCTCCATGTAATTCCGTAAAATCCAAATGCTATTTGGCGCGGGGCGCTCGAGAGATCCGCACGCTTTCGCAGTCGTGCGCGATATCGTCGAAGTAGTCGCCATCGTTGCCGCAGGCATTTGGGCATTCTACGTTTTTGCCTACGAGAACCGCATCAAGCCGTCGTTGGCCGACCCCAATGTGGACGTCTCCGCGTCAATGCGCAAGCTGAGCGAACACAACGGCCTCATCGGGGTCGGTCTCGACGTGCAGTTCCATAACGTCGGCACCGTACGAGCCCACTTTTTGGGTCTTGCCATCAACGTCTACGGCCAACGCATCGTCGGCAGCGCATCAAAAAAGGCGCCCAAACGCGGCCGGCTCGAGTATGAGTACGCCGGCTTTTATCGTGCTGCTCCGCCGGTCCCCGTTTACAGCATTGCGTTCATTACGCAGCTCGGCGATCCAAAGTCATTTAAAGACATGCCGCTCGATCCGGGAGGCACCGCCAAGTACGAGCGAACCTTCTACGTACCGCAAGGGCAATTCGATCTGCTCACGCTCGGAATCGACGCCCCGTACACAAAGTTTGAAGCCGTCACCGTGCCCTCGCGCTTGGACGTCAACTCCCAAGGGAAGGCGAACATCCTGACCCCTCCCGGCGTCTGGCAATTCAAAGCGACGCCGGTTACGGCGCTCGACATTCGGTAGCGAAGCGCGCCGGCTCCACGTTGCCGCCGCTGATGATGACTCCGATGCGTTTGCCCGCTACGCCGGGGATGCGTCCGTGCAGGAGCGCGGCGAGCGCTGCGACCCCGCTCGGCTCCACGACCAGCTTCATTCGTTCGAAAACGAAGCGCATCGCATCACGCAACTCATCGTCGCTGACTGTCACGATGGCGCGCACGTGTTCGCGTACGATGGCGAAGGTGAGCTCGCTGGGCGAGGTTGTCTGCAATCCGTCGGCGATGGTTACCGGCACCGGAATCGAGACGCGTTCGCCCCGCGCCAGCGATTGCGCGAAGTCGTCT
This sequence comes from Candidatus Acidiferrales bacterium, assembly GCA_035484815.1. Taxonomy (GTDB): domain Bacteria; phylum Vulcanimicrobiota; class Vulcanimicrobiia; order Vulcanimicrobiales; family Vulcanimicrobiaceae; genus Cybelea. The sequence goes on from DATHOO010000123.1 coordinate 22,102, forward strand.
CCGGTTTGCGGTTCGACGCCATAGAGCGCGATCGACGGATCGGCCGCGTGCGCTGCAATCGCGGTCCCGCTCATGAGGCCGCCCCCGCCGACCGGTGTGACGATCGCGTCGAGCGATTCCACGTCCTCGAGCAGCTCGAGCGCCACGGTGCCCGCGCCCGCGACGATGCGCGGATCATCGAACGGCGGCACGACCGTCGCGCCGTGCTCGGCCGCGATCGACCGCGCGATCTCCTCGCGATGCGAAGTTGCACGCTCGTATTGCACGACCTCGGCCCCGTATTCGCGGGTCGCGGCGAGTTTGACCGCCGGCGCATCGAACGGCATCACGATCGTGGCGGGAATCCCGAGTAACCGCGCCGCCAGCGCCACACCTTGCGCATGATTGCCGCTCGAGAACGCCACGACCCCACGCTTGCGTTCGTCGGGCGTTAGCGACGCCAGAAAGTTATACGCACCGCGAAACTTGAAGGCGCCCATGCGTTGAAAATTCTCGCACTTCACGAAAACTTGCGCGTTGCAGCGCAAGTTCAGGGTCCGCGAACTCACGACCGGCGTCCGATGTGCGATGCCCGCGAGACGCTTCGCGGCTGCGCGGACGTCGGCGATCGTTACTGGGGTGCCATGTGAAAGTCCCAGTTGACCACTTTCCCGTTCTCGTCGAAACGCATCCGCTCGACGTATGCGCGCTTCTCGAACTTGACGTCGAGGCAGTGCCACCCGGGCGAACAATTGGCGGTCGTCTCCTTGACCGATAACAGCTTGCCCTGATTGCTCAGCTCGTCGGACCATTCGGCGACCTGCACGCGCGTGATCGCGATGCCTTTTCCGATATCCGGCTGCACCGGCTGCAGATTGTTGGCCATGACGGCTCGCGTAATGCGGTCGGCTTCGCGCTCGCTGTGGTTTTGGCCCGAACAGCTGGCGAGTATTGCCGCGGCGCCGGCGAGGAGCAGCGCCCGTGCGATCGTCACGATGCCAAAGCCTCCGCGTCGATCTGCGCGGAGAAGTGCCCGAACGTCAGCTGCGGATTCCACTCCTGCGCAAGCCGCACGCTCCACTCGCTCTCGAAGAGCGCCACCGGCCGGCCGGACCAATCTTCCACGAGCTTCGCATTCGACGGCAGTTGCGCGTGCGCAATGGCGTCGCGCTCTCCTTCGACGTGACGCGCCAGCGAATATGAGAGAGACCTTAGCACGCTTTTCACGTTGTACTCCGACTCAAGACGGTATTTGGCGACCTCGAACTGTAGTTCACCGACGACGCCGAGAATCGGTTCGGTTCGCGGCGTGCCCCACGGATAGAAGACTTGAACGGCTCCCTCCTCGCGCAGTTGCGAAATGCCCTTTCCAAATGCTTTGTAACCCGTTACTTCGATACTCCGGATCGAGGCAAAATGTTCCGGTGCGAACGCCGGTATCGGTGGAAACGAAACGGGCGCTCCTTCGTACAGCGTGTCGCCGATGGCGAAGGCGCCAGGGTTCGCGAGGCCCACCACGTCGCCGGCGTATGCCACGTCGAGCGATTCCCGATCGTCGGCGAAGAGGCGCATTGCGCGGGAGAGCCGCGATGAAGCGCCGGTGCGCGCGTTGCGGACGATCATGTCGCGCGCGAATTCGCCCGAGCAGACGCGCACGAACGCGATCCGATCGCGGTGCCGCGGATCCATGTTGGCTTGAATCTTGAAGACAAATCCGGTGAAGGCCGGCGCGCATGGATCGACCCCGGCGCGCGAGGTCGGCGCCGGAGCCATCTCGACGAACTCGTCGAGGAACAGCTGCACGCCGAAGTTCGTCACGGCGCTGCCGAAGAACACCGGCGTCGTTTCGCCGCGAAGCATCGCCGCGCGATCGAATCGTTCCCCCGCGCCGTCGAGCAGCTCGATTCCGTCGCGAAACTGGGCGTAGACCGGCTCGCTTACCAGCTCGCGCAGCTTCGGATCGGTGACGTCGGTAACGGAGACGGCAGCGCGCGTCGTTCCGTGCGCGGCGCGTTCGAAGAGGTGAACCATGTGCGTGCGGCGGTCGTAGACCCCGCGAAAGTCCTCGCCGCTACCAAGCGGCCAGTTCATCGGGAAGGCGCCGATGCCGAGCACGCTCTCGAGCTCGTCCAGCAGTTCGAGCGGATCGCGGCTGGGCCGATCGAGTTTGTTCATGAACGTAAAGAGCGGAATGCCGCGCTCGCGACAGATCGCAAAGAGCTTTCGCGTTTGCGGTTCCACGCCTTTGGCCGCATCGATGAGCATGACCGCGCTATCGGCTGCAAGCAGCGTGCGGTAGGTATCCTCGCCAAAATCCTGGTGGCCGGGAGTATCCAGCAAATTGATGGTGTAGCCGAGGTACGGAAACTGCAGCACGGTCGAAGTTATCGAAATGCCGCGCTCGCGCTCGAGCGCCATCCAGTCGCTCGTCGCCTGACGCTGGCGCTTGCGCGCGGAGACCTGACCGGCAACGTGAATCGCGCCACCGTAGAGCAACAGCTTTTCGGTTAACGTCGTCTTGCCCGCATCGGGGTGCGAAATGATCGCAAAGGTCCTGCGTTTTCGTACTTGTTCTTGAATGTTTTCGTCTTCCATCATCGCTGCGCCGGTTCGTACACTCGCAGTTCGGCACCCTGCGGCGTCTCGCGGATCAACGCGAGGAGGCCCTCCGCGCGGTAAAACCGCGCGTGGGGCGGGATTCGAAGGCGGTCGGCTCCTCGCCAGACGTACGCCTCGCTCCCGGCGATCCGAATGCTGCAATCACCATACACCAAGGTCGCCGGCGGCACAATCGGCACCGAGCCGGGCGGGAGATGCCCTCGCACGTACTCCAGCGAGCCGTTCGACTCCGACGTTTGTATCAGGCATTCGGGCAACGCCGAGAGCGCCCAGGGCGCATCACCGCGCATCGCCGGCGCCGGTGCGCCCTCGTGCGAAAGTGCGGCGCTCGGCTTAGGCGGCACGCGGGCGTAGACCGACGCAATCTTAATGCGGATCAGATCGCGATTCGCCCACGCCGCGACGCCAACGCCAACGCCAACGACGATCACCGTCGACAAGGCCAAATATCTCAGCATTCAAGTGCAGAAGCCAGTGGGGTAGCGGCTATCCCCCGCGACTCGGGCGCTCGTCGGCCACATCCATGTGGCCTCCTGCTCCGCCACTTTTCCGCAACACCAAAGGAATACGACATCCTGTCTGTTGCGGAAAAGTTGGAGGCCTCGCTGCGGGGGATAGCCGCTACCCCACTGGCTTCGGGTCCTCGATGCGCATTCGCGCTAAGCCGACGGAGTAGTCGCCCATGCCGTAGTAGACGTCGTACGTCCGTTTGCCGAGATCCGGCCGCAGATCGATTCCGGTTGGAAAGACGACGTTGTCGACGACGCCGTGGCGCTCTTGCCGCGTCTCGGGCTTCAGCACCGGCTTGGGCGATCGATAGAGCACGACGTGCGGGTGCTCGAGGTCGTGGATCACGATGCCGGCGCTATAGCACAGATGCGGTTTCCGTCGATCTCCAACGACGTCGACGCCATGAAAGACCGACATCCATGCCTCTATGCCGTTGAGCGCAATGCGCACGGGCGGCGTTCCGGCGCCGATTTTGATCGATCCCCAGCGATCGTCGGGCGAGAGCACCTGCACGCTTTCAGAAACGTTGCAAAGATTACTGCGATCTTTCATTACCGGCCCGAGAGGGACGTAAGCAATGCGAATCGATTCACGATCCTCGAGCGGCAGCTGTTCGATCATTGGAATTGAGGCGCGGCCGTCGAGGCTTGAAAGATGCAGCATCGGCCGGTGATAGAAAGCCAAGCACCGCCGTCCGTTCGGCGAGATCACGGGCTCGGGAAAGAACGCCGCATCTTTGTCATCGCCGACGACGTTGGCGCTGCCGGCAAAGCGTGCCAAGCCCACGCGGTGCCAATGATACGCGTCGTTCGAAAGCGCGATCGCGATACGCGGACCATCGGGGCCGAACGCGGTATATGCCATGACGTACGATTCAATTGCAGGCACGTAGGTAACGCGCGGATCTTCACAGCCGTATCCTGGATGCGGACGAAGTTCGTACGGCGCTTTCGGCTCGAGCGCGAACTTCAGCCGTTCGGCCTCGAAACCGCTCGGCGTGGGGTGCATTCGAACGGTGCCGATGCGCGAAATATTCCCGCTCGCAACGCAGCGCGGGTAGAGCAGGAGCTCCTGATTCGGTGCGCGCGTGGCGGCGGGATTTAAGATGCCGCCGGCCTCGGTCGGGTCGCCATTCGGCTCGAGGACGGGACCCAGACGCTCGACGCGGACCTTTACTCCTTCGATCGTTTCGGGTGCCGCTGGCCGGCTACGCGGAGAAATCACGGAATGACCTACGGCAGGTACGTCGACGCGATCGGCTCGTTGCTCGGCGTCACGACTTCGACGCGTACTCCGCGTCGATAGACGGCGTTCGGAACGATCCAAAGCGTAAAGGTACGATATTGAGGCGACGGCTCGCCACCGTCGGCGGGAGCCTGATCGAATGCCACGACGCGTACGCGCTGATTGTTCGCCGAGATCGACTCCACGATCTGCTTGTAACCGGATCGGTCGTGCGGTCCCATCAGCAAAACGACGCCAAACTCGCCTTTGTAATGTATCGGAGCGTGAATGCCGAACTTGTTGAGCGCTGCCGCGTCCCGCACGATGCTGATTTGGTTCCCTCCTAAGACGGTGGTTGTGCCCGCTGCGAGCGTCTTCACGCGAACCTCGCGACAGCCGGCCAACAAGGCAAGGCCCAGGCCTAGACCTGCGAGGGCCAACCAGCGCTTCACGGCCGAGCGCTTCGCCCGTCCCTACCGTCGGCCTCCCCCGCGCGCAAAATTTTTATCTCTACGAACCGATTTGTCATTGCTTTAACGCCGTCCGCACCGTTAGGCTGAGAGTTAGATGAAGCGTCTGCTGACTTTGGCGCTGGCTACCGATCTCGTCGCCCTGGTCACCCTCATGCTCGGGAGCTGGACGCGCATCAACGGCGCCGGGTTGACCTGCCCCGATTGGCCCCTCTGCCACGGCCGGCTTCTCCCAACGATGGCCGGAGGGACGCTCTGGGAGTGGTTGCACCGCCTGCTTGCGTTTGCGGTAGCGCCGCTCGTTATCGCATTGGTCGTGGTGGCGTGGCGCCAACGCCACCGTTCGCCGTTCATGACGCCCACACTCGGGCTCATCGCGTTCCTTTTCGTCGTTCAGGTCTTGCTCGGCGCGGAGACGGTCCGTTTGGCGAATACACCGTTTTCGGTTGTGATCCACTGGGCCACGGCAATGGCACTGATCGCGGCGCTCTCGGCTCTGGCCGTCTTTGCCGCGGCATCGGGAGTCGCGGAGAACCGAAACGTCGAAGCGCCGCGCGTTTCGATGTTGCTGACGGTTGTGCTGGGCATAAGCGCGTTCATCGCCTTTCTTACCATGTGCATCGGCGCCTACGTTAGCTCGAGCGGCGCCGGCCTTGCCTGTCTTTCAATTCCAGGCTGCGCCGGCAGCATCGTCGTTCACACGTCCGGCCAATTCGTGCAGATGCTCCACCGCGTTGCCGCCGCGGCAACGCTGATCTGCGCGGCCGGCGCCTTTGCACTCGCATGGGCGCAGCCCGCGACGTCGCGCGTTCGCATCGCTGTCGGCACCGGCGTGGTGTTGGTCGCGGTGCAGGTGCTCCTCGGTCTGCTCAACGTAACGCTGCGGCTGCCGACGGACCTTCGTGAAGCGCACGCGGTGAATGCGGCGCTGCTCTTTTTGGCGCTCTTCGTCGCAGCGGCGTTCGCGATGCTGGACGCTGTACCGGTGCACCCCGCTCGCGCGCTCGCGCAAAGCCACGCGCGCCGATGAAATTGACGGCCCGCATCGTCGACTACTACGAGCTTTCCAAGCCGCGCATCATCATGCTGCTGCTCGTCACCACGGCGGCCTCGATGGTAATGGCCGCACGCGGCGTTCCGCCGCTTCCCCTGCTCTTCTGGACGATCTTGGCCGGTGCGCTTGCCGCCGCCTCGGCCGGTGCCCTGAACTGCGTTTGGGACGCCGATATCGACTGCATCATGGCGCGAACGAAAGAGCGCCCAATCCCGCAGGGCCGGATCTCGCGCCGACACGCGACGATCTACGCCCTCGCCGTCGGAGTGCTTTCGTTCGCGATCTTCTACCTGCTGGTCAATCCGCTCGCGGCGTGGCTCTCGCTTGCGGGAAACCTCTATTACGTCGTGGTCTACACGATCTGGCTCAAGCGCATCACGCCGCTCAACATCGTCGTGGGCGGAGCGGCGGGCGCAGTGCCGCCGCTAGTGGGGTGGGCAGCCGTGACGCATCACGTCGGCGCACCGGCACTCGGTCTCTTCGCGCTGATCTTTCTCTGGACTCCGCCGCATTTTTGGTCGCTCTCCTTGATGACCGAAACCGAATATGCCAAGGCCAAAATTCCGATGCTGCCCAACGTCAGCGGAAGAGAGCGCACGAAACGCGAGATCATCTATTATACGATCTTGATGGTCGCCGCCTCGCTGGTGCTCTATCCGCTTCACGTCATGGGCGCGTTCTATTTTGCGGCCGCAAGTTTGCTTGGAGCGATTTTCCTGCTCGACGCCATTCGGACGTGGCGCGAGCAAGCCGGGACGCTCCAAGCGCGTAACCTCTTTCGCTACTCCCTGCTCTACCTCGCGCTGATGTGCGCGGTGATGGTAATCGATCGAATCGTAACGTGAATCGTTTGCTCTGGACGCTCGCACTGGGCGTCTTCGCCGGCGCGCTCGATCTCAGCGTGCTCTCACCGGCACTCCCGGCGCTGGGCCGCGATTTCGGCGTGCAGACCAACGAGCTGGCATGGGTCTTCACCCTTTACCTGCTCGTTACCGTGCTCTCGATTGCGCTGGCCAGCACGCTCGCCGACCGTTTCGGACGTCGTCCGGTCTATCTTGCCTGCCTCGCGCTTTTCGCGGCCGGTAGCATCGTGGCGATTACGGCGCCGAACTACGGCATCTTTCTGCTAGCCCGCGCAATCCAGGCACTGGGCGCCGGCGGAATCTTTCCGGTCGCAACGGCGACCATCGGCGACGTCGTGCCCAAGGGGCAGCGCGGTGCGGTGCTGGGGATCGTCGCCGCGACCTGGGGACTCGCCGCCGTCATCGGCCCAAGCCTCGGCGGACTCGTAACGCACTTCATTTCGTGGCGTTGGATATTTGCGGCGAACGTGCCGCTGGCCGCGGTTGTTTTCGCATTCGCTCTGCGCGATATACCAGACGTCGCGCCGCGCAGGGGCGAGCGCCTCGACGTGGGTGGATTGGCGCTGCTCTGCCTTGGCTTGCTGGCGCTGACGGATGGATTGATCGCGGCGCGCGTAGGCATCGGCCTCCTCGGCCTCGTCATCCTTGGATGTTTCGCGGTCTGGGAAACCGCTGCCACCGCACCGATCGTTCCCCCCGAGCTCATTGGCTCGCCGCAGCTCATAAAGACGTACGCGCTCGAGATCCTCATCGGCATCTTGGAGGGTTCGCTCTTTTTCATTCCGACGGTGCTCGTCGGCGCACTGGGACTTTCGTACGCGGCGGCCGGTTTCATCGCGGCGCTCGGCGCTTTCACGTTTGTCGCCGTGATTCCAATCTCGGGCCGCGCCCTCGACCGAGTCGGCAGCCGCGACGTGTTGCTCGTCGGCGCGATTCTCTCCGAGCTCGGTCTAGCGATCTTCGCACTCGGTTTTCAATCGCTACCGCTCGTCCTGCTGGCGATGATCGTGGCGGGCGCTGGATTCGGTGCGCTCTTAGGAGCGCCCACCCGTTATATCGTTACCAACGAAACGCCGCAGCGATCGCGCGCTACCGCGGTCGGATTGCTGAGTCAGGCGTTGATCGTCGGGCAGATCGTCGGGAGCTCGCTCGCCGGTGGGCTCTTCGGTCTCGGCGAGAACGAAATCGCCGGTTACCGTCACGCCTATCTCGCTTTTTGCGCGATTGCTTTCGTAGCGTTGCTGATTGCCGCCACGCTGAAGCCTCAGCGCTACGAACGCACGCGCCCGGCCGAAGAGGCAGCAGCCGGAGCGCATTAGGGCGAAAAGCCTCCCCATGGCGACGCACTCCGTCGAGAACCAGCCACCGCCTCTCGAAAACTACAACGTCTTCACGTCGGACCGAGCGCTCGTCAATGCGCTCGAGCGAGAAGCGCCCGGCGCGTCGACCAAGGAACTGGTGGCGCTCGGCGAGTTGGCCGGCCTGCCGGAGACGATTGCGCTCGGGTTCGACGCCAACGAGCAGCCGCCCGAGCTTTGCACGCACGACCGCTTCGGCCACCGCATCGACGAAGTACGCTTTCATCCCGCCTGGCATCGTTTGCTCTCGCATGCGACGCAAGCCGGGTTAGCTGGCGCGCCGTGGCGCGATCGCTCGCGCAACGCGCACGTCGAACGCGCCGCGAAGTTCTACGTTTGGGGACAGGTCGAATCCGGCCACGGCTGCCCCATCTCAATGACCTACGCCGCGGTGCCCGTCATTAGCGCGCAGCCGGAACTCGCCGCCATTTGGCAATCGCCGCTGACCGAAGCAGCTTACGATCCGCGTCTGGTTCCGATTGCGGAAAAGTCCGCGGCGCTCTGCGGCATGGGCATGACCGAGAAGCAAGGCGGCTCCGACGTGCGCTCGAACGCGACGCGCGCAGTGCCCGCCGCGTTACCCGGCAGCGGCGCCGAGTATCTCCTGACCGGACACAAGTGGTTCTGCAGCGCGCCGATGAGCGATGCGTTTCTCGTGTTGGCACAGACCGGCGCTGGACTCTCTTGTTTCTTGGTGCCGCGCGTGCTTCCGGATGGCACGCGCAACCCGTTTGCCATCGCACGATTGAAGAACAAACTTGGAAACCGCAGCAACGCTTCGGCTGAGGTCGAGTTCGACGCAACGCACGCCTGGCTGATCGGCGAGGAAGGACAGGGCCTCGCACGCATCGTGGAGATGGTCAATTTCACGCGAATGGATTGCGCGATCGGATCGGCTGCGCTGATGCGCGCCGCGCTGACGCAAGCGATTCATCATGCAACCTATCGTCGCACGTTCGGGGCCCTCCTGATCGAGCATCCGCTGATGCAAAACGTGCTCGCCGACCTCGCGCTCGAGTCGGAAGCGGCAACGCTTCTCTGCATACGCGTCGCGCGTGCAATCGACGACGCGACGCGCGACCCGCAAGCCGTGCCGCTTAAACGCATCGGCACCGCGCTTGCAAAGTATTACATTTGCAAGCGAGCGCCATCCGTCGTTGGCGAGGCACTCGAGTGTCTCGGCGGCAACGGGTACGTCGAGGAATCGATCATGCCGCGACTCTACCGCGAGGCGCCTTTAAACTCGATCTGGGAAGGATCGGGTAACATCAATGCATTGGACGTGCTACGCGCTCTTCGTAAGCAACCCGAGTCGTTGGCCGCTTGGCGCGACGCAATCGCGCCCGCGCGCAGCGAGCCGCGCATCGCACGCGAGGCTGCGAGGCTCGAGCGCGCCCTCGCCGATGCGGCAGTATCCGAGGCGGAGGCGCGGAGTTTGAGCGAGCGCATGGCCGTGCTTTGGCAAGCGGCACTCATCCTGCAGCACGCGCCCGCGAGCGTTGCCGACGCGTATCTCGCGAGCCGTCTCGACGGCGAATCGGCTCGTACCTTCGGCACCCTTCCCACCACTTGCGCGCTCCGCGAGATCGTCGATCGCGCAGCGCCGCGCGAACGGATGGCCGTATCGCCGTGAAATCGCGCAGCTTTAACGGACACGCTGCCGGCCTTGCTCGGCGCCGTTGGACCGCCGGCGAACGTCAAATCGTCTGGCGCGGTCTGACCGGCCGTTTTACGCTGGCGATCGAGCCATTGATCGGCACGCTCT
>DATHOO010000124.1:0-7994 GCA_035484815.1 Candidatus Acidiferrales bacterium
TGCCGCGACTCTACCGCGAGGCGCCTTTAAACTCGATCTGGGAAGGATCGGGTAACATCAATGCATTGGACGTGCTACGCGCTCTTCGTAAGCAACCCGAGTCGTTGGCCGCTTGGCGCGACGCGATCGCGCCCGCGCGCAGTGAGCCGCGCATCGCACACGAGGCGGCGAGGCTCGAGCGCGCCCTCGCCGATGCGGCAGTATCCGAGGCGCAGGCGCGGAGTTTGAGCGAGCGCATGGCCGTGCTGTGGCAAGGGGCACTCATCCTGCAGCACGCGCCGGCGAGCGTTGCCGACGCGTATCTCGCGAGCCGTCTCGATGGCGAATCGGCTCGTACCTTCGGTACCCTTCCGGCCCCTTGCGCGCTCCGCGAGATCGTCGATCGCGCGGCGCCGCGCGAACGGATCGCCGTCGCGCCGTGAAATCGCGCAGCTTCAACGGGCACGCTGCCGGACTTGCTCGGCGCCGTTGGATCGCCGGCGAACGTCAAATCGTCTGGCGCGGTCTGACCGGTCGTTTTACGCTGGCGATCGAGCCATTGATCGGCACGCTCTTTATGGCGTTGCTCACGTGGGGGATCATCTACCGCGCGCATCACGTCGCCTCGGATGCAACGCTCGCGAAGATCGCGTGGATCTTCGCGCTCGGCGCCGTTGCCTTCTGCGGCTACTTCGTTGCCGTGCTCGCCGCCCCCATCACCGCGTACTTGCAAACGTTTGGGCCAATCTACATTCTCGACGGCTACGTGCGCTATCGGGCGCCCGACGAACGTTCCCGCGACGACGCCTGCGGCTATGCCGCCGCGCTCTTCCCCGATCGCAGCGTCGCGGGCGAGTGGGAATGGCTGGGCAAACGGCCGCTTCCAAACGTCACCATCCCTGCCCTCGTCGAGTTCTCAACCTACGCCGGGATTCACAAGATCGATGGCAAGTCGACCGGCCTACTTCCCGACGAGGATCTTCCGCTGCTCGCAATCGGCATCGCCAACCGCCACGGCCGCCGCGCCGACTTGTAACGCTCCAATTCTTGTCATCCTGATCGGAGCGGCACCCAAGATAAGGTTTGGCGCAGCAACAACGTAGCGTAGTCGAAGGACCAAAACACGATTTGTCACCTTGAGGGAGGCATGCGCCACCTATACGGTAGCACCGGCCGATTCGGTTTGCTGCGACGGATCGCGTGCCAAAAGCGCAATCGTCATGCCGACTAAAACCGCCGCTGCGCCGAGCAGCTCGGTGAACGTTGGGCGTTCGCCGCCCAAGAGTGCGCCTACGGCGAGCGCAATTATTGGGCTGATCAGCGTAGAGAGACCGACGACCCAAGCTTCAATGCGACGAAGCAGCCAAAGGTTTAGGAAAAACGCGACTCCACTGCCGAATACTGCGAGGTAGAGCAGTGCGGCGATCGATCGAGGGGCTAACGCGCTGCTAAGGTTGAGATTGCGTTCGGTTGCGATGCCGAAAAGCAACACTCCGATCCCCGCCAACAGCATGGACGGCGGTAGCGTCTGCAGCGCCCTCTGATATGAGTGCTTCTTTGCGTATACCACTGCGAAGGCAGACATCGCTGCGGCGGCAATCGCCGCCACCACGAAAGGTGCCGCTCCGCTGACGTGCCCTGACGTTGATACCACTGCGACGCCGGCGAATGCGATCAATGCGCCAATCCAAATCCGCCAGTTGGTGCGTTCGCCGATCATCATGTGGCCAAACCAAAAAATAAAGAACGGCGCGACCCCAAAGAGCACCGCGACCAGGCCTGAGTCGAGCCGCGTCTCCGCGACGTACGTCAACACATAGTTTGCACCGAACAGGAAGACCGCAAGCACCGAAACCAGCCGCCACGGGGTTTGCCGCCAGCCTTGCCATTCACGACTAAAGACGCTAACTAGAAATAGCGCAAGCCCGGCAATGATAAAACGTAGGCCGACGCCGGCAATCGGAGGAAGGTATTCGAGCGAAATCTTGATACCAAGCCACGTCGTGCCCCAAATCGCGCACATCGCTGCATAGGCGCTAACAGTAGCGAGGTTGTTTTTTAGCAACGTCCTTCGACTACGCTACGTCGTTGCCACGCCAAACGTTATCTCGTTCGCCGCTCCGCTCAGGATGACAAAAAATTGATTACTTCAGGGGGATGCGGAGGGTTGTTTCGGAGGGCCAGTGATGGCCGTAGCCGGATTGCAAGATCACCGCGCCGCCGATGGCAAAGATGATCACAATGCCGACGACGACGATGCGATAGAGCGCCGCTGGGATGCCGCGGCTCTCGGGGACCTTGCCGAAGTCTTGATATTCGTCGTCACGTATGATCATCGTTAGGATCCCTTAGGAGCGAACCCGACGACGTTGAGCGCCGCGAGCAGTGCCAAAATTCCGCCGAGTCCGAGCAGCGCAAGCATCAGCTTGAAGACCTGGTTCTCAACGCCGATCGACTTCCAATCCTTATAGAGCGCATAGAACGCAACCACGGCGACGATGATACCGCCGATCGTCGCCCCGAGCCGTTCGATTGTCCCAGGATTCACTTAAAAGTCCCCCATCGCAAACGTAAGGGCCTCACAACAGATAGAAGATTGAAAATAGCACCACCCAGATCACGTCGACGAAGTGCCAGTAGAGTGTGCCGGCGGTGATTCCGAAGAACTTTCCGCGGGTGTAGACGCCGCCTGCCGACTGCAGCACGAGCACGGTCAGGTAGCAGACGCCGATGAAGACGTGCAGTCCGTGCATTCCGGTTAACGTAAAGAACGACGCTCCGAAGATCCCACTTCCCCACCACGTCACGTGCTCGCCAAAGATGAGGTGGTTGTATTCGTAGGCTTGACCGCCCAGAAATCCGGCGCCGAGCACGATCGTCGCAAGCAGGAGCAACATGTATCGCATGAAGTTGCCATGCTTGAAATTCTCGAGCGCGTAGTGCATCGTGGCGCCCGAGCCAAAGAGCACGACCGAGTTCCAGGCGGCAAAGGCGACGTCGAGCCGCTGGATGCCCGGCGGCGGCCAGCCTTGGCCGCTGTTGCGCATGTAGAGATAGGCAAAGATGAACGACGAGAAGAGCACGCAGTCGCTGACGAGGAAGAGCAAGAAGCCCTGCAGCCGCAGCTCGCGGGTCTCGAGGTAGAGCTGATCGACCTCGCCATGCGCGTCGTGCGCCAACGCCGCAACCGACACTAGTGCGCTCCCGCCGCGACCGGCGGCGGCGAATCGGTAAGCTCCTCGTCAAGGCCTTGATACGGCAGCGGCTGACTGAAGTCGTAGGGCAGGCCGTAGACCGTCGGGATGTGCTTGAAATTGTAGTAGTGCGGCGGCGACGGAACCATCCACTCGAGCGTCCGTCCTCCCCATGGGTTCGCGCCGGCGCGCTTTCCGTTGCGAATGCTCCAGATCACGTTGACGAAGAAGATCAGAATCGAGATCGCCATCAGATACGACGAGAACGTCTCGAAGCGGTTCCAGAACGTGAACTGCGGATCGTAGGTCGCAACTTCGCGCGGCATCCCTAGCATGCCCAGCCAGTGCATCGGAATGAACGTTCCGTTGAACCCGATGAAGAAGAGCCAAAAGTGCAGGTGACCGAGCCGCTCGTCCATCAGCCGTCCCGACATTTTCGGGAACCAATAATACATGCCGGCGAAAATCGCCATCAAGCTTCCACCGACGAGAACGTAGTGCAGGTGCGCGACGATGAAGTACGTGCCGTGAACGTGCAGATCGAAGGGAATCGCCGCCAAAAAGATTCCGGTGATTCCGCCGATCGTGAAGAGCGCAACAAAGCCGGTTGCGAAGAGCATGGCCGTGGTGTAGTGGATCTTTCCGCCCCAAAGCGTCGCGGTCCACGAGAAGATCTTGATGCCGGTCGGCACACCGATCGCAAACGTCAAGATCATGAAGGGTAGCTGCAAGAATGGGGCGAGACCCGACGTGAACATATGGTGCGCCCAGACCATGAACCCCATCAATGCGATCGCCATCGACGAAAACGCAATCAGCTTGTAGCCGAAGATCGGCTTGCGAGCGAAAGTGGGGAGCACTTCGGAGATGATGCCGAACCCCGGGAGGATCATGATGTAGACGGCCGGATGCGAATAGAACCAGAACATGTGCTGCCACATAACCGGACTGCCGCCCTTAGTCGGATCGTAGAACGGGACGCCAAACTCGCGCTCGATGAAGAGCGCCGCCAACGCCGCCGCGAGCGCCGTCGTGGCGATCATGAGCAACGGCGCCGTCGCAAACTGTCCCCAAACAAAGAGCGGCATGCGCGTGAAGGTCATACCCGGGGCGCGCATCTTCAAGATCGTAACGACGAAGTTAATGCCGGTAATCGTCGAGCTGACCCCAACCAAAAAGATTGCGGCGCACCACATCGACGTACCGGCGGCGCCTTGCAGCGAAATCGGCGGATACTCCATCCACCCGGCCGTCGGAGCGCCCATCAAAAACGACGAGAAGAGCATCAAACCCGCGACCGGGAAGATCCAGAAGCTGAGCATGTTCAGCCAGGGGAATGCGACGTCACGCGCGCCGATCTGCACCGGAAAGACGAGATTACCGAATCCTCCGGTCAGCAACGGAATCACGACCAGCCAAACCATCGCGCTGCCGTGAATGGTGTAAACTTCGTTGTAGGTTTGAGGCGCGACGAAGCCGCCGTTCGGATTGAGCAACTGCGTGCGGATCGCTTCGGCAAGCAATCCCGAGAGCATGAAAAAGACGAAGCCGGTGATGAGGTACTGGATGCCGATGATCTTGTGATCGAGCGAGAAGACGTACCGCCGGACGAAACCCTGAGGTTCCGGATGGATGTGGTCGGCAAGGCCCCCTGCGTGAACCGCTGCTGCTGTCATAGTGCTTTCGATTGTATCATTTGAGCGAGTTGAGAAATGCGACGAGATCCGTGATATCCTGCGGCGTCAGGTTGTTCGCGGCGGCGTTGGGCATCGTCCCCATGCTCCCGGTGAAACCACTCTGAAGGATGCCGGCGACATCCTGGGGCGTCGCCGCCTTGCCGTCAACCAGGTTGGGATGCGAAGGGTCGTGGAGCACGCCCAGGAGCCCCGGACCGACGAGCTTTTGATCGAACGGGGCCAGTTTGTGGCAGGCCGAGCACTTTTGGCCGAAGAGTTGTTTGCCCGTCGCGATGTTGCCGCCTTGGAGCGCGATCGCCTGGCCGCCTGCGGCCGGAAGCGCGTTGCTCACGTGAGCATTTTTCTGCTGCCAGAGGCGGTACCATTTGTCGAATGCGGGCTTGGGTTCGATCACGAGTATTTGTTTGTTCATCTCGCTGTGAAGCACGCCGCAAAACTGGGTGCAGATGATCGGATAGCGTCCGGTGAGACGCGGCGTGAAACGGATGCTCGTGACCAGACCGGGGACCGTATCGTTCTTCAACCGCATCGCGGGCACCCAGAAACCGTGGATCACGTCCGATGAGGTAAGGTTTAGCGTCACCGGCACGCCGACCGGGAGGTGCATCTCGTTGGTCACCTCACCGTTGATCTCCGGATACCGGAACGAGAAATAGAATTGATGTCCGATCGCTTGGACGACGAGACCGGTTTGCGGTTCCAGCATGACTTCGTACCAGATCCGGACGCTAACGATCGAGAGCAGGACGACGAAAAGTGACGGGATGACCGTCCACCAGAACTCCAGCTTGTAACTATCGTGGACTTGTACCCCGATTGCGTCGGGCGGATCGGTCGCCTTCGCGCCAAATGCGATCGAAAAATAAAGGATGTAGCCGGCCACGAAAATCCAGAGCGCGCTGCCGGTGGCGGCCATGAAGCGAAAGAGTGTATCGACCTGTCGGGCGGTAACGATCGCCGCCGGTAGATAGCTTTCAAGCGGAAATTCATACCAGAAGACGATCGAGACGACCGCCAAAACTGCGAGAACGCCCGTAGCCGTCCAGAATCCACGGCCGAGACGTGTCGGCTCCGCTCTATCCTCAACCAAAAGTGGCTCTCTCCTCGTGTAGCAATTATAAGCTCCGCGCCGGACGCGCGCACCTACTAAACGGGCTGTTAAGAGGCTCCCTGGGCAGCCCCTGCAAACTCACGAACCAGCCAATCGACATTTGTAATCGCACTTCCGACGACGACGGCGTCGGCTCCCGCGTCGAGCGCCGCGCGGACCTCGGCCGGCGAGCGTACCCCTCCCTCACAGACCGCAAACCGCTGCAGTTTTGCAAACTCGCACACGAGCTCAAGCGCCGGCAGCGTTTGCCCTGCGGTCTCGGCAGTGTACCCGCAAAGCGTGGTCGCGACCAGGTCAGCGCCCGAGGCTACGGCCGCAACCCCATCGGCTGCAGTGGCACAATCGGCGAGTGCCAGTCGCCCTTCCGCGTGAATTGCGGCGATCAACCTGCCGACGTCGTCGCCTCCCGGCCGCGGTCGCGGCGTCGCATCAAAGGCCACGATCTCGGCGCCGGTCGCGACGATTTCGCGTATCTCGGCGGCGCTCGGCGTTATGTACGGCTCGAACCCCGGATATTCGCGCTTGATCAAACCAACGATCGGCAGCGCCACGCGCGCGCGGACCGCGTGCAGATGCTCGCTACCCGCGATCCGGACGGCAACGGCGCCGCTCTCTTGCGCGGCGCACGCCATCGCGGCGATGACGTACGGATCGTCGATCGCCGATCCGCGCCACGCCTGCACCGAGACGATCAATCCGCCGCGCAGCGTTTCGAGCAGCGTCACGGATGCAGCTCCGATATGTTGAAGCCGAGCTCGCGATAGCCAAGCAGCAGCGCGCCGCAGGCCGGATCGTAGCGGGGTTCGACGACCTCAGCCTCCGGCACCGCGGCAAGAATGCCGCCCCGAACGCGTTCGCGAAAGCCGGCGTCGGCGAAGACGCCGCCGACCAGCGCGACGCGCGGTGGCGCGCCGTCGCCGATCGCCCGGCTGACCAGCGCCACCAGCCGATCCGCGCCCTGATTCGCCAACGTTCGAAAAACGTCGAAGCGCATCGCCGTGGGTGCGAACGACGCCAGCCGGCTTCGCGTGATCGCTCCTTTGTAAAACGCGTGCACGATGCCGCGCAACGAACGCATCCCAAAGAACTCGTAGGCCGCATCGCGCTCGCCGGCAAGCGAGGAATCATCCTCGTCGTCGCCTCGCAACAGCGCGGCGAGCGCATCGCTTGCGATTCTAAACGCGCTCCCCTCGTCGCCGAAGAGGAATCCCCAACCTCCCAGCGTGCGCGACGTGCCATCTTCGGCGCGCGCATAGACGACCGACCCCGTGCCGCTGATGACGACAACGCCCGCTTGGCCACCGAGCGCGCCGGCGTGCGCAATCGGCGTGTCGTGCATCAGCACAACCCGCGTGGACGGAAGCTGCGGTGCGCGCCCGTAGACGCGGCCATCGTACCCGCTTACTCCGGCCACGATCGCGTCGAAGATGCTCTCGTCAGGCAAATTCGCGCGGCGCCGCGCGTCGGCAAGCGCAGCGGCAAGCGCGTCGCGCAAGCGCGTTGAGTCGGCGGTTGCGCCGACTTCGTCGGAGGGTCCGGCCGCGCCGCGTGCGAGAATGCGTCCGCGCTCGTCGCCGATCACCGCGATCGTCGAGCTCTGGCCGCCATCGATCCCTGCCACCAAGCTCACGCCGGCCGTTCCAGTAGCACGCGCGCGAACGCCGCCGCCGCCGATTCGCGCGCTGCGCGATCGCCCAGCACGGGAACCTCGCCGATTCGTTCGCGATGATGGTAGAGCTCGTGACCCACGGCAAGTGCAACGAACTCACCGAGCTCGCGCGTCGCGAGTTTTTCGGCCACGCGGATGTTCAGCCGAATTTCCGGCACCGCGGCATCGTACTCCGAACGCAGTTCGCTCTCGTCCCAATCGCCCAGATCGGCAAAGCGCACGGCAATGCCGTAGGCGGCGGCGCATGCAAGCGCGGAACTCACAGCAGAACCCCATCAGCGACCAGCTGCGAGCGCAACGCGCGCGCGTCGACGTCGCCGACATTCACACCGCCTGCGCATGCG
>DATHOO010000125.1:0-2521 GCA_035484815.1 Candidatus Acidiferrales bacterium
CAAGAACCTTGTCATCTCGCGCACGCGCAGCGAGTAGCGGGAGCCCCGCGCCGGCTGCTCGCGCGCATCCCCGGCCTCCGCCTCATCGAGATGCGGGAAAGCGCGGTCTGCTGCGGCAGCGCGGGAATTTACAGCCTCACGCAGCCGGAAATGTCGGCGCGTCTTGCACGCCGGAAAGTAGAAGCGATCCGGCAAACCGGCGCGGAGATCGTCGCGACCGCGAATCCCGGCTGTGCGTCGCAAGTCGAGGCGGGATTACGCGACGTTCGTTATCAGGCCTCGGTAAAGCACATCGTCGAACTTCTCGACGACGCGTATCGTTAGAGCGTCGAGGAGACCCGCTCGTGATCGCTGCGCGCGTCTTCCAATGAGTGATACACCGCGAAGACCGTGATCAAACCGGTGATGTTCAGCAAACGCGCGATGGGACCGTCGCTGATGACGACCCGGAACGAACCGCCGCGCTCAGCCGCGCGCCGATGCGCACCGATCAGTACGCCCAAACCCGTCGAGTCGAGGAACTCGAGCTGCGTAAGATCTACGATCAGGTGATGACTGCCCTTCTCCGTCGCCTCGCTCAACGCGGCGCGAACCGTGGGAGAGGTCGCTAGATCGAGGCTTCCGCGCAGCTTGAAAATTAGCGTTCCACCGCCGTCCTCGGTTTTGAGATCAATGCCTAACTCATCGTGCGTCATTAAGGCTTGGCCCTTCGCTGCCGGAGACGAAACAACCCGCATCGTCGTCCCAACGCGTAACGTTGCTCGGCACTAAATGAACGCCGCCGATCCATCGATCGATCGCATGGTCCTCGAGCCAATCGGCGTCCCCTGCTAGCACGCGCCGGCCTAGTACCGTGGGAACGAGCTTCCCCTCTTCTTCTTCCAGCAGCGCCCCGGCGCCGCGTCCAAGGTCTTCGAGCATTCGCGCGAAGCCTCGCTCGCCGAGAAAGTATGCTTCTTCGCGAGCCTGCGCGCGCGCGAAAAGCTCAGCGGGCCTGCCGGGCCCCTGGATGACGGCGTAGAGTGCCTGTCGCTGCGACCGTGAGAGCCCGTCGCGCTTCCAGGGATACTCTTCGCAGAGTCGCTGCAGTGACATACGTAGGAACGGAAGGCCGATTGCATCCTCTCCGGCTGCCGCATAGAGATCGGTGGGAGAGTCGGAAGTAAAGCGTTCCCAGGTCCGGCGCGCCGACTTAAAAATTGCCGGCGTCGCCGTGCGCCGCTTCGCAAAGAGTGGAAAGATCTCGTCGACCGTCATGTTGGCCAGATAATGGTCGCATTGCACGACCGATATTCGCCCCGGCTCGAGATCGTGCTCCTCTAACGCCGTGAGCGCTTGCAGCAACTGCAATTGATCGTAGAGATCGTGCTCGAACCACAGGACAACTTCGTCGAACTCCTCGGCATGGCGCAACTGCGCGTCGCGGCGCTCGAACTCGTGGAACAACTTGATTGGATTACCGTACCCGCGTTCCGATAGGTATCGCGCCCGCAAGGCACTCGTCTCCTCGAGCGACAAACCCGAGGGCACCGGCCCTTCATTGAGCGCGTCACGCCACGCGACGTGCGTGCCGAGCATACCCGACTTTTTGAGCAGATATAGCGCGCCGTCACCGTTGGTGACGTGCAGCGTCCCGGCCGGCCGCGTCACAATCCGCGGGTCCACCACGTGCCGCCGGGAACATAGACGGCCGACCCCTCTCCCCAGATGACGTGATTGACGCCGTGCGCGTCCACGGCCAGCCCGAGATAATCGCCGAACGGAAAATCGTAGCCCGCCGCATGCTTATAGGGCGCGCCGAAGCCCTGATCGGAGAGCTTGATCGCGTTGCTCCAGCTCGCGCCGCGATCGCTGCTCGCTGAATACCACGTGTTCCACGCCTTCGGGCCGTTGCGGTTATCTTGCCAGACAAGGCGAAAACTGCCGTCGGGCGCGGCGGCGATCGCGGGGCTCGTGTTGTTTCCCGCCGCGTTGACGAGTCGTGACGCGCTCCATGTGGCGCCGTCGTCGTTCGACCGGCTCACGTAGAGCGCGTTCGGCCCATGTCTGCGAGCGTTCATTGCAAAAACGAAGACCAGATTTCCGCGCCCGTCGGCGGCGACGGCATCCTCCGCCGTGTAGAAATCGGGATAACAATGATGTACTTTGCAGGTCTCTCCCTTGTAACTCACGGCGAATGGAATCTCGCGCCATGTCATTCCGCCGTCGGGTGAGGTAACGAGCTCGACGTGTCCTTCGCCGCGCTCCTTCCTTCCGGACTCGCCGTCGACGGCAAACCAGATCGCTCCGTGGCGCCCCACCGTCCCGCTGTACGGAAAGTACCAAAGCCGACGCGTCGTCGCTCGCATGGCCGGCAGCCATGTCGCACCGTAGTCGTGCGACACCGACACGTAGAGCGACCAGCGCACGTTATAGGCGACGTAAACATCTTTTCCTCGCGCCGCGAGAACGAGCGTCGGTTTATCGCTGTATGCCATCCTCCCATCGAGTCGAACAGCTTTACTCCAGGTTGCGCCCCGAT
>DATHOO010000126.1:0-9521 GCA_035484815.1 Candidatus Acidiferrales bacterium
AACCCCTTTATCGTCTCACTCGGGGTCTGGGATCCAGGTGGATAGACGTTAACGAATCCGGACACATAGTTGTTGCCGTTGTCGGCCTCCCAGAGATTGCCGTACTTGTCGAACTTCACGTTGACGGGCGAGTCGACGCCCTGCAGATTAAGATTTACGACGTTCGTGGTTCCGTAGGGAACCTCGAATACCGCGTGCGCGTCCATGTCGGCGATGTAGAGGTTCTGCTTTTCGTCCAGACCGAGGCCATATGGATCGGAGAGGCCGCCACCGGTAATCGTCTGCGACGGATACGTTGAACCAGGGGCGTATTCAACAACCGCGCTAGGATAGCTCGTTACATAGAGCGTGCCATTCTTGTCGACGGCAAGGCCCTCGGGGTAGTTGATGCCGTCGCTGATCGCAACGGAATGGGTCGTCTGCCCTTTAGGATATTCGGTCACCTCCGGTGGCGAGCCGCAGCTGTTTGCAACGTAAAGTGTGCCTTGCTTGTCCAAAGCCATGCCGGCCGGACCGCAGATTGAATCGGTGATCAGGGCAACTGAGATCGGATTCTTCTTCAGCTTGCTCGCGCGATAAATGGCGACGTACTGGTTCCCGGTATCGCCGACGAAGAGCATCGTGTCGTTTGTCCGGTACGACGGATAAACCCGCGCGCTCTGGCGTACCCGCGCAGCCGGCAACGCGCCGGCCGCCATTGGCGGTGGCGATCCTGCCCCGCCGCAACCCGCGAGCGCGCAGAACGCGATGCAAGCGGTTAACACACGTTGCGGCAAGCCGGCTTTGATCCTCGGCATCCGATGCATTTTTAGGTCGCTCCGTTAAGACGATGCGGCATGCTGGCTAGAACGTAGCAATGGATTGCGTCGGCGATGCTGCCCAGGTGAGCGAATGTGGCACCGGCCCGTTGAAGTTGGCTTCCGAGCGAGCGAGAGTGCCATTTCGCGCAAGCGGCTAACGGTGCTTGGTTTGCATAACTGTCGTTTTGTGATGGCGCCTAGGTGCGGAGTTGGCGTCTCCCGAAGTTTTTATTGCTACTACACTCGGTGAGGAGATGGTCTTCTGCACAGGGGCTCGGCGCAATTGGCCGCGTTTCGGCGGTTATTACGTAAGGATCCGGCGGTCGCGCGCGTGTGCTGCACGGAGACGCAAGATCTCGCCGAATCAATCGATCGCGCGATCGGCGTAAGCCTCTTCCGATTACCGACCCGGATGCGCGCGGTAGTCTCGCGTTACGATCTGCAGCACGAATCCGTCGATCGTATCTGCCGCGACGTCGGCCTATCGCGGCGGCAGTTTTTTCGCGACCATCGCGCCGCGCTGTTCAAGCTCGCCGCTTTTGTGGTCGGAGAGGATGAGTACGCCTCCGATAATCCCGGCGCGACCCGCGGCCGGCCGGCGGCTTCAAGCGAAAACGAGCCGGCCGTCAGCGGATCTACGGCGACGTGCCTGGCGATCGGCCTGCACAACGTCGGCGGCTACGCCGAAGCCTTGCGGGTGCTCCGGCAAGAGCGCGGAAACGTCAAGCGTTCGATACCGTACCGAATCGCCGTGGCAATCGATACCGCTGAAATTGCGGTTGAGGGCGGCGCAACCGCCATCGCCCAATCCGAGCTGCAATGGATCGATTTGGTCTGCAAGAACGAAAACAGGAGACTCGATCGATCGGTCGTGGCGCAATGCGAGCTCGTCGCGGGTGACCTCGAGCCCTCGCATGCGAAGAAGCAGCAGCGATACCAGCAGGCGCTTGAAGTTCTCAATAAAGCGTCCGCTTCCGGGGAGGAAGGTCGCCGGCGCAGCCGCGTGCTAGCGAAGACGCTGCATGCTCTCTCCTTGAGTCACGACCATCAGGGAGAGTGGAGCGCGGCTCGCAACGCTGCGCGCGAGGCGGTAAACGTCATCGAACGCTCGCAGCTGGCCGACTCACCCATTGGACTTTTCGTTCGCGCCAACTACGTGATGCGCGATGCACGCCAATACGGCAACGTCGACGTCGCGCTGGAAAAGCTCTGGGCATGCTTGAGAATCGCGTTAAGCAGGGGCTGGATACCAGTCGTCGGCGACATCGCGGTACAGTTTATCAATCTCAATCTGATGTGCTTGCAGTACGAACAGGCACTTCGATGGCGGCGCTGGATTGCTCGCATCGATAGTTCTCGGCTCACGGCACGAACGACAAACTTTTTGGCCGTCGACACCGCGCACGCCTTGACGATGCTCGGCCGGCCCAGATTGGCGCTGGCCGTCGTGGAGGCCGAGGGCGATGAGGGTCTCGCGTTTTTCGGCGCGCGAGAATACTGGCGCTCCGACGCACTTCGGGCTGCCGGCGAAGCGACGTCGGCCTTAGAACTCGCAGCGCGCGCGCTCGAGCAAGCGACAGCCGCCGGAAGCTCAAAAGGGCGGGCGCGGTGCCAGCGCGTTCTCGCGAGCTGCCACTCCGCGCTTGGACACCGCCGCGTCGCCCGAAAGGCGGCGGCTGAGTGCATGGAGCTTTCCGAGTGGTTCGTCTCGCCCTACGACTTGCTGCTTTCGATGAAGATGGCACGCGAACTCGATCGGTGCTACGACCGCGACGAATGGCGTCTCGCCGAACTGCTGCGAGGCCGCTGCTCCGCCGCGGCATTCGACCCGCCCTCCATTTGAGAGTGCCAAGAATATCCGGGGGACGTATGCGGGCCGGCGGAGATGCCGTATCGTCGAAAGGTGACAGCGACATCCGCAAACCTAAAGATTCGACAACTGACGCCCGCGATCGGTGCCACGATCGAAGGTCTCGACCTTCGCGCCCCACTGGGAGACGAGGAAGTAGCGACGATCCTAGACGCCCTGTCGCGCTACCTCGTCCTCTTTTTCGCCGAGCAGTCGCTTACGCCGCGCCAGCAACGCGACTTCGCGGCTCGCTTTGGAGAATTGTACACGCATCCATTCTACCCGGGCGAGCCTGAGGCTCCGGAAGTCATGATCTTAGCTCACGACGCTACGCATCGCGCCAACGCCGACCGGTGGCACACCGACGTTACGTATCTCGAGAAGCCGCCGAAAGCGGCAGTCCTTTACGCCGAGGAGATTCCTGAGGTGGGCGGGGATACACTATGGGCAAATATGTACCTTGCCTACGAGACGCTGGCCGCGCCGATCAAAGAGCTGGTTTGCACACTGCGCGCCGTACACTCGTTTGCGAAGAACTTTACCGCGGAGCGCTTCCGGGCTCTGGGCATCGAAAGCCTGCGCGAGCAAGTGTGTGCCGAACATCCACCGGTCTCTCATCCCATCGCTCGAACGAATCCCCAGACAGGCCGTAAGGCGCTTTTTGTGAATCGAGACTTCACCTCGCATATCGAAGGTCTTTCGGCTCGAGAAAGCGACATGCTGTTGCGCTTTCTCTTCGAGCATATGGCACAACCGGAGTTTCAGGTCCGTTGGCGATGGCGCCCGCGCACCGTCGCTTTTTGGGATAACCGCTGGACGCAACACTGCGCCCTGGCCGACTACTTTCCGGCGAGCCGCCGCGTGCGGCGCGCCACGATTCTCGGCGAGCGGCCCGTTTAAAAGTAGCCGTGCAGCGCCCAAGTATCACTCTTCTTGGGCCGATCGCGGCGGTCGCACACCGCCGATCAAGTAAGCGCGGTTTCCAAGTAATCCCGCATCGAACGTGAAACGTTTTCGCGCAAGCGATGGCGCCGAGCTCGCCTACTCCGACAGCGGGTCGGGCGCGCCGGTCTTCGTTTTCGTTCACGGCTGGCAAGGCGATCGCTCGGTTTGGCGCGGCATCGTCGCTGCGCTCGCCCCCGAGATTCGCGCGATCACGGTGGATCAACGCGGGAGCGGCGACTCGAACGGCGCGCCGGGGCCGTACGGCCTCGAACGCTTGGCCGCCGATCTTCACGATTTGGTCACAGCGCTCGACGTCGCGCCGGTTGTAATCGTCGGGCATTCGATGGGGGGCACCGTTGCGCTGCGTTTCGCGGTGGACTATCCCGAAGCGACGCAAGGGCTCGTTTTAATTGCGCCCGTTCCGGCGAGCGGCGGCGGCTTCTCAGAGAGGCGCGTGGAGTACTTACGGTCAACCGCGGGCGATCCGGTTGTCGTGCGACACTGGCTCACGCGCACGCTCAGCGCCGAGCACGACGCCGCGACGCTCGATCGATTGTGCGCCGTCGCCCGGTTGACGCCGCGCGAAGCCGGATTGGAATCGTTTGCGTCTTGGGGTTTTGCGGACTTTGCCGACGCGACGCGGCGAATCAAAGCGCCCGCGTTGGTCATCGCTCCCGAGCACGACGCGGCCGAATCGGTCAAACGCAACGTCGCCGCGCTCCTCCCCAATGCCGAATACGTCGTGCTGCCCGACGGCGCGCACTATGCCATCGTCGAGCAACCCCAACAAATTGCCGAGCTGATTCGTCAAGGGAAATCGCGGTTCGGCTGAGAAGTCGGCACGCAACGGGATGGAGCTCCCGTCTAACCGCCGAGTGGCTGATGGCTCCTGTTCAAACTTCGCTTTTGACGGGAGTTTTTTTATGTGGCTAACCGCGGGACTTTGGATGTCGCTCGCTGCGGCCAGCGGTTTCTTGGCGATTCGGCTGAAGATGCCGGCCGCGCTGGTCGAGATCGTCGTCGGCATGCTGGCGGGCAATCTCATCGCGATGAGAACAAATGCCTGGATCGATTTCGTTGCCGGCTTCGGAAGCATTCTGCTCACCTTTCTCGCCGGCGCCGAGATCGATCCGGTCGTTTTACGACGTCAGCTGCTGCCCTCGTCGGTGTTGGGCGCCGCATCGTTTGGCGCGCCGTTCGTCGCGGCGATGGCCTACACGTATTGGATCGCCCATTGGACGCCCGATGCCGCGAAGATTGCGGGTATCGCGATGTCGACCACTTCCGTCGCCGTCGTCTATGCGGTGATGATCGAATCGGGTCTTGCCGGAAAGGAGTTCGGTCAACTAATTCTCGCGGCGTGCTTTTTCACCGACCTGGGGACGGTCGTCGCGCTCGGACTGCTCTTCGCCAACTACAATCTTTGGCTGGCCGGATTGACCGCCGGCATCGCGGTCGCGGTAGTCGTCATTCCCAAAGTACTTCCGTACGCGATCCATCGTACGCGCCGCTACGTCAGCGAACCCGCGTTGCGGGTGCTCTTTGCAGTCATTTTTCTGCTGGCCGCGCTGGCGACGTACGCCAAGAGCGAGGGCGTGCTGCCCGCGTATTTTTTAGGCCTCGCGTGCGCCGGGATGATGACCGCGATGCCCGACGTCAAGCGGCGCCTGCAGACCATGACGATGGCGCTGCTCGCGCCATTCTACTTCCTCAAGGCCGGAACGTACATCGAGTTTGGCGCCGCACTCTCGAGCATCGGGCTGATCGCGGCCCTCTTCTTCGTGAAAGTCGGCGCGAAATTCGCCGGCGTGCTCCCGTTGGCGCGAATGGTCTTCCGTTACAGTGCGACGAACGCGAACTACTTGACGCTGATGATGGCGACCGGCTTGACGTTCGGCACGATTTCGAGTTTATACGGACTTACGCATCATTACATAAATCAAGCGCAGTACACCGCTCTCGTGACGGTCGTGATCTTAACTGCCGTCGTCCCCACCGCGATCGCTCAGTCGCTCTTCAAACCGGTCGAGGAACCCGAGGAGATGGAGGCCGAGGTTCCGTAGGCCCGCTCTGAGCGGAGACGAGTAAGCCCGGCTACGTTGGACGGCAAGAGGCCACTGCCACGGTATTGCTCGTGATTAGGCCATCAACCGGTTCTTTGCCCGGTGAAAACTTGGCGGAAACCGGGCGGAGTTAAAACAAGTGATTCCGAAGCTACATTCGTTACAATGCATGTGACGAAGAGTGCCGTTGCCGGCGGCGCCTACCTCGTACTACTCGCGCTTGTGCCTGCGGGTCGAGGCAGTGCGGCCCCGCCGAGCACGGGACTCCCGTTCGATACCGAACCGGATCCGCCGAGCTACACATTTCAGCTCGACGTCGGAATGAGGATGCGCAGTTTTCCATGGCTGCGGTTTCACATGCAGGGCGTCGGTGTCTATCAGCCGGGTCAAAGTTACAGCGTGCACTTTATGAAAATACCGTGGTTTGCGCCGCGGAAGCAGCAAGATGCCGACCTCTCGATGCTTGATCCGTTGATGTGGCCGAAGCGATACACGTATACGCCGATCGGCGAGCGCGACGGGAATACCCTCTTTGCGCTGCACGCTCTCAACGATCCGACGCTCGTGAGCGCCACCGTCGGAATCGGACCGCACGGGTGCGCGCGGACGCTTGATGCTACGTACAATGACGGCACGCACGTGCAGAGCGCCGTCGCCTTAAGCAAGGTCGGCGCTTTTCTGCTGCCGACGACCATGAACGCAACGATCGACGAGCCCCACATGGCGTTCACCGCAGACGCCGATTTTACAAATTACACCTTCGGTTCCGCTCAGCCCGATCTCGGCAAGTCGCTATGAGCGAGCTGGCGCAGCGTGCCTGCGTGCCTTGCCGCGGCGGGGTCCCGCCGCTTGACGACGGGCAAATAGCGCCGCTGCTGCGGCAGCTCAGTGCGGATTGGCACGTCGTCGAGCGGGAAGACGTCAAGCACGGCACGATCAAGCTGCTTACGTGCAGCTATCGCTTCGCGAACTTTGCCGGCGCGATGAACGCAGCGATACGAATCGGCGAGTTGGCGCAAGAGCAGCAGCACCATCCTGACCTCCACGTTTCGTGGGGACGTCTGGACGTCGAGGTCTGGACGCATAAAATCGGCGGATTGACGGAGAGCGATTTCATCTTTGCCGCCAAGTGCGATGCCTTGACCGGCGACGCGTCCGCAGTCAAAACGGGTTAGTAGGCGACCGGTAGCAAACTAGAGAAGCCGGCGGCATGGACGTCATGGGGCTTCCCAAAGCCGAGCTCCACGTGCACGTGGAAGGGACGTTCGAGCCGGAACTGATGTTTGCCATTGCGCAACGCAATCGCATTCGGCTGGCGTATCCTAACGTCGAAGCGCTACGCGCAGCGTATGAGTTCGCCGACCTTCAATCGTTTCTCAACGTGTACTATCAGGGCGTGGAGGCGCTGCGCGTCGAGCAGGATTACTACGATCTGACGACAGCGTATTTGCGGCGCGCGCATGCGCAAGGCGTGCGCCACGTCGAGCTTTTCTTCGATCCGCAGGCGCACACCCAGCGTGGGATCGCATTTTCAGTGGTGGTCGAGGGCATTTGGCGCGCGCTCGCCGACGGCCGGCGCGATGTCGGCATCAGCTCGCATTTGATTATGTGCGTCCTGCGCGATCTTTCGGCGGAATCAGCGATGGCCACGCTTGAAAGCGCCTTGCCTTTTCAAGAGGGGATCGTCGCCGTCGGACTCGACTCCGCCGAACGCGACAACCCGCCCTCGAAGTTCCGGGCGGTTTTCGATCGCGCGCGAGCAAACGGCTTTCTGACGGTCGCGCATGCCGGCGAAGAGGCCGGCCCGGCCTATGTTTGGGAGGCGCTCGATCTGCTCAAGGTTTCGCGGGTGGATCACGGCGTACGCAGCCTCGAAGATCCCAAGCTGGTCGCTCGTTTGCGCGAGGAGCAAGTGCCTCTGACAGTTTGCCCGTTCTCGAACGTCCGGCTCCGCGTCGTCCCAACGCTAGCCGCGCATCCGCTCAAACGCATGATCGAAGCCGGCTTGATGGTCACCTGCAACTCCGATGACCCGGCATACTTCGGCGGTTACGCCGGCGACAATTTCCGCGAGAGTGCGGCGGCGCTTGCCCTTACCGACGACGAGCTGATCGCGATGGCGAGAAACTCATTCGAAGCCTCCTTCATCGACGCTTCGACGAAGCGTGAGTATCTGGCCGAGATCGAGAGCGCCCTCGTCAAATAGCATCCCGCTTACTAGCAACCATGTAGCGCGTTCCCTCCCCTGAAGTATCCGCAAAACGGGAAGAATCGCGGTTTATTCTTACCATTTTTAACGGCCCAAACACCATCAAAAACGAACGCCATGCGTCCGCTCAAAATGTCTGACAAACGGCTCCCACTTAAGGTGTCCGAACCAATGGTAATGGTCCGCTTATGATGCGGCGGGAGTTGAAGATAGCGAAAATTTCCTAAGGCAATCCAAAGATTCGTCTCATCCTTTAGGCTCGAGACGCCATTCTCCGGATGTGGGCCGGTCATATACATCTTGTCAACCCAAACGCTCGCATCCATTGAACCGCTGGAACGATTCTCAAGAGAGACGTCCACCTCAAATGAGGCTACATCCGACAACCGAATGTCGCGCACTCCAATCTTGCGGTGATCCGGACTTAACCAAAAGAGCGGCCCCACGTGAACGGAAACTTTTTCAAGCGGGTCTGCCGGCCGGTTCGCCAATAACGCACCGATTGCGGCGACAATAAGCAGCGCCGCGGCCGCCGAAAACAGCGGCCACGGAGGTTTCTTGCGCAGCATCATCCGCAGCGCATAAACCATGAGGGTAAGCCCTGCAAGCGCGACAGCAATAAGCACCGTGTCAAGCATGACGCTGATATCCGCCAAGCAAGCCTGGCCTCCCCTATATTAGCCAAGCGAGGGCTCCCTGCTTTTTGCGCGGAGAGCGGCTTTGCGCCCAAACCCTCCTGAAGGGTTGTTAGGAATACCTAAGTATATTGCGAGGCATGCTTAAATGGGCCGGCTTTTGGATGCTTCTCCTGGTGCTTCTTCTTGTGCAGCGCCCGGCGCGGTCGCCCGCGATTCCGCTCTTTGCCCATCAGTACGGCGTCACGTGCGAGAAGTGCCACTCCGTGATTCCGCATCTTAATGAATTCGGGGCCGCCTTTTTGGCCAACGGCGAACGCTTCCCAGGGATATCCTCCGGGCCGGCGGTGCCGTTCTCGGTCAAGGCCAACGTCGTCAACTCGAGTGAATATCAGGGCGAAGGGCCGGACGGCGCCGGGCTGCCAAAAACGATCGTGGATGAAATCGAAGCGTTCTCGTCGGCGACGATCGGCTCGCGCGCGAACTACTTCGTCGAGCAGTATGTCGTGGACGGCGGCGAGCCGGGGTTGCTGCGGGATGCGTGGATCAGCGAGCGCGTCAATCCGTGGGAGGCAAAAATTCCGGTTTTTCTGCAAGGCGGCCAGTTCACGCTTCCGCTGCCCGTCGATCCCGAGACCTTCCGCGACACCTATCAACCGTACACGCCGTACGTACAAACCGTCGGCGAGAATCCGTTCAACTTCTTCGATCCGGCGATGGGTCTGCGGTTGAGCGCCGGGGATGCGCTGCGTGGTTTGAACGTGCAGCTCTTTGCTGGTCCCGGCTACACGCGCCAGAGCGACCTCGCGCCAACCGGCGTCGACACCGAGATCTACGCGCAGGAAGCCATGGGACCGTTTACGCTCAGCGCCTTCCGGTACGACGGGCTGCGCCCGATTGCCGCTGGCCCATCCGATCGTTTCGAGCGCACCGGCGTCGGGTTTACCTACGGCCAGTGGACCCGCTTTTCGAGTGAGTTCGTGCTGGTCAATGGGTGGGATTCAAACTGCGCGCTGCCGC
>DATHOO010000127.1:0-7436 GCA_035484815.1 Candidatus Acidiferrales bacterium
TTGCGATGATCGCTTCGCGGTTCGGCTCCACAAAGGCCAGCGCGCAGACGAACCGGGCGGTGCGGCGGTACGGCGGGATACCGCGCAGCTCTTCGAGCAGCGCAAGGCGCCGCTGCGGCCACTCCAGTTCGGGCCCGCCGAACCGTGCCGAATAGACTCCGGGTCTCCCGCCGAGCGCGTCGATCTCGAGTCCGCTGTCGTCGGCTAGGACGGCGGCGGAAATTCTCGCATCGCGCAGCGCCGTCGCAAGCGTCTGCGCCTTCAGAAGCGCGTTGCCGGCGTAACTGCCGGCGACCTCGAGCACGTCCGCATACTTCCGATAGGTGCTCAACCGTAGCGGCGATTTCGCGAAGATCGCTTTGAGCTCGCGAATTTTCCCGGCATTGCGCGAAGCGATGTAGACTTTCACGACCCCAGGCGCAAGACCGCCATAAACGCTTCTTGCGGCAACTCAACCTTGCCGACCCGTTTCATGCGTTCCTTGCCGACCTTCTGCTTCTCGAGCAGCTTACGCTTGCGCGTGATGTCGCCGCCGTAGCATTTGGAGAGCACGTTCTTGCGCATCGCGCTAACGGTTTCGCGCGCGATGATCTTTCCACCGATCGCCACCTGAATCGGCACTTCGAACATTTGGCGTGGAATGAGCTCCTTGAGTTTCTCGGCCATGGCCCGGCCGCGCTGGGCCGCTTTATCGCGTGCGACGATGAACGAGAGCGCGTCGATTGGTTCGCCGTTGAGCAGGATCTCGAGTTTCGCGAGCTCGCCGTCTCGGTACCCGATCACCTCGTAGTCGAGCGACGCGTATCCTTTCGTGCGCGATTTGAGGGCGTCGAAAAAGTCGACGATGACCTCGACCAGGGGCATCTCGTAGGTAAGGATCACGCGCCCGTCGTGCAGGTACTCCATGTTGCCGAGCGTGCCGCGCCGGCTTTGCGTGACCTCCATGATCGTGCCGACGAACTCCGGCGGGGAGATGATCGTGGCTTTAACGTAGGGCTCCTCGATCGAACGAATCACGTTGGGCAACGGCATCTTCGAGGGATTGTCGATGGTCATGGTGGTTCCGTCGGTACGGATGACGCGAAAGACGACCGAGGGCGACGTGGCGATCAAGTCGAGCCCATAATCGCGCTCGAGCCGCTCCTGCACGATCTCCATGTGCAGCAGGCCCAAGAAACCGCAGCGGAAACCGAAGCCGAGCGCCACCGAGCTCTCGGGCTCGTAAACGAGCGCCGCATCGTTGAGCTTCAGTTTTTCAAGCGCGTCCCGCAAACCGTCGTACTCGCCTTCGTTGGGATAGAGTCCGCAGTAGACCATCGGCACCGCCTTGCGATAGCTCGCGAGCGCAATGTGCGCCGGATCCGTCGCTGAGGTGATGGTGTCGCCCACGTCGATCTCGCCGAGCGATTTGATGTTGGCGATAACGTAGCCGACGTCGCCGAGCTCGAGCGACCCGGTCGCTCGCATCTGCGGCGCGAAAATACCGACCTCCGTGCATTCGAAGACGCGCTCGTGCGCCATCGACATGAAACGCGTTCCCGCCGCCAGGCTGCCGTCGACCACGCGCACGTAACTTACCACCCCGCGATACGGATCGAACTGCGCGTTAAAGACGAGCGCCCGCAGATGGTCGCGGTGACCCTTCGGCGGCGGAATCCGATGTACGATCGCCTCGACGATTTCTTCGATACCGATGCCGTTCTTCGCGCTGGCAAGGATGCATTCGCTCTTTTCCATGACGAGCAGCTCCTCGACTTCGCCTTTCACACGCTCCGGATCCGCCGCTGGGAGGTCGATTTTGTTGATCACCGGGATGATTGTCAAGTCGTGTTCGAGTGCCAAGTGATAGTTCGCAAGCGTTTGCGCCTCGATGCCTTGGGCCGCATCGATGATCAGGAGCGCACCCTCGCAGGCCGCGAGCGACCGCGAGACCTCGTAGGAAAAATCGACGTGGCCGGGCGTATCGATGAGATTCAAGCGATAGAGCTCGCCGTTTCGCGCGCGATACTCCAGCGTCACCGGATGCATGCGAATCGTGATGCCGCGCTCGCGTTCGAGGTCCATCGCGTCGAGCGCTTGATCTTCGAGCTCGCGAGAACCCAAGGGGCGTGTGATCTCGAGCAGCCGATCGGAAAGCGTCGTCTTGCCATGATCGATGTGCGCGATGATGCAAAAGTTACGGACGTTGCTGGCAACGTCGATCCGGTGCGGCCGCTCGGATTTTAGCGCCAAGGGTGTTTATTACATCGGTATGCAGGCGTTGAGGGCCAGCGCGCCCAGCGCCGGCCGAATCAGCAGCTGCAGTACGAGAAGCACGACGAGAAAGGCCAGATCGAGGCCGCCGACCGGTGGAATAATGCGACGTACGGGGGCGAGGACCGGCTCGACCAGCCTCGCCAGATAGTATGCAAAGCGCGAGCGGCGCAGATCCGGGAACCACGAGACGACGGCATAGCCGAGCAGCACGAAGCTATAAATCCAGACGAGATAGGCCAGCACGGTCGCCAGATTGCACATAAGAAGTGAGATCACAGCGGCGCGCCCTTCGCTGATCCCGGCTGCCGGGCCCGCTCGATGGCCTCGAGCTCTTCGGACGACGCGTGCACCGTCGGCTTGAATCCAGCCACCGGTTTTCCATAGGTCCGCGTATCTTCGCGCGAGTAGATGCTCGTGAGAACCACGCCGTCGCCTTGACGATTGAGCAACGCCAGCGCATAGGAGAGCTCGGCGCCGCTTCCGGCAAAGGCATCGTAGCGAACGAAGCCGGCGCGTGAAAGGTCGGTTCCGGCCAAGGCCTCGATCTCGCCGACGCGCTCGTTCAGGCGCTCGATCGACGTGCGCCATTGCGCAGCGCTTTCCTCGAGCGCATTCATCCGAACCGAGGCGTTGCCGCTCCCGCCCGCGATGAGCCCATCGTGGAGGTCGAGTAACTCACGGAGGCGCGCTAACGCCGGACGCGCGACCGCGACGTGATAGACGGCAGAGGCCACAAGCGCTCCCACGAGCGCACCGGCGATGGCATAGATCGTTGCTGACTGCATCGTTTATAAGGAATGTAAAAGGTCGCCACGACGAGAGCCAGGTAGCTCACGGCACCCGTAAGGGCCTACTTACCGTTGCTACCTTCCGGTTCTGGCGGGGTTCGCGGGGTTACGCCGCGTGAGGCCCAGCCCCCATCATGGTCCCGCCATGATACCATACGCCCATGCTACGTGCCCTCACGCTGGTCGCAACGCTTCTAGCCTCGGGAGGCGCGCCGATGTCGATTCGAAGCAGCGACGTTCCATCGAGCGGAGTCTTTCCGTTGCCGCTCATGGCAACCGACTGCGGCGGTCAAAACCGCTCGCCCGCGCTTGCTTGGAGCGCGAGCCCAATGGGGACCAAATCGTTTGCGCTCGTTATGCACGATCCGGATGCGCCGATGCCGGGCGGGTTCTACCATTGGGTCGTCTACAACATTCCGGCCGGCGCGCACGCGCTTGCCGCCGACGCCAAGCTCTCCCCCGCTCAGCTCGGCAGCACGTCCGCTGGCAAGCCCGGCTATTACGGGCCGTGCCCGCCTCCGGGGCCGGCGCACCATTATACGATCACCCTCTACGCCCTCGACCTCGCGCACATCGCGACCAACGCGCCGCTGGGCGCGCAAGCGCTCGAGAGCCGCGTGCGCGGACACGTGCTGGCTCGCGCGGTTCTGACGGCTACCGCCGCTCACCATTAGGAGCGTTTCGGCGAACGTCGAATCACCGACGCGCAATGGATGAAGTTACAATCAAAGTACGCGAGAGCGGGCCGTATCTCGTTCGCGGTCCGATTACCCTCACCGATGCCGACGGGAACCCGTACACGATCGAGACGCCAAATATCGCGCTCTGCCGCTGCGGGGGCTCGTTGACGAAACCGTTCTGCGACGGCTCGCATAGAACCAACGGTTTCAACGCGAGCGAGCGCACCGCCGTCGTCGTCGAGAGCGAGAGCCCCTGATGCCCTCGTATCTGCGCGAAGGATCGGTGCCCCACAAGCGGCACATCCAGTTTCGCCGGCCGGACGGCGGCCTTTATGCCGAAGAGCTCTTCTCGACGAAAGGCTTTGAAAGCGTCTACTCGCTGCTCTACCACCTGCGGCCGCCGACGGCAACCCTCGACGTTCGCCCCTGGAACCGAGCGAGTGCGACGTTCGTCGCAAACGAGCCGCTGCGCAATCGTCACCTGAAATCCGCGGGGCTCCGCCTTGGCCCCGATCCGATCGAGTCGCGGACGCCGTTGCTCGGCAATGCCGACGTCGTCATCGCCGTCGCCGAAGCGCGCGAGCCGATGGAGTATTTCTACCGAAATACCGGCGGCGATGAGCTGTTTTTCATCCACCATGGCGCGGGTGTCATCGAGACCCAGTTCGGTGAGCTCGCTTATCGGGAACGCGACTATCTGCTGCTTCCGACCGGAACGACCTTTCGAATCATCCCGGCCTCACCGACACGGATGCTCGTCTACGAGACCACCGGAGCAGTCACCATTCCTCGCCGCTATCGAAACGAGTTCGGTCAGCTCGAAGAACACGCGCCCTACTACGAACGTGATTTTCGCGTGCCGGCGCTGCGGCCGCCTGTCGCCGATCAGGGCGAGTACGAAATACGCGTCCGCAGCGGCGACCGCAACGCGATCTACGTCGTGCAAAACCATCCGTGCGACGTGATCGGGTGGGATGGCTATTGCTATCCCTATGCGTTTAATGTCGACGAGTTCGCGCCGATCACCGGCAAACTTCACCAGCCGCCGCCGGCGCACGCGACCTTCGACGCGCCCGGCGCCGCGTTCTGTGCCTTCGTGCCGCGCTTATTCGACTATCATCCGCTTGCGATCCCGGTGCCGTACAATCACTCTAGCGTCGACTGCGATGAGGTGCTCTACTACGTCAGCGGCAACTTCATGAGCCGCCGTGGCGTCGAGGAGGGTTCGCTGACGCTGCACGCGGCCGGCGCTCCGCACGGTCCGCAACCCGGTGCGGTCGAGTCGAGCCTGGGCAAGAAGTCCACCGATGAGATTGCCGTGATGATCGACACGTTCAAACCGCTGCAGCTTACAGAAGCGTCGCTCGACTGCGAAGATCGCGAGTACTTCCGCTCGTGGATCGAACAGCCGGTATCTTAGGGTTCGATCCGGCCCCGGACCGCGCCGAATCCGATCCGCCGCGCGCCCGGCCTTTCACACCAACCGCGCAGCGTGATCTCGTCACCGTCTTCGAGAAACCCGCGCCGCTCGCCATCGGGCAGCTCGAGCGGGTGCTCGCCGTTCCAACTTAACTCGATCAGACTCCCCTGGCTGTGCGGCGCAGCGCCGCTGATCGTCCCCGAGGCAAAGAGATCGCCAGGTCGCGTCACCGCGCCGTTAACGGTAGCGTGCGCCAGCTGTTGTGCGACGTTCCAGTACATGTCCCGGAAGGTCGTTTGCGAGATCGTTGCCGGCGGCGTGCCGTGCTCGCGCATGCGCTGCGTTTGCAGATCCACGGCAAGATTGATCGCATACGCCCAGGGCTCGTCGACGCGAAGGTAACCGAGCGGTTCGGGGCGCTGAAGCGGTCCCTCCACGCGAAAGGGTTCGAGCGCGTCGAGCGTCACGATCCAAGGCGAGATGGTCGTCGCAAACGACTTACCGAGAAACGGGCCGAGCGGTTGATACTCCCAGGCTTGAATGTCGCGTGCGCTCCAGTCGTTGACCAGCAACATTCCGAAGATATGTTCGGAGGCATCCTCGACGGCAATTGGTTCGCCGAGTCGATTACCCGGCCCGGTCACGAAGCCCATCTCCAACTCGATGTCGAGGCGCCGGCTTTCGCCGAAGTCCGGCTCCGGGGCATCGGGCGGTTTGCGTTGCCCGCGCGGCCGGCGCACCGGCGTGCCGTCGATCACAATGGTGCTCGAGCGTCCGTGATAACCGACCGGCAGCCATCGCCAGTTCGGCAACAACGCCTCCGCATTGGGTCGAAAGATTCGTCCGAGATTCGTCGCGTGCTCGATCGACGAGTAAAAGTCGACATAATCACCGATCTCCATTGGAACGCGCATCGCCACCGCGTTGCGTTTCACGAAGAAGCGACCGGCCTGCGCGTCGCGCAGCCGATTGTCGCCGCCGGCGCGCAGGAGGTCAGTGAGACGCTCGCGCAGCGCGCCCCAAACGATTCGCCCGGCAGCAAGCAATGGATTGAGAACCTGCGCCTGCAACAACTCGGGCTCGCAGCAGTCATCGAACAAACCGGCCTCCGCGACCGCATGCAGGTTGAGAATCTCGTCGCCGATCGCGACGCCGATCCGTTGCATCACGCCCTCTGCAAAGACGCCAAAGGGAAGATTTTGAATTGGGAAATCGCTCTCCGGCGAGACCGGTACCCACGACTCGATCATGCCGACGGCAGGATGCCGAGTGCGACGAGATCGTCGACCGGCTCGGCGAAGCTACAACTTCCATAGGCGACGAAGCCGCTGCGCCGCGTTTGCTCCAACCTCCTCACGTCGATGCGATGGCCTCGCCACGCAAACGACGCGTCGTCGAATTGAAAGGCGCTTGGGTTCTCTTCCGCGACGATCGCCGCGAGCGCTTCGGGTTCCAACGAGGGCGCGAGCGCCGCGGCGGCAAGTAGATTCAAAAATCCGTGCATGGTGAAGCCGGTGTTCGGGTCGACGTGCCGGACCGGATGGTGCAAGCCGGCCGTCGCTTTGAAGGGCACGCCGTGAGCGTGCGCAGCTGTAATGAACGTAGCGACCTCTTCGACGCTCGGAAACGCGCTCGCCGTCAGGCCGCCGCAACGTATTTTCACACCCACGCCGGCTCGAGCGAGTGCGTGCATCATCGCCGCGAGCGACTCGTGCCAGGCCTGCGAACGCGATACTTCGGCAAACGCCGGAATATCGCGTAGCCGCGCAACCGAGAGCGCCTCTTCGAGCAGCTTGACGGACTCCGGACGGCTCGTTTGCAGCGGAATCTCGAGTGCTTCGATATGAAGCCCGCGCTCGCGCAGGCCGGCCACTTCGTTGAGCGCCTCCAAACGCGGCTCAACGATGACGGAGAAAGGCCCGCCAAGGGTAGATGGCTCGGTCAATCCGGCTGCGGGAACGATAAACCTCCCCAGCATCCAAGCCTTTGGGCCCGCGCGTGCCGCCAGATATTCGCGTTCTGCCGCCGGCTGGCTCAGCTGCGCGGGTGGAAAGAGTCCGGCATAGTCGATCAGTGCGTCAAACGCGGCACGCACCGAAGGATGCACCGCCGTCGAAGTGGCCATCCCCCGGCTTTCGACAGGGCCGGTCGAGAGGCTTCGCCAAATCCGCTCGCGATGAGTACGGCAGCCGAGGCTCGCAGCAATCCCCTCGCACAAATCGACTGGGACTACGTCGAGTTCTACGTCGGCAACGCCAAGCAGGCGGCACACTACTATATGTCGGCGTTTGG
>DATHOO010000128.1:0-3259 GCA_035484815.1 Candidatus Acidiferrales bacterium
GTGCTGGCGGGACGGCCCGCGGCGATTCCATGCACGGAGCTTCCGCGGGAAGATCAGCCGCCGGGCTGCGGAAGATAACTGCGCGAAGCGGCCTAATCTCACCGTGGGAGCGTACGGATCTGGTGGTTCGCACGGTCTTCAAAATCGCTGAGGTCGTCGCAAGGCGACTGGTAGGTTCGATTCCTACACGCTCCCGCCATATTTGAGCACGATTCGCCATAACGCCGCATCGCTAGAGTGGGCGGGGCCGACGCTGCGGGTTTTGCCACGCGTGGCAAAACGTCGAACCTGCGCATCGCCCAGCTTCGGAAAGACCTCATTTTTGCTTCGTACCAGCGCTGACCGCGACGGCGTACGGAAAAAAGTCGCGCCGCACAATGGTCTTTGTGGGATCGCCGCCCTTCGGGTACGGCCAAATATGCACGTCACCATAATAGGAGTTTCCCGAGACGATTGCGCTATCCTGAATCCAGAACTGCGACGTGTAAGTATTGTCCTGCAATTTGGTCGTATGTTGCAGGCGGCCTCGAGATCCCGAAATGCTGAACTCATAGATGTTTCCGCTGATGTGGTCGCCCACCACTAACTGCTTGCCGTCCCAGCCAAGACCACCGGCAAATGTGATACTTCGATCGATCGTTATCGGCTCGAATGCGGGCTCGCTGGGCAAAAGCGCCGCGAGCTCGAATGTTTGTCCGCTATTGCCACCTTGGCCGTCGACGAACAGATCTCCGTTGTCACCGTAGACGCAGCCGACGTAAGAGCCGAACGCGTTATCCACATAGTACGCGGCTTCGCCGGTTGCTTTCGGATAGATCGCCACGCTCGCGGGACTGCTCCCGTTGATCACCGCAAGGTTGCCCGTTACGGGGTCGACGGCGCATCCCATCGGACGCGCTGCCTTATCGGCTAGTACTTGCTCGGGCGATTTACCGCCGTGGGCGAACTCCTTTAGTTCATCATTAAACGTGTCGGCAACCCAGATGTTGCCCTTCGCGTCGGCGCAGACTCCCTTGGGAAAGTCGAATCCATGTAGAGTCTGAACGAGCTTCCCGCGTGGGTAGCTGAAGACGTCAACCGTGATGGAGTTCGTGACGTACAGGAGGTCTTGAGAAGTCGTCGCTCGTTCCAGCCCTCCGAGCTTCGATCGAGTCGCCACCTGTCCGGAAACCAAATTCTGCGAAACTGCACAGCCCGCTAGAAGCGCCGCAGCCGCCAAACGACCCCACATCGCCGTCCCTCCTTATGCTCGCCACGTTCTATCGGGCGTTCCGCGTACCATTGTGGCAGAGTAGGCGGGGGAACGGGCGGTTTCGAAGGTCGAACCAACACGGTGGATGGCGTTCCAATGACTTATACGGCAAATCGCATGCTCGCGCTGGCCCTTCTGGCAGCCGCTTCCGCGTGTTCGCACTCGTCCGAGATCGCTGTAGGCGAGACTCACACCGTCGCTAGTGCAACGACCCAACGGTCTTCAGCCGACTGGCCATGCTTTGTCGACGAATCCATGTACGAGGTTTGGCTTGAGGACGACGGCGACAGCCAAGAGCAAAATACAATCGAAGAAAACAGCTCGATTTGGCTTTCCGACGGCGACATGGTTAAGGTGCTACAGATTCGTAAGCCGGACGCGCTTCGGGTCGTGATCCTTACCGCGCCGACTTCTGATTACGTCGGGAAGAAGTGTTGGGTCTCCGGCTACAACGGCTCTTTGTTTTCGAGATAAGCGATCTGCTCCAGTAAAGGTCGCAGCTCCTAGATTCGATATCGCAGACGGATCAAGGCCGAGCGCGCCATCGGGTAAGCTTCGGGTACGTATCCGCCAACCCCGTACTGCC
Source organism: Candidatus Acidiferrales bacterium (assembly GCA_035484815.1). Lineage (GTDB taxonomy): Bacteria > Vulcanimicrobiota > Vulcanimicrobiia > Vulcanimicrobiales > Vulcanimicrobiaceae > Cybelea. The sequence continues at coordinate 1,839 of DATHOO010000128.1, forward strand.
ATGGTACCGCGGGGGACTGCCCGTTGTTGGTGGGTACGCCGTTGCCGAGTGTGTAGAGGCAGTGTTTGCAATACTGCGCGCCGTAGGCCCGCTCGTAATAGATGTCGCCGCCGGTGTATCCGGGCGGACCGATGAAGTACGGGTTGCCTTGAAGTTGCGTCGGCGTAGCGATGCCAAAGAGATTCACTACGTCGAGCATCGCCGTAACGCGCGGCGAGAGATCCTCCTCGACGTGGAGCGATGCGAGCGTTTGGGGCGTCGTACGCAGCGTATTCGGATCGGCACCCTCACCCGTTCCCAGATTCGCGATATAGGGGTTTGCCGTGGCGTTGTATGGACGCGCCGGATTCCGTAGAAAGTAATAGTTGTACCCTGGATTGACGTAGTTGTCGTTGGGAACCTGTACCGGCTTGCCGTTAACGATTTCCCAGACCATCGTGCCGTTGCCGTACGGATAGCCGCTCTCGTACGAAAGCAGCGGCGTGACGCGTAAGCGATGGCGCAAGAAGTCGAACTCATACGAGGCCGTCGCCGTGAAGTTCGGTATGTAGTTGGCCGGGAAGAGGTGCCCGGCGAGAATCGCCGGCGCGTTGAGGTCGTTGAAGGCAAACTGATAGATGCTCGACGAGAGCGTGTGATTGTAGTTGGCGTTGAGTGTAAATCCCCCGTTGTGCACCCAGAACTCCAGGCCGTGAGAGCGGAGCTGGCCGGCGTTGGTGGGAACGCCGATGGCGTTGGGATTTTCACCGGCATTGAGGGCATCGCGATAGTTGGTCGGGAGCACGTCGATGACGTTCTGCTCCAGCTCGACGAAGTAGGTAAGCCGCACCTGCGTTCGGCCGCCGCGTTCGTAGGAGAAGGCGTAGTCGTCCGAAGTCTCCGGCGCCAGCGGGAAACTCGGGCACTCACTCGCCGGCTCGCACGTGTGCTGAACCTCAAGGGGCAGCGGCGGGACCGAGTTGTGGTCGAAGGTTGCGCGCAATCCGTTAACGCCCGCGAAGGTGTACGCGAGCGCGAGGTGTGGATCGATGGCACCGTCGCCGTAGATGACCGACGGGTTGTCGCTCGTCTGGGCGTGCTGACCAACATAGCGCAGCGAACCCATTGCCGAGAAGTTCTGCGTTACACTCCACGTGTCGCTCACATAAACGAGATATTGATTCAACCGTGGTGCGGCGGTAAGGACCTGCGGGACCGTCGGCACGATCTGGTAGATATTGCTCGCATTGACGTCGTATTGCGCACCGGCTCGAAAGTCCGTCTTGTCGTTGGCTTGGTCCTCGAAGTCGTAGCCGATTCCGTCTTCGCGCTGGTTTTGCGTTGAATAGAGCGAGATTACGCCGTCGGGAAAGGAGAGGTCATCCCATTCGGGGCCGTTGGCGACCGCACCGACCTGCGACTGGAAAAGCTGAAGTCGCCCT
>DATHOO010000129.1:0-4793 GCA_035484815.1 Candidatus Acidiferrales bacterium
CTGATAAAAACTCATGTTCTCCAAGATCGTCTAACGCCCACGCTACTTCGACCTTGTTTCCCAGGGGCTCAAGGATCGACAGGGCTTCTGCAACGTAGCTCCGAGCCAGGATAGGGTCGCCATCCAGGGCGCTGGCGTATCCGAGAAGGCGTACCAGGTAAGCGACCAATCGGCGATTGTTTAATCCGCGAGCCCGTTGCAGGGCTTCTTTCAGCACTATCTGCGCCTCGGGAACTCGTTCTGAAAACATCAGCGCGTGACCCGCGAGACTTTGCCCGTGAGCGATTCCAAGCTCGTCGCCGGCGACACGGTAGTGTGCAATCGCCGTCTCGCTGCTCGCGAGTTCGGTTGAGGTTCCGCCGAAATAGTGGGCGAAACGCGCCTGCGCATAAAATAGGTCCGCAAGCACGCTCGCCGGCGTTTGTTCCTCAACGAGCTCAAGCGCTAAGCTTATCCAGCGACGTCCCTCAACCGGCGAGTCCCCAAACACTCCGGGCAGCTGCCCGGCCAGTCGTTGCCCCAAGAGGACATCACCCCGATCGGCCAGCGTCCACTGAAGCGCCGAGCGATAATTGTCCAGTTCCTTTTGCATCTCGATCTCGATAAAGGCATTGTCAGGCTCGTCGCGTTTCTGGATAACTCGCGTGGCGTACTCGAGATATGCCATCGCGTGGCGGTGCACCACGCCGTCACGTTCGGCGCGCGTTGCAAACTTTTCGCGCGCGTACTGCCGAAAGGACTCTAAGAGTCGGTAACGCGGCTCGATCCCGTCCAGATCGGCCACCACGAGCGACTTGTCGACCAACGATGAGAGGAGGTTAAACACCTCGACCTCTGCGGTTTGCTCACCGCCGCAGACCACCGCCGCGGCGGCGAGCGTGCAGCCGCCGGCGAAGACCGAGAGCCGCTCGAAGACCCGACGCTCCGGTGCAGCGAGAAGATTGTAACTCCAATCGATCGTCGCGCGCATCATCTGCTGTCGCGGCAAGGCGGTCCGATCGCCGCCGGTCAGAACCCCAAAGCGATCGTCGAGTTTCTGCACGAGCGCGTTGAGCGATAAGTGGCTCACTCGAGCGGCGGCCAGTTCGATCGCGAGTGGAATGCCGTCTAGGCGCCGGCAGAGTTCCGCAACGATCGGTGCGTTCTCGTCAGTAAGGGCGAAGCGATGGTTGGCGGCGCAGGCGCGGTCGGTAAAGAGGACGATCGCTCCATAGCCGGTGGCATCACTTACAGTCAACTGACGACTGGCCTCCGGCGATGGAAGGCTCAGTGAGGGTAGCCGATAGCAGTATTCCCCCGCGGCGCGAAGCGGTTCGCGGCTGGTGGCGAGGATACGAACGCGCGAGCATCCGGTCAATAACGTGGCTGCAACGGTTGCGGCCTCTATAATAACGTGCTCGCAGTTGTCGAGAATGAGGAGCAGCGCTTTGTTCTTCAGATACGCCAGCAATGTCTCGAGCAGTGAGCGATTTGGCACTTCTTGCAGACGTAGCGCCGATGCGATCGTCGTGACAACGAATGAAGGATCGCTAACTGGCGCTAATCCGATGAAGCAGACGGCTACATCAGCGGACCCGCAGACTGTGGTCGCAGCGTGCAATGCGGTCTGGGTCTTACCGATGCCGCCGGTCCCCGTGAGCGTGACCATTCGATGCTCGAGAACGAGCGTGGCAATCTCGTCGAGCTCCACTTCTCGCCCAACGAAACTGGTCAGCGCCAGAGGCAGGGCGGCGCTTGCGCCGTCCGCCCAAGGCCCAACGGTCACCGAGGCCCCGCGGCCGAGCAACACCGAACGCGCTGCGGCCGCCTCAAACTCCTCGCGTTGCTCGTCGTTAAGCGCTAGCGCACCAACTAAGAGCGAGAGCGTTTCGCGCTGGGGCGTCCGTCGATAACCGCGCTCCAGTGCGCTGACTCCTTGGGTGCTAACCCGGGCGCGTTCGGCCAACGCTTCTTGCGAGAGCCCAGCGGCCAGCCGGTATTGGCGCAGAAGCATCCCGAAGTCCGACGAGTCCAGTGCTCGCGCGCGGTTTTCCATCGCGCCCTCATAATTCGGGGCTCTCTCGGTAGCTCCTCACTCGCCCGCGCGAACGGTTGTATGGGTGGTTGTAGGTTACGGCCGTCGCAGGCCGGTGAAACAATCATGCCCGTCAACTACTCGACGCAACGGCCTCCGGCACGCCCGGGCTGGTCTTGAAGGGAGCAACTATGCGAGGTCAACCAACGCGATCCATCGGACTTTTCATCTCCTGCTTGATGCTTGCAGCCTGCAGTGGTGCTCAGGCGCCAGTTGGACCGATGGCGCTCCCGCTGCAACGCGGTGGCGGAGGACAAGGCGCCGCAGCGCCGGCATGTCCCCAAGTCGTCGGCGAAGCGACGTGTTTGGGGCTGATTGAATCTAAAGGAATTATCAGCCCGGCTGCCGCCGGCTGGGGACCGAGCGATCTTCAGACGCGCTACAACCTGCCGTCGTCTACCAAGGGATCGGGGCAGATCGTCGCCATCGTCGATGCATACGATAACCCTAATGTCGCCTCGGACCTTGCCACCTACCGCACGGAATTTGGGCTCGGAACGGCCAATTTCACGAAATATAACCAGGATGGTCAAACGAGCAACTATCCGTCGGGAAACGTCAGCTGGGGCGTTAACAAAGACCAGGAAGTCGAGATGGTTTCGGCGGCCTGCCCGAAGTGCACGATCTACCTGATCGAGGCGAACACAAACAACGGCAACAACCTTCAAGCCGCTGAAGTAGAAGCGGTAAAACTCGGCGCACACATCGTGACCAACGGCTTCACGTGCCCCGGTTCGGTCGCATGCCTCGATAGTTCCGACTTCGACACGCCGGGCGTCGTCTATCTCGCAAGCTCCGGCACCGATGGATGTTGCGAGCCCGGCGCACCGGCCGCATTTGCAAGCGTCGTATCGGTCGGCGGTACGGTGCTCTTGAAGGCCGGCTCGACCTACCGCGAAACCGTGTGGCACGACAGCGGAGCCGGCTGCGCGACTGGCGTCACCAAGCCTTCGTGGCAGCACGATCCGGACTGTTCATCTCGCACGGTCGCCGACGTGTCTGCCGTCGCTGCTGACGTCGCGACGTACGATTCGTACGGCTATGGCGGTTGGACCGTCGGCTCAGGGACGGACCTCTCGGCGGCGCTAACCGCGGGCGTCTTCGGGCTCGCCGGCAACGCGAGCAGCCAAAACGCTGCGGAGAAGTTCTGGACGCTCTCCAAGAAGAAACGCAACAAGGAGCTGCACTACATCAGCATCGGCAACGACGGCTCTTGCGGCGGCGAGTATCTCTGCCAGGCTGGAACCAAACAGTTCGGGACCTACTCCGGTCCCGCTGGGTGGGGAACCCCCAACGGAATCAAGGCGTACTAGACGCTGCTTCGCCCGCTGCCCCGCACACGGCTTCGCTCTAGCGCGAGGCCGTGTTGCAAGGCCTCTGGCGACCGTTGGACGCAAACAAAAAAGCTCCCTGCGCTTGTAAATAAGACGCAGAACGGCACGCGGACCCTTGTCAACATAGCGTTTCCGCAAGTCGAGCATATCAAACACAAACCTGCCGTTATGCAATGTGTGTTACGGCGCTCACGTCATCGCGACAGAATTACACAATGACAAGGGCCTATGCCTTTGCGTGTTTGCGGAGGAGCAGTCGCATGAAACCGATCTCGAGTTTGACTCGCTATATGTTCGGTGGTTACGCCGCCGTTGCGATTCTCGCCGGTTGTAGCGCCGGCGCGTCACAATCGTCGTTCATTCCTTCGAATCTTGGGGTACACCCCGAAAACCACCGCACGCAACGCAGCTCGCCTGCGCCGAATGGTTACACTTACGTCTCGAACTTGACGAAGCACGGCGTTTCGCAGTTGCTCGTCTACTCTGGAACCCAGAATCTCGCACCGATTAGGGCGATCACCAAAGGACTTTCAGACGTGCAAGGCGTCGCCGTCGATCCAACCGGCAACGTCTACGTCGCAAACGGCGGCGGCGGCAATGTACTGGAGTTCTCACCGGGCGGTGCGTCGCTGGTGCAAACCTACTCCGAAGACCTCGTCCATCCCGCCGGCCTCGCCGTAGCCGGCGGAACGCTCTTCGTAACAGATCAGGGCGACGCCCGCAACGGTTACCTGCAGCAGGTTTATGAGTACGCGCTCGGCGACGGTCCGCCGTTGATTGGTATCGCGAGCATAGCCGATCCGCCTCAGCTCAACGAGGGGGTCGCAGTGAATTCGTCGAGCAATAACGGCCAGTTTTACGTCGCAGCGAGCAGCATCCCGGCGGTGCCGCCCGCCCGGGCGTGCCCTTCGAGCAACAACTACTCGGTCGAAGAAAACGTCTTGCCGACACTTTGGGTGCTGGTCCCGCTCTCGCACAACGCGCAAGCTTCGGGCTTGGCGTTCGACTCCGATGGTAAGCTGTACGTTGCGGACGTCTGCAACAACGACGTCGCAATCTACTCTGACGTTGACTATACCTGGACGTATTCGGGCAACGTGCCCGGCAGATTCCACGCACCACTCTATCTCAACATCAACAATAGCTTCTTAGCCATCCCGAGCTCCAACGGCGCGACCGCCGTCAGCCAAGGTTACGTAACGATCGTCAATCTCGCACGCCACGCATCAAGCGTGACAATCAGTAATGGCCTGGAACACCCGATCGCCGCCGCCGTCGGGGCGAGCCCCTAAGAGCGTTTTTTCAACTTCGAATCCTCGAACAGCGGCTGGTCCCGTGTAAGTCACTGGCTCATGGGCGTAAAGCAGGTCTTCAGTGTCGTGCGT
>DATHOO010000130.1:0-3644 GCA_035484815.1 Candidatus Acidiferrales bacterium
GACCGGCCGCAAAATCATCGCGGATACTTATGGCGGAATGGCGCGTCACGGCGGTGGCGCTTTCTCGGGAAAAGACCCGACGAAGGTCGATCGCTCGGGAGCCTACGCTGCGCGGTGGGTAGCCAAGAATATCGTCGCCGCCGGACTCGCCGATCGCTGCGAAGTGCAAGTCGCCTACGCGATCGGCGTCGCTCACCCAATGAGCGTTCTCGTCGAAACCTTCGGGACTGGGCGGTTGCCGGAGGAACAAATCGCCAAAGCGGTCACCGAACTATTCGATCTTCGGCCGGCGGCGATTATCCATCACCTGGACTTACGTCGTCCAATTTACCAACCAACGGCGGCCTACGGCCATTTTGGACGTCCGGACCTCAATCTGCCGTGGGAACGCACCGATCGCGTCGATGCGCTGCGCCGCGCCACTTCGTTTAATGGAGAAGAGTTGCGTGTTCCGAACTTTGCAAGCTAAGACGGCTTTTCTGCTGACGATTCTCGTCGGCCTCGGCTCGGTCACACTGGCCCGTGCGACGACGATCGTTCCGTCGCAAACGTTTAAGGCCGGGACGAGGATCGCGACGGCCCTTGATGAGACGTTGAACTCGGCAACGATGAAGTACGGCGTCCAGTTTAAGTTGCGTATTATCGACACGACGCATCCGGCGCTCAACGGCGCCGAAATTATCGGTTACGTTGGTGAAGTTTCGCAGCCATCCGGGGGGAGTCGAGCCAGGGTGACGTTCTTTTTGACCTCGATCAAGCTTCCCAACGGGACGACGAAGCCCATCAGCGCGTATGTGCTGAGTCGCCGAGTGACGCCCTACGATCCGGGCGCCGTTGCACAAATGCGCCGGCAAATGATCGCGGCTCCTCCGATGCCGAACGGAACCGTCACGCCAGGCCCCGTGGCATGGCAGATGACGTTCAACGGCGGTGGATCGCCCTCGATCTCGACCCGTCCGTCCGGGCTACTCGGCGGCACCGTCACCGCCGGAGGCGCCAACCAGCCGATCGTCGTCCCGGCGGGAACGCCCGTCACCATCGAACTTCAGCAACCCCTAACGATCCCATAGGGGGCCGCTACTCACTCGGATTCAGCAGCTGCTGAATCGTGCACTGATGCGGAGGCTTGTCGGGACGCCATCGCAATAAGCGCGCCGCGTGGCGAAAGCGGTGCCCGGTCACATGATCGAAGGCAACTTCGACGACGATCTCCGGACGAACCGGAAACCACTCCGCATTTTCAGCGCGGCGCCAGCGGCTCGGACCGCCCGGCGACGCGCCCGTAAACCCGGGCGGCTCCACGATCGGATGTAACAACGCGGCGGCGCGCCTGCGCTCAGGGGCACTCATCGAACCGACGAAGCCGACGTGATCGAGTTTGCCGTCATCATCGAAAAGGCCCAGGAGCAACGAGGCGATCGTGCCGTCAGCCTTCGCGCGAAAGCCCCCCACGACACAGTCGGCGGTGTAACTGCGCTTGATTTTGAAGGCCGCGTCACGGCTGCCAAATGCATAGCGCGCGTCGCGCTTGGCGATGACGCCGTCGAGACGCGCAAGGCTCCCAGCAAGCCATTGCTGCGCGAGCTCAATATCGCTCGTCGCCGGGGAGAGCCGAACGGTATCGCTCGTGGCAAAATTGCGTTCGACGAAAGCTTCGAGACGCTCGCGCCGCTCGCGCAGCGCGCGCTCGTAGAGCGCGCTGCGATCCTCGACGAGCAGATCAAAGAGCACGTAAACCGCGGGCGTTTCTTTAGCCAACAGGCGCACGCGGCTCGCCGCCGGATGGATGCGCTGCAGCAAGGCGTCAAAATCTGCACCTTCGCCGCTCGGAATGAGCAGCTCGCCGTCGGTGACGTGCTTTCGTCCGGCGCAGCTCTTAAGCGCAGCGACGATCTCAGGAAAGTAGCGCGTCAGCGTCTCGCCCGATTTCGATTGGAGCTCAACGTCGTCATCGTCACGAAAGGCGAGACAGCGAAAGCCGTCCCACTTCGGCTCGTAGATCCACTCGTCGCCCTGCGGAATGCGCGATGCGGGTCGCGTCTCCATCGGCTCGACCGGTGGACGCAAGAGCAGCGATTCAAAGCGCAAGGTTGAAGCGTCCGCGGCTCGAGAGCAGCGGCTTCCACAGATCGCCGAGGCGCGCGACGCGATCCGGCACGTTAAAAATCGTAAAGTCCGTCAGCTCGCACCCTTGCTCGAGCTCGCTCCACTCGAGCGGCGTTGAAACGGTCGCGGCTTCGTTGGCGCGCACGGAATAGATCGACGCGAGCGTCCTGCCCCACGCGTTCTGATTGTAGTCCACGAGCACGTGACGAGTCGGTCGTTTAGCGACGCGATACTCCGCGGTCAAGACGTCAGGGTGCGCGCGCGCAATCTGATGACCGATCGCTTTGGAGATCTCCCAGACCGCGTGCTGCGTAAGGGCTGGGCGTACGGCAACGTAAATGTGCACGCCTTTGCTGCCGGTCGTTTTCACGAATGGCGTCATGCCGAGCCCGCGCAGAACGTCACCGACGATCAGCGCACCCTCACGCACCACCGAGAATGGTGTCTCCGGCGTTGGATCGAGATCGAAATGCAGATAGAGCGGAATATTCGGGGCGTCGCAGAGGGAGTACCACGGATTGAGATCGATGCAGCCGAGGTTGATCATCCAAAGGAGCGACGCGCGATCGTCGATGACGGGGAAGTCGATGACGTTGCCCGAGCGGTGTTCGATCGTGCACGTACGGATCCAGGGAGGACGCGGCGACGGCGTACGCTTCATATAGAAGAACTCGCTCGTCACGCCGTTGGGATAGCGCTTCATCACCATCGGGCGGTTTGCAACGTGCGGCAACAGCGCGCCGGCAACGCTGAGGTAATAGCGAAGCAGATCGCCCTTCGTCAGCCCCAGCTTGGGGAAGTAGACCTTTCCCAGGTTCGTCAGCGCAACGCTTCGCCCGTCGACCTCGACCGTCGCATCGTCGATATCGCTCGGTATGAGCGCAACGCTGGCGCGCTTGGAACGCTCCGGCACAACGCCCTTATACCCGCCAGGGAGGGGAGGGTTCCTGGCCGTGGAAGCTCCGTCCGCCGGCCGCGCGGCCTGAGGGCGTTCCGGATTAGCTCAGTTGGTAGAGCAGCTGACTGTTAATCAGCGGGTCGTTGGTTCGAGTCCAACATCCGGAGCCATTTGAAAAAGCCCTGATCCTATCGGGCTTTTTCTCTTGTCCGAGTGCGGCGGTTCGAGGTGCGCTTTGAGCCATTTGTCCCCCCGATTTGTCCCACTCAGCAGCTTTCCTAGGGTATCCGCGCCTTCGCGTCCTTCGGTGGCTCCAAGGTGCGTATAGACCTGGAACGTCACCGCTGGTGTACGCGGCTTCGGACCTTTGTAGGCTCGGCATTTACAACGTGGGCGATCCTTACTTGAGCAGCCACTGTCAAAGTGGTCGTCGCGGCTACAGCCGCACGTCACGCAACGGGAGAGTGTCTGTGCCATGCTTCCTGTTCTGTTACAAGGCCGGTGCGCGTGATCGCCGAGGCTGTGAGTGCGAGCATCTCGCATGGATCAAAAGTGCGAGGCAACGACTAGTTTCGCATCGGCGGCATTGGAGGCGGCTGGCAGACTTGCGTTAGTCGCAAAGCAGGTCAACCGAGTTGTC
>DATHOO010000131.1:0-2391 GCA_035484815.1 Candidatus Acidiferrales bacterium
CCAGCGCGGATTCGGGCGTGTCGCGTTCGACGTACTGCGAGAAAAAGGTCGCTGGATCTTCGACCGTGTCAAACGAAACGACGGCCGGTTGTTTTTTGCGCAGGCGGTTGCGCGCGACATTCAGCGTAATCGTGTAGAGCCAGCCCTTCAGGCGCAGGTCCCGCCGCAGGCTCTCCGGCATCCGCTCGAGCGCGCGATAGGCACGGACGAACGCGTCTTGCACGATCTCCTCGGCATCCTCGCGGCTTCCAGCCATGCGCTGCGCAAAGGCGCGAAGTTTCGCCTGATATTCGAGAACTATGCGCTCGAAATCGCCGATGCTCACCGCGGCGGTCACGATGCGCTGCTCGTACGGACGAGCGCCTGCGCCCAGCCCACTGGCGTGTGCATTCGCGCGTGGAGAAACCCCTCGGAATCGGGATAGACGGACTCGATTAAGTATCCGGCGCGGACTGCCGCGGTGACGGTGGGGAAGATTTGAATACCCATGCTGTTCGTTCTCCGGTTTTGGTGTTGCAGAAGGAGCTTATCGCCAGCGCGTGAATAATGTCAATGAATGACAAAATACATGGACAGACAGAAAAAAGACGTTCCGTTACCTAGCCCGGGGCACCGGGAGCGAAAGAAGGCACGAACGCGCGAGCAGCTGACCGAAGCAGCCGTGCGGCTTTTCGCGGAGCGTGGCTTCGAACAGACGAAAGTGGACGAGATCACTGCTGCAGCGGACGTCGTGCCGCGCACGTTCTTTCGCTACTTTGCGTCGAAGGACGATGCGCTCTTCGGCTGGTACGATCTGCCGCGCGACGCCACCGTCGCGGCGCTGCGAGCACGTCCCCGTGGTGAGGGCATGGTCACGGCCCTCATAGCGGCGCTCGAGGAGTCGGTGCGCGCCAGCGACGCGCAGCGGGTCATCCGGTTGACCGGCCGGGTCATCGCGAAGTCTCCTGAGCTCCAAGGGCGCCTCGACGCCGTACGCACGATCCATTGTCGCGACATTGCGAACGCACTGGCTCATCGTCTACCGCGTTCCGCAGCAGTCGTTGCGCAAATGGTAACTGCTGCGGTCACGACGGCCTACGCTTCGACCGTCGATGCGTGGGTCGCTAGCGGCGCGACCGGACCGATGAGCGACTACACGGCACCCGTATTGAAGCTCGCGTCGAAAATCTTTGCCTCGGTCAACGCGCAGTACGTCCTACGGTGACCCGGCGGCGCTAGCCGCCGATTTCGATCTCTGCCATTGAGGGTGCGGCGGTGCGCCGGCGCATCAAGAGTATGAGTGGGATGCAGATCAGCGAACCGGCGCCGACGAGCAAGGAAGCATCAGCATAGGAGAGGATCAGTGCTTGGCCTTGTACGAGCGCGGAAAGCTGCGCTAAAGAATGCGATTGGAGAAATGCGATAACAGGGGGCGCCTTCAGGTTAACGGCGCCGCCGAGAACGGTCGAATGGAACGCCGTGCGCCGGTCGATGACGACGTCGAGTAACGCGACCGCGACCGATCCTCCGAGCTGCACTGCCAAATTGATGAATGCTCCGGCCTTCTGCCCATCGCGCGGCGGCGTGCCGCTCAGGACTGCGACCGTGAGCGGAATGAAAAGCAAAGCGCTGCCCGCGCCGCTGAGCGCAAGGGGTATAGCGAAGGTCCAGAACGATGCCTGCAAGGTCGTGTGGAACGCTAATATGAGCAATGCCACGCCGCTGGCAATGAAGCCCGACGCCAGTAACACGCGCGCGTCGATCTTGCCGACCATTTTGACGACGAAGGGCACACAGAGCGCGAGCGGCACCGCCCGTAGAATGAAGAGCAAGCCGCTGAGTGTCGGAGTAAAACCGAGCAAGCTTTGAACGAACTGCGGCAGGACGTACGTCGAACCCAGCGATGCGCCGCCGAACGCGAGCGCGAGCAGCGACCCCGACCAGACACTTCGGTTCGCCAGCACCCGAAGATCGACGATCGGAGTTGCCGTGAACTGTAACTCGTAGACGACGAAGCCCACGAGGCTGATCACGCAGACTACGGCCATTACTGCATTGACCGGGTCTTGCAGCCAGTAATGCGGCTCGCCCTCGGTGAGCACGTATTGCATTGTGCCGAGCGCGAGCGCGAGAAGCACGACTCCGGCAACATCGACCGGCATCTTCCGCGGTTTTGTCGGATCCTTGAGCAGCAGGAACAAGACCGTAGCGGCAAAGGCTCCCGGCGCGACGTTGATGTCGAAGCACCAGTTCCACGACCAATTGTCAACCAAAATGCCGCCAAGCGCGGGGCCCAGCGCCGGACCCATGACCGCGCCGATGGTGAAGATTCCTTGGCTCACGCTGAGGCCTTCGGGTGGAAACGTATCGCGCAGAACCAGCTGCCCGGTCGCCAGCAAGCCGCCTCCGAAA
>DATHOO010000132.1:0-10610 GCA_035484815.1 Candidatus Acidiferrales bacterium
AGCTCGCGCGTCGCGCCATCCTCCGCCAGCCGCCATTCGCCGTCGACAAACATTGGAATCACGCCGTTGACGCGTGGAAGATTCTTGAGGATCGCTTCGGCTCGTGTTGTGGAATCCACGGTTTGCATTGGTTTACCTCTCTGTTGTCCTTCGACTACGGCGCTCTGCGCCTCCGCTCAGGATGACAGGGCTAGGGTGACGCATGCTGTTTAGGCTTTCGCCTAGGGCTTGGCAGACGTAGTCGGCTTGTTCCTCGGTGATCGTTAGCGGCGGTTCGACCCGGATCACGCGGGCGTTTACGAGCGTTCCCGAAACGAGCACGCCGCGATCGAGCATGCGTTTCGCAAGCTCGTAACCGGTCTCGTGATCGCGGAACTCGATGGCCATCATAAGTCCTTTGCCGCGTACGTCCACGACGAGTTCTTCGTGGCCGGCGACGGCCACGCGAATGCCGGCGAGCATTCGGGTGCCCATCGTCGCGGCGCGCTGGGGGAGCTTCTCCGCGATCAAAACGTTGATCGTGGCCAGCGCGGCAGCGCAGGCGAGCGGATTTCCGCCAAACGTCGACGTGTGCAGGAACGGGTTATCGAAGAGCCGCGAAAAGATTTCGCGCCGCCCGATCACCGCGCCGGCGGGAACGACGCCGCCGCCGAAGGCTTTGGCCAAGCACATCAAATCGGGCGCGACGCCGTAATGCTGACAGCAGAACATCTTGCCCGTTCGCCCCATCCCGGTTTGGACTTCGTCGAGAATCAGGAGCGCGCCAAATTCGTCGCAGAGCGCGCGCACGCCCGGCAGATACTCGTCGTCGGGAACGTTCACGCCGCCTTCGCCTTGGATCGGCTCGAGCAGCACGGCGCCGACGTCCTCGCCGACCGCCTTACACGAGGTCATCATGTCGCGTAGCGCGGGCAAATCGTTGAACGGAACGTGCTCGATGTTGGGCAGCATCGGCCCGAACGGACGGCGGAACTCGGCTTTGGCGCTCGCCGAGAGCGAACCGTAGCTCTTTCCGTGAAAACCCTTGGTCGCCGCGACGATCGTCTGTTTGAACGGATCGTAGGCGCGCGCGAGCTTGAGCGCACCTTCGACTGCCTCGGTGCCGCTGTTGCAGAAGAAGCTGAACTCGAGGCCGGGCGGCGCAAGCATTGAGAGGGCTTTAGCCAGCATGGCGCGCAGCGGATCGAGCAGATCTTGACTGTGCAACGGTTGGCGGCGCAGCTGGTCGGTAACGGCTTTGACGACTTTTGGGTTGCGGTGGCCGACGTTGAAGATGCCGAACCCGCCCAGACAGTCGATATACTCCCGTCCGGTTACGTCGCGATACGAGTTCGGGCCGGCGTCGGCCCATTCGACCACGGCGCCGGCGCCATGCGGGTCGTTCGCCTTACGATACTCGAGGAATCCGGGGTTGACGTGATTTCGGAAGCAGTCGACGGTCTCGTGCGTGATCCACTCCGCGTCGGCCGGCGTGATGTCGGCCTTCTCGATCAGGTCTAGAACGCGCTGCGTGTATTCGTAAACTTTGCGCTCTCGCTCACCACTAATTTTCGACCACCTCGTTTGACGTTGTAAGGACTTCGTGCGCGCTCACCCGTAGAATCTCCAATCCTTCGTTGAGCTCGTCGTCGCTGATGACGAGCGGAACGAGAATTCGAACGACGTTGCGCTGCCCCGCCAAGAGCAGTAACAGGCCACGTTTTCGAGCGGCTTCGACGATCTCGGGCGCGCCCGCCGAAACCTCCATCGCCATCATCGCCCCGAGTCCGCGCACGTCTTCGATCGCCGGAAACTCCGCTTGGAGCGAGCGCAGCGCGGCGGCGATCCGGCTGCCGATCGCGCGAGCGCGCTCCAGGAACACCCCATCGATAATTTCCAGTACCTCGAGTGCGGCAGCGCACGCGATCGGATTTCCGGCAAATGTGCCGCCCAAGCCGCCCGGCTCCGGCGCGTCCATGATCTCGCGCTTGCCGATAACTGCCGCCAGGGGCAGTCCACCGGCGAGGGATTTCGCCACCGTCATCAAGTCGGGCTCGATGCTGTACTGCTCGCACGCAAAGAGCGTGCCGGTGCGGCCGAATCCGGTTTGGATCTCGTCGGCAATCAGCACGATGCCGTGTTGGTCGGCAATGCGTCGCAGCTCGTGCAAAAAGGCCGGAGGCGCCGGTACGAAGCCCCCTTCACCAAGGACGGGCTCAACGATGAACGCTGCAACGCGGTCAGGCGATACGACCGCGTCAAAGAGTTCGCCGAGCGCCGCGATCGCCTGACGCGCGCTGACACCGTGATGTTCGTACGGAAACGGCGAATGATAGATCTCGCTGCAGAACGGTCCAAAGTGCTGTTTGTAGGGCGCGGCCTTTCCGGTCATCGAAAGCGCCAGCAACGTGCGGCCATGGTACCCGTGGGTGAATGCGACGACGGCGGGGCGGCGTGTGTACTCCCGGGCGATCTTGACGGCGTTTTCGGTTGCCTCGGCGCCCGTTGAAAGCAGGAGGGTCTTTTTCGGCGATGCTCCGGGCGCGCGGCGGTTGAGCTCTTCGGCGACGCGAAGGTATGGCTCGTACATCGCCACTTGGAAGCACATGTGCGTGAGGTGCGAGGCTTGTTCGGCGATCGCCGCGACGACTCTCGGGTTGGCGTGCCCGGCGTTGAGCGTGCCGATTCCGCCCACGAAGTCGATATACCGGCGGCCGTCGACGTCCCATACCGCCGCGCCGCTTGCGTTTGCGATCCAAACCGGATGGGCCGATGCGACGCCGCGGGCGACGTTCGCAGCGCGGCGCTCCGAAAGCGTCGTCTGGGCAGCGGAATCGAACGTATTTTCTCGTACTCTCATGGCAATGCGAGGAAAGTGGTATTCGGCGAGTTTAAAGCCGCTCTTCTTTATGAGAAAAGGCATCGCCGCACTCGTCGTCCTCGCGCTCGTTACGATCCCCTTGCAAGCGCGAGCCGGAACCACCGGCACGCTGCGCGGGCGGGTCGTCGACGCGGCGACGCACGCGCCGATTGCCGGAGCAGTCGTTAACGTGACATCTCCGTCGCAAACGGGGCAGAGTACCTCCGATGCGTCGGGTGCCTTCTCGTTCATCTCACTCGCACCGGACACGTATACCGTAAGCGCGAGCAAAGCGGATTACGAACCGCTATCGCAGCCGGGCATCAGCGTCCTTGCAGATCAATCGGCAACCGTGACGCTGACGCTTGCGCGAGTGCTACGTACCATTGCGCACACGACGGCGCGCTCGGCGCAATCGCTGGTTCATTCGGGCGTGACCAGCGACGTCTATGCGGTCAATGCAGCCGGTCAGAAGGCGGCCGCGACGCTCAACGGTTCCGGATCGCTCACCCAAGCGTACGGCGCGATCTCCAGCGCTCCGGGCGTGAACATTCCGTCGAACCAACAAGGATGGTATCAGAGCGTTTACATCCGCGGCGGCGACTCCGATCAGGTCGCCTATGAGTTTGACGGCATACCGACGACGCGTCAGTCCGACCTCGCGACGGTCGGGACGCTGACTTCACTGGGCAATCAAGAGGTGGAGGTTTATACCGGCGGTACGCCGGCGACGTCGAACTCGTCGGGGCTTGCCGGTTACATCAATCAAGTCATCAAGACCGGCACCTTCCCCGGCTACGCCACCGCCGATTTAGGGATCGGCACGCCGGCCTTTTACCATCAAGCGACCGTCGAGATCGGCGGGGCGACACCCGACCGGCTTTTCTCTTACTACGTCGGACTTTCGGGGAGCAATCAAACCTATCGTTACGGCGATCAGTTCGGTGGCGTCAGCGAGCCGCTCTATTTCTATCCGCTCAACGTTCCGTCGAATAACAACGTCTACAATATCCTCGACGGGTCGGGCGGCAAGGCGCCCAACTACGGGTGGATCTCCTCCCCCGGTTACGCGTACGCGCAAGCCACCAACTTCGACCGCGAAAATGTGATCAATCTGCACATCGCGGTGCCGCATCGTAATTCGCCGTTGCGCGACGACATTCAGGTGCTCTACGTCACGGGCGGGATTGCCGACCAGTTCTACAGCTCGGCGAACGACGTCTGGTTTACACCGAAAGTCGGCCAGAAAACCGGCATCGGCTTTCCGATGCCCTATCTCGATTCGCTCAACTACCGCGGACCGCTGATGCAGGCGCCGGATCCTAAAGCGGTCTCCATCAGCCTCTTTCCCAGCAGCCCGACGGACCGCCAGGTTGGCGGACCCGTCGATCCGAGCGATCGCGATGGCAACTGGAACGGCTATACGATCGAGAAGCTGCAGTATCAAAAGAACATCGACGCGCACTCATATCTGCGCGGATTAATTTACGGGGCGTATTCGAACTGGTTCATCAACGGCCCGCAGAGCGCCCAACTCGTCTTCGGTTCCGACCCTGCCGACTACGAGGTCTTGGAGCACGGTTATGGCGGCAGCTTGATCTACGCCAACCAGCTCGCCCCGCAGAATCTCATCACCGCCGAAGCGTCATATATGACGCAGCGGCTTCAGACGTACAACGCGGCGTTCAGCTCGACCGATCCGTTCACGACGAGCCTCGCGCCGACCGGTTTGGGCACGATTCTTTCCAGCTACGGCACACCGAACGGCAAATGCTATAACTACCGCACCGGTCAGCCGTGGAGCTGTTTCGATACCCGAAGCCAGGGAGGCTGTCTGACGCCGAGCGGATGTTATCCGGGCGAAGGTTCCTTTAACTTCAACCTCGTGCCGGGCGTTGCGCCTCCCGGGTCGCCTGCGGCGCTGGCCGGCGCGCGCTGGATGATGACCGAGAACGGGCAGAGCGCGCAGGTGGATAACGTGACGCCGCACTTCTGGTCGGGTGCGCTGACCGATCTCTGGCAGCCCAACGACCGCCTCGTGGTTAATGCCGGCGTGCGGCTCGATAGCTTCGAGTACACCACGAACAACTTGGAAAACGGCTATCCCGCGCGCCAGTTCTGGTTCGACGCCTACAATAACGAGTTTTGCGGCGCCTCGGGAAAGGCCACCCAATGGTCGTGGGATTCGGCGACGAAGTCTTTCGGCCCGTGCCCGAGCGGCTTCGAACCGCTGACGACGCCCGGCTTCGGCCTCTTCAACGTCACCGGCGGCACGAACGTATCGAACGTCTTTCAGCCGCGCCTTTCGTTTACGTACACGATCAATCCCGATACCGTGATTCGTGGTTCGGCCGGCAAGTACGCTCGGGCCGAGGGCTCGTCGTACTATCAATACAACACCTACCAGCAGAATCTCGCGTCGTTTATCGCGCAGTTCTACCCGTACGGCTACCGTTCACCCGACCATAACATCTCTCCGGACACGTCGAACAACTTCGATCTTTCGTTCGAGAAGCACGTCAAGGGGACGCAGCTTTCGTACAAGATCACGCCCTTTTATCGCAGTACGAGCAATCAGTTGCAGTTCCAGGCAATCAATCCGGTGCAAGGAATTCTTGCCGGGCTCAACGTCGGAACGCAGGAAGCCTATGGCGTCGAGCTTTCGATGCAGTACGGCGACTTCGCCCGCGACGGCCTTTCCGGCTTATTTTCCTACACGCACACGGAGAATCGGATTCGCTTCAGCCCGATCAACGGCGTCAGCGTGATCGACGCGCTCAACACGCAGATCGAGCTCTACAACTCCTACACGTCGGGTTGCGCGGGAGTGAGGAAGAGCTCGCCCAATTGGCAAGCCTGCGGGAGCGGCGCGTATGTGGGCAACGCCATGCCGGTGGTGCTCAACACGCAGTCGGGCACCCACAATCAAGGGACGCTGAAGATTCCGAATCCGTATTATCACGGCGTTCTGCAACCGCTCTTCGATACCGGCGGCTGGTACACGCCCTACGACGTAATTCCAAGTGCGTTTAATGCAGCCAATGGTTACGAGGTACCCGACGTCGCGTCGCTGATTTTAAACTACCGGCACGGCCGGTTCAGCGTGACCCCGTCACTGCATTACGTTGATGGCTCAAACTATGGTTCGCCGCTCGTTTGGCCGGGCTACGTGCCGCAATCGTGCAGCTCAGAGCCCTCGAAGACGCCGCTGACGCCGGGCGTCAGCTGCCCGGGCGGTTCGGCCGGCGCGGTCTTCTTGCCCGATCCGTATAGCGGCCGCTTCGACAACTTGGGCGCCTTTATGCAGCCGGCCGAGTTGTCGGCGAACTTGCAGACGAGCTACGATCTCTCGCCGAGTGTGACGCTCACCGTGCAAGCCGTCAATCTTTACAATCAGTGCTACCAGCGCGGATTCGCGTGGGACAACTCGGTGACGTGCGTCTACTCGACCCTGCCATCGAATATTCTCGCGCCCTCCGGGAACTTCGTGAAAAATCCGCCCGTTCAGCTCCGCTATCCGTACGGCACCTTCTTCAACGTCACCGAGGTCGGGATTTCATCCGTTCGCCAGCCCTTCGGATTGTTCGCCAACCTCAACCTTAAGCTTTGAACCGGCGCCGCTTCATTGCACAGGCGGGAATCACCGCGCTCGGCGCGGCGGTCATCCCGGAGTTCGCCGCTCGCGGCAGCTCGCAAGCCCGTGGCCGCGAGCGCATCGTGATCGTGGGCGCGGGGATTGCCGGATTGGTGACCGCGATGCGTCTGCGCGATGCCGGAATTGAATCGGCGATCTACGAGTCCTCGTCACGTATCGGCGGCCGCATGCATTCCGAGCGCAGCTATTGGAACGGCGGCCAGCACACCGAATGGTGCGGCGCAATGGTTGACTCCACCCACGCCAACATTCACGGGCTGGCGCGGCGTTTCAAACTGCGCCTGCTCGATACGCATGCGGCGTGGCCGCCGCACGCGCGCGATACCTCCTATCTCGGCGGCGCATACTATTCGATGGTCGACGCTGATCGCGACTTTGCGAAGATCTACCCCGTGCTCCAAGCGCAGCTGGGTGCTGTCAATCCCACGACCACCTACGCCACCGCAACGCCGATGGCGCGCCATCTCGACGCGATGAGCATGAGTGCCTGGATCGCACGTTACGTGCCGGGCGGGCTCGATTCGCGGCTGGGCCGACTCATCAAGGAATCGTACCGCAACGAATATGGGCGTGATACCGGCGACCTTAGCGCGCTCAATCTCGTCATGCAGCTCGGCCAGCAGATTAACTTCGCGAGGACGCGCGAGATGAACGTTCTGGGCTACTCCGATCAGCGCTACATCTTGGCCGATGGAAGTCAGGCGCTTCCGGAAGCGATTGCAGCCTGGCTGCCCGCCGGCACCGTCCGCTTCGAGCATCGGCTGCTGGCGATCCGGCGGACCGCCGGCGGATTGTACGAGCTGCGCTTCGACCATCGCGGCAGCGGCGAGACCGTCTATGCGGAGCGCGTCGTCTTGGCGATTCCGTTCATCGGGCTACGTGCGCTCGATTACTCCGGCGCGGGCTTCGATTCGCCGAAGCGCTATGCGATCGAGAATCTCGGCTACGGTTATCACACCAAGTTGCACTTGCAGTTCGATCGGCGCGCCTGGATGCGTGCAACCCATCCCTGGCCCGAACCAACGACTGGCCAGATCTGGACGACGCTGCCGGTGCAGAGCGCACTCGACTACTCGCTCGGCCAACGCGGCGAGCAGGGGCTCATCGAGGTCTTCACCGCTGCCGATCCCGCGATGCCCGATACGCCGCCGATGCCATACGCGCAAATCGCCGACTCGACTGCGGTTGACCGCCACGTCCGCCGCTTCTTCACACAGCTCGATCGTATCTGGCCGGGCGTTGCGTCGTTCTGGAACGGCAAAGCGACGTTCGGCAACGCGCAGGCCGATCCGAATATCTTGGCGAGTTACTCGTGCTGGCTGGTCGGACAGTGCACGACGATTGCGGGGCACGAAGCGCGCGCGCAAGGTCGCGTGCACTTTGCCGGCGAGCATACGTCGGTTGCCTACCAAGGCTTCATGGAAGGCGGCGCCGAGTCGGGAGTCCGCGCCGCGGGCGAAATCCTCGCTGAGTATCGCATCCAGACCAAAACACGAACCGGCACGTAGGCGTCCGTGCACGTCATCGGAACGGCGGGCCACGTCGACCACGGCAAGTCGGCGCTGATCAACGCGCTAACCGGTACGAACCCCGACCGTTGGCTCGAGGAGCGACTGCGCGGCATGACCCTCGATCTCGGCTTCGCGCACTTACGCTTCGATGACGGCATCGAGGGCAGCATTGTTGACGTTCCCGGTCACGAGCGATTCTTGCACAACATGCTGGCGGGCGCCGCGGGAATGGAACTGCTCTTGTTGGTCGTCGACGCCAATGAAGGTGTGATGCCGCAGACGCTCGAGCACTTGCAGATTCTGCAGTTCCTCAACGTGCTGCGCGTCATCGTCGTGGCGAACAAAATCGACCTGATCGAGCGCGAGCTGCGCGAGCGCGTGCTCCGCCGGATCGCCGGCGAGTTGGAGGGAACGATTGCCGCCGATGCCCCGATCGTCGCCGTTTCGGCGACGACCGGCGAGAATCTCGACGAACTTCGCCGGATGCTGCACGACGAGCTGGCGGCACTGCCGCCGCCGAATCGTAACGCGCCGGTCTACCTGCCGATCGACCGCGCCTTCGTGCTGCCCGGTCTCGGCACGGTCGTTACCGGCACGCTGATGCAAGGGAGCATCGCAACCGGCGAAACGCTCGTCCTCGAACCGGGTGGTAAAGCCGTCCACGTACGTAGCATCGGCGTTTTCGAATCGACGCAGCCTCGGGTCGAAGCCGGCTCGCGCGTGGCGCTCAATCTGCCGGGTCTTGACCACCGCGAAGTCGCACGCGGACAAGCGATCGTCGGACGCGAGTTTGCGGCGCTGCGCACCTTTGCGGTGCGATTCTTACCGCTGCGCGGAGCGCCGCCGCTTGGGCGGCGGCGAACGCCCGTGCGCGCCTATTTCGGATCCGCGGAGATTCTCGGAACGCTGGTGATCGCGGATGGATCGGGCAGCGGCGAAGAAGTGCGCGCGCAGCTGCAACTGCGCGAACCGGTGGTGGTGTTTCCGGGCCTACGTTTCGTGCTGCGCCGCCCGTCACCGATGACGCTGCTCGGCGGCGGTTACGTGGAAGGCGTCGAGGCGGCGGCGCCGCTCGAGCACGTTGATCCCGATGAGGCCGCAGTACTGGCGCAACTGCACGAAGCCGGACTCGACGCCGTCGAGCTTGGGAGCATTGCGCGTTCGGCCAACCTTCGCGAGGATGCAGCGCGAGCGGCGCTCGACCGGCTCGTCGAGCGCGAAGCCGCGATTCGCGTGGCTCGGCCGCCGGCTTACGTCGACGCTGCCGCTGCAGACGCACTGCTCGCGAGCGTGCTCGACCGTTTGGACGAGGCACATCGCAGCGAACCTTGGGCAATGGGAATGACTTCGATCGCGTTATCGCGTTTGCTCGCTCTCCCCGAAGCGCTGCTCGTGCGGGTTGCCGAACACTTCGTCGAGACCGGCCGGCTCCTCCACCGAGGCGGGTACTACGCGGCGGTTGCACATCGGCCCGCGCTAACGCCCGAGCAGACCGCATTCTTCGAGCGCATCGTAACGATCGACACCGCGCAACCCTTCCTGCCGATTCCTTTTGCCGGCGTTGCCGCCGCCTTGAAAGGCGCGCAGCTCCCGGGAGTCACCCGAGCGTTCGAGACGTTGCTCGCACGCGGTACGTTGGTGCGAGTGGCCGACGACCTCTATCGCGGTTCGCAAATCGACGCAATCCGCGCGCGCGTCGAAGCGCATTTTGGGAAGGTCGACCGCATGACGGCTTCGCAGTTTCGCGACCTGTTGGGAACCTCGCGAAAGTATGCCGTTCCGATGCTCGAGTGGCTCGACGCACACGCGATAACGATCCGTAGCGGCGACTATCGAACGCTGCGCAAGAAATCGGGTGCGACCGGCGGAAAGCCTGCTGGAGCATGAAAGGCGCCGAACTAACGCTCGTAGATTTTTTGACGCGCCTCGGGGTTGCGGCGATTCTCGGCAGCGCCATCGGCTTCGAGCGCCAATGGCGTCAACGATCGGCTGGACTGCAGACGAGCAGCTTGGTAACGATCGGCGCTGCGCTCTTCACCTTGCTCGACACCATCATCGGTGCCGGCGACAGCACCCGCATCATCGCCGGCATCGTGACCGGCGTCGGCTTTATCGGCGGCGGCGTCATCTTACGCACCGGCCTGGGCATCAGCGGGGTCAATACCGCGGCGACGATTTGGGCGAGTGCGGCGGTGGGGGCCTTAGCAGGGTTCGGGCTTTGGCGCGAAGCCACGCTTGGGGCCGCCGCAATCATCTTTCTGAATCTCGTCCTCGGGCCGTTTGCTGATGCGATCAATGTGCGCGCGCGCCAACGCCAAGGCGGCGAAACCGTCTATAAGCTGGAAGTCACGTGCGACGCAGAGAGCCAGCCTGCCGTGGGCACGGCGCTTCTCGAGGCGATCAGCGAATCGCCCTTGAGTCTGACGGCCCTGACACGGCACCATGCCGAGGACGACCGTGTCGAATTGCGCGCCGAAATTTTTGCGCAGAAACCGGATGACGCAAGCATCGAAAAGCTGACAACCCAACTGTTGGCCATGCCCGGCGTCGTTCGGACGCATTGGCGAAGCGCCACTCCGTAACGTCCGCCCGGTTGCCCACACAC
>DATHOO010000133.1:0-7567 GCA_035484815.1 Candidatus Acidiferrales bacterium
GTCATCCATTGTTGTGCAGGTTCCTTTCTCGTACTTTGCGTTAGGATACTGCTCCACAGGACACGCACAAATGTGAAGAGGCCTTTCTAGCGGCTTCGTACTCTGAGAAACTCCTCAGCACGGCGACGGCCGTCGGCCATCAACATCTGCACGGCGCGTTCGCTGCGGTCGAGTTTCCCTTCGTAATCCAGCGTCTTTTGCAGCTCGTCCGACATTTCAATGAAGGGGATGTGGTACGGTTTGTCCGCCTCCTCGGCGAACGCTTTTGGAATGCGTACCGGCTCGCGAAAGTCGAGGCGTTCCAGGAACTCGTTCTTGAAGGCGCCGGCCAGAAGCAGATCGTTAAGCAGCTCGATGTACTTCAGATTTTGCTTCAGCGATAAGTTGCCTTCGAGTTGGTTGCGGCGGTCCAAAATATCGTCGCTGTAGATCGGGACGCTGTCGCGGCGCGTCGGATTAATCTTGATCAGCCAGATCTCGCGCGGGGAATTGCCCTCACCCACGCTCGTAGGGTTGATGAGATCATCCAGCGGCGGATTGTCGGAAAAGAGTCCGTCCCAGTACGCGTCGCCGTCGATCTCGACCGCGGGGAAGAGGCTGGGCACCGCACACGACGCAAGAATATGCTCCAGTTTGATTGCTTCTTTCGCCGAGTTGAACTTTGTGAGGCGGCCGCTCAATACGCTCGCCGCGCCCATCACCAGAACCGGCGCGCTGGTTGAAGAGCCCCAAGCGGCCACTTCGTCGAAGTCAATATAGCGACGCAGCGAGTAGCCCAAGTCCACGAATTCGCGACGCTGTCCAAGCGCAGCAAGCTGCAGCATCGACGTCGCCGCGGGTGAGGAGGGACTGATTGCGAAGGACGGGATGAGACCGCGGTTTATCATGCGCAGTGAACCCACGGCGAAATCGTTATAGATCTGTTCGCTCAATCGTCGCACGATATTATCTTGCCAAAATCCCAGAAGCCGCTCCGTAACCGGGTCGTCCCCGCGCTTGATGGCGTACCAGATCAGGGCGGCGCAGATTGCACCCCCGGAGGTACCGCTCAAGGCGACGATCTCAAACCGATCCGTAATGCCGGCATCGAACAACCCTTGCAGCGCCCCCGCCGTGAAGGCCGCTTGGCTCCCGCCGCCTTGGCAAGCTATTGCGATTTTTGTCTTCATAATCGTAGGAGTTAGGCTCCTCGTGTACTAAGGACGCAGACCTCTTCTGTCGGTAAGGAGGGACACCATGGCGCAGGGCCCACTTGAATACTACGTGATTGGCTTTGACGGGCATCGTTTCAGCGGCGAGATTGCCCCGGCCATCGAAGATGCAGTCGCCTCCGGCGTGGTTCGTGTCGTCGATCTCGTCTTCGTCACCAAAGATGCTTCGGGCAAAGTGAACCGCCTTGAATACCAGGACTTCGACGGCGACGTCGCCCGCGCATTCGCGGCGCTCGACCAAAACGCCGACGGAATGTTCTCAGGTGAAGACCTCGACGAGATCGGAAGCGGGCTCGAAAATGATTCATCGGCCGCACTCGTGCTGATCGAGCACCTCTGGGCAGGAAAGATCCGTGAGGCGGTCCTTCGTGCGAACGGCAGGCTCATTCAAAACGGCATCCTTACGGAGGATGCAGCGCGCATAGTCGAACCCACTAGCGCGTAAACTAGGGAGAACGAACATGAGAAGACGATTTGGGCGCCCCAGCCTGCTGGGGACCGCCGTGCGAACCGCCGTTATTGCCGGTACGGCCACGGCAACAATAAATGCGGTGGGCGGCGGAAGGCGTGACCCGGCTGCGCCGCAGGATGCGCCACAAGCCGCGCCGGCGGCGCCCGAGCCGGCCGCCTCGGGATTAACCGATGACACGCTGACAAAGCTCAAGCAGCTTGGCGAACTACACGCTGCGGGTGTCCTCAACGATCAGGAGTTCTCCCAGGCCAAAGCAAAACTGCTGTCTTAGGCTCACGCGGCGGACCCAGGCTAGCGCAGCGGGTTGATGGAGCTCGCGGGCAGGCGGTTAACTCGCGAGGACGACGACTCGCGGGCGACCTCGTTCGGCCGCCGCCCACGCTTCGCTCACCTGCGATAATGGAAACGTTCGAATCGGTACGTCGACTGAACCATCCGCGATCAACTGAATGTAGTGCGGAATCTCAGCGATAATATCGCTGAGCGATGCGGAGCCCGCGCCGCTTCCCGTTATGCGTAGCTTCCGGCTGCGCAAGAGTGCGGCAGGAACTGCTGCCTCCGGGCCGGCGGCAGCGCCGATTTGAACGTAGGCGATGTCGGCGCTGTCGGCCTCGAGCCCGCGTCTTGCGAGCGCCGCAAACGCGCTTTCCGCCGGTGCACCCCAGAGAAAATCGAGCACGATATCGGGAGTCGATCCTTCGAGAGCCTGAAGAATTGCTGCCGCATCGCGCTCGCGATCGCCGCTCAACGCGACGGTCGTAGCGCCTGCCTTGCCCGCATCGGCTAGGGCTTGTGGATCACGACCTGCGCCGGCAATGCGCGTTGCGCCAAGAATTCGCGCATTCTGTACCGCGAGAAATCCCGTCATCCCGGTGACGCCAAGAATCAAAACGGTATCGAGTTTACCGATCTCCGCGCGGCGAGCCTGGAGGGGAAGCCAGGATGCCATACCGGGGTTCATACCACCGGCAACGCGCGCCGGGTCGGTGCCTTCCGGGAGCGGGTTCCACAGGAACGACGGCACGGAGATTCGTTCAGCGAGTGTGCCGTATGGCGGTTGTGGATAACCGGAGAACGCAAGCACACCCGCTGCTGAGCGAACGACGGCGTCGACCCCGGGAACGAGCGGCCACTGATCGCTGCTTCCATAGTGCCGGCCACTTGCAAGACCACGCACGATCGGATGAATGGCCGCCGCAACGAGCTCGACGACTTGCCGCCCATCCTGTTCGCCCGGTTCGGCAAAATCACCGTAATGCGCACTGCCGCCGGGCGCGTCGATCACTGCTGCTTTCATTTGGTTCCTATTTGGCTACGGTACCTCGTTGGGGGAATCCACCGCCGAGAGCGGCTGATCAAGACCATTGCTGCTGTTCAGTGTCGCGATAACTGAGCCGCTGGGGTAATCTTCTACCCAGACGGACGCATCGCCGTAGTCGTAGTTGTCGACGTAGGCGCGCTTGTCTTTGTTCCCTATCCTTACATGGACCGGGTCGATATAGCCCGATCCCAGGTAACCGGAGATACTGCTGTAAGGCGGGTCGATAATGTCCACAGTGCTGTTATCCTGGTCGCAGATGACGATATTGCCCTTCCCGTCGATCGCCATGCCGCCCGGAAAGACCAGCGAGGCGCCCAGCGTCGTGGCGTTGCAGCCGTTCAAGCCGCCGGCGTACTCGTTGATCTGGCCGGCGCCGGTATTTTTGTTGAAGAAGGCCACGAAAACGTCGCCGCTCTTGTCGACCGCCACGCCTCCGACCCAACCGGTAATCGCACACTGCTCGCTCGGCGTGTTGCTGCCTTGAGGAAATTCGGCCACATCGCCGTCTTCGAAATCGGCTTCATAAACGTTTCCATGGGTATCGACAGAAACGTCAGTGGGGTTTTCCATACCGCTGCTATACGTGTACTTCGGTGAGCTCGCGCCAGGTTTATACTCGGTGATATCTACGCTTCCGGCATTGGAAATATAGAGGTTGCCCTTCTTATCGACGAAGGCGCCGTCGGGACTGTCGATCCCTGAGGTGATGCTGCCCACATTCTGCCAGGTCTTATTCGTGAGGATCTCCACGGCGTCGAGGCCGTAGTCCGCGACGAATAAGTCCTTGGGAACCTTCTTGCGCAATGGGCGCGCTGCCGAACGTCCGCTCACAAGGCGCGTCAATGCCCAGTACTTCGGCGAAATGCCTAAGCGCGAAACGTCCGCATATCCAAGACTCCGGCTTGCGTTGGTAGACGGCATGCTCCCGCCCCCGGACAGGGATCCGCTTGAGCACGCAGAGAGCACGGCGATCGCAGCCGCGGTGGCGGCCACGGTGACTAATCCTAACAACTTTTGCAACACGAGTTCCCTCCGTTGTCAATCCGAGGAGTGCTTCAAGGAAGCACCATAGATCGGCTGATGGTACGCGGATGCCGTCAAATCCTCGTTCGCATCGAGGCTGCGGTTCACGGAACTTGATTTCCGCAGCTTCTTGCGATATATTGGATTAACAATATATTGAGGAGTCAGCATATCCATGCGGAAATCCGTGGTTCGCGACGTTCTACCGCTCAATCCGAAAACGTTTCACGTGCTGCTGGCCCTGGCGGCCGGCGAGCGCCACGGATACGCGATCGGCAAAGCAATCGAGGCCGAGACGGAAGGCATGATCCGGCTTACGCCCGGCACGCTCTATCCTTTAATTCGACAGATGCTCGTCGACGGGTGGATCGCCGAAGTTGATGGGGGCAACGGCGACGACCCCCGGCGGCGGCTCTATCGTCTTTCGCCGCTCGGTAGGCGAATAGCCCAAGCCGAGGCGTCTCGCATGAACGAGCTGGTGCGCCTCGCGCGATCGCACAAGCTCCTCGTTGCAGTGGGGCAGGCGTGAGCAGCTCCGCCCGGTTCCTGCTGGGCTTCGCGCTGCTCGCGTATCCGCCTGATTTCCGTAAGACCTTTCGCGAGCAGATCCTCAGCGACGTGGACGAGTCACGCGCCGGTTCGATCGCGGCAGCGTTCGATATCGCCGCCAACGGCTTGCGTATGCGCGTCGGCCTCTTGGCAAACGATCTCGCCTACGCTGCGCGGCGGCTACTGCGAATGCCGCTCTTCGTCGTGGTCGTCGCGCTAACGTTTGCGCTCGGCATCGGTGCGAACGTCGCCGTCTTCACCGTGCTCAACGCAGTGATGCTCAAGCCGCTTCCGTACGTCGATCCCGGCCGGCTCGTCGTCTTTCGCTACCTCAACACCAAGACGTCCCAACTGACGGCTGACCTTTCCGTTCCCGAGCTCGACGACTTTGGAAGGCAGAGTAGTACGCTTACAAACGTGGGTGGTGTCGTAAGCGATCAAGCCACGCTCACTGGCGCCGAAAAACCCGTCGCTTTGCAAGGTTTGGACGTCACGCCACCCGTATTCGCGGCGCTCGGCATCGCGCCTGAGCTTGGCCGTTTTTTCACTGAGGCCGACGAAGCGAAGGGCGTCCACAGCGTTGTGATCTCCGATCGTCTCTGGCGTTCCAACTTCGCCGCTGCCGCCGGCGTCGTGGGCAAGAGCGCGGTGCTCGATGGCAGTACCTATCAAATCGTCGGCGTCGCTCCACCTGACTTTGGAATTCCGATGCCGGATTCGGGCCTTTTGAGATCGCCGGACTTCATCGAAGTCCAACCCGACATCGCACCGCCGGGCGAACGCGGCGCGCAGTACATCGGTACGTTAGCGCGGCTTCGCCCCGGCGCCACGCTCGCCGCGGCCAACACCGACCTCGAGCTGATCTCGAAGCGTTTGCAGCACCTCTATCCTGTTGAAGCCGCGCTGATCTATTACGTTCGCCCGCTCAATGACGTCGTCTTCGGCGACTTCAAAGCGGCGTTATGGACCGTGCTCGGCGCGGCGATCGGAATTCTCATCATTACCTGCGCGAACGTTTCGAACATGATTCTTTCGACGGCAGCGAGCCGAGGTCGCGAGTTCGTTCTGCGATCCGCTTTGGGAGCTTCGAATCGCCGGCTCGGAGCGCAGCTGCTCGCAGAAACCGGCCTCCTGGCGATCGTCGGCGGCGTCGCGGGTGTCGGGGTCGCCTACGTTTCGCTTGCGCTTTTGCGCCCCGCGCTCGCGGCGTTTCCGCGAGCACAAACAATCGCACTCGACGGCTGGGCGCTAGCGTATGCCGTCGCCGTCGTGGTCGCGGCAACGCTGTTGGCGGGGTTTTGGCCGATGCGTTCGCTCGCTCGTCCGAATCTTTCGGTGGCCCTCAAGGAGGCGGGAAGAACGAGCGATTCAGCGGCGAGCAATACTGCGCGCTCGGCACTCGTCGTTGTCGAAGTTTCGCTTGCGCTCGCGCTCGTCGCGCTCTCGGGATTGCTGCTGCACAGCTACTATCTGATGACGCGCAGCGATATCGGAGTCCGCCAAGACGGCTTGTGGGTCAGTTCTCAGATGACGTTACCAAGCTTCCGGTATCCGGCGCTGCGCGACCGAAGCGCGTTTCAGCAGCGCCTTCTCACGCATCTCCGGGCGTCGCCTGGCGTTGAGTCGGCGGCATTAGGCTCCAACTATCCGCTTTCCGGATACCACTTTGGCTTCGACTTCGGAATCGTCGGGCGTCGGTTCGTGCCGGGCTCCGAACCGATCGCCGCACTGAACGTTATCTCGCCAAACTACTTCAGCACGATGGGCATACCGCTGCAGCGCGGCCGAGCGTTCAACGAGCTCGACACGCAACAGGCGTTACCGGTTGCCGTCGTCAACGAGACGTTCCAACGGCTCTACGGCCCGCGCGGCAATGCCATCGGCATGCAGCTGATCACTGCCGGCGTCGATAAGACGAGCCGCGCGACGCGAACCGTGGTTGGCGTGGTGCGCGACACGCGCGACGACCTCACGAAGCAAACGCGTCCGACCTACTTCGTGCCGGTCGCGCAAACGCCAATCGACTTTTTCTCGCTGATTCTGCGTAGCGGCGATTTGAATCGCAGCACGCTGACGGCAGAGCTCGCGCGCGCCACCGAGGCGACCGATCCGCAGATGGCCGATGCGGCCTTGAAATCGTACGGCGATCTCGTCGCGGCCGCGACCGCACACGCGCGCTCCCTCGGCAGCCTGCTCGCCGCCTTGGCCGGCATCGCGATGTTTCTCGCACTCTCCGGAATCTTCGGCGTCGTGTCGTACAGCGTGACGCAACGTTATCGCGAGTTCGGCGTCCGCATCGCGATGGGAGCAGCGGCGCGTCACATCGTTCTCGACGTACTGAGTCGCTCGCTATCAATCACCGGGATCGGAATCGCCGTTGGGCTGGTGATTGCTGCGATTGGCGGCCGCGCGATTGCATCGCAACTCTATTTTCTCTCGCCGTTTGACCCCATAACCTTCGCTCTCGTCGTCGCGCTGTTGTTGGCCAGCGCCGTGGTCGCTTCGGCTCTTCCGGCGGTTCGCGCAACTCGCGTCGATCCCGCGGTGGCGTTGCGATGCGAGTAAACGCGATGGACGTCGCGCGAGCTCCGGCGTCGCCCGCACGCCGTTATTTGGGCATAGGAATGGTCGTCGCACTTGTGCTTGCAGCGATCTCCGCAGCCATTGTATCGATTCGCCCGGGAGTGACCGGCGCTGCAGTGGACCGTTCGACGATCGTCGTGGATATGGCGAAGAGCGGCACGTTGACCATCTCGGTTGCCGCCGCGGGCATTCTCTCGGCGGAAAACGTTCACGTCGTCGACGCGATCGAACCCGGGCTCGTGCAAAGTATCGTCGTCAAACCGGGTACCCTCGTCGCTCAAGGCGACGTCATTGCGCGGATGCAGGATCCGCAGACGCAAGCGTCACTCGTTCAAGCATCGTCTGCGGTGCAAGTCGCCGACGCGCAGCTCCGCAGCGCGCAAGCGCAATCGCAGGCTTCCGCGCTGG
>DATHOO010000134.1:0-2139 GCA_035484815.1 Candidatus Acidiferrales bacterium
CGGCCCATTTGCCCGCTACGTGATGCGGTGCGTGACTGGCGCCCGTGGAGAAATAAACGAAGAACGGCTTATCGGGATCTTGAGACTTCTGCCCGTGAATCCACTGGATCGCCTTATCCGCCATCGCATCGGGAAAGTAGAAATCTTCGTCTTGGGGCGGTCCGAGCACCGTGTTGTTCTCGGTAATGACGGTATCGTACTGGCTGGCTTCGCCGCCGAGGAAACCCCAAAAATAATCGAACCCAAGGCCGCTGGGCCAGCGATTGAACGGCCCGGCCGGCCCCTGCTGGTCGTCGGGCGTTAAGTGCCACTTTCCGAAAGCCGCCGTGTTATAGCCGTTATTCCGCAAGATCTCCGCGACCGACGCGGCGCTCATGGGCCACGTTGCATTGTATCCGGGCCAGCCGCCGCAAAATTCGGCAATCGAACCAAATCCAACCGCATGGTGGTTGCGGCCGGAGAGCAGCGCTGCGCGAGTAGGCGAGCAGAGGGCGGTTACGTGAAAACGATTGTACCGAAGACCATCTCGCGCGAGCCGTTCGAGTGCTGGGCTCGCGCTCGAGCCGCCGAACGTCGCCGGGTTCCCGAACCCGGCGTCGTCCACGAGGATCAGAAGGATGTTCGGCGCCCCGTCGGGGGCTCGGACGGGGATCGGAAAATCTGCCACGCTACCCGCGAGCGTGCGCTTTGCGACGCCGGTAAACGCACGATCGGGAATGGGAAGGACGCTGCGGTCGAGTGCTTCGCCGTTGGACTGCGCGGCGGACATAGAGCTACCTCCTGCGAACTAAGACAAAGGGATTTGATGATATCACGTTATCGTGCGGCGAAGTTCGTGCTCCGGTCGACGATCGTAAGATTCTTACTCTGTCCGTTCACCGTTGTGGTCGAGGCATAGCGCGTGCCGTCGGGCAGACTCGCGTAGCGAACCTGCATCGTTACGCCATCGGACGGCTGATCGAGATACGAGGTAACGTCGACCGAAGTCAGCGCCTTTGGGTTGTTGCGTAGGGTCAATACGATTGAATCGCCCGCCTTGAGGTAGTTCGAAATCAAGATGGCTGAATAGCCGGGGCTTCCCGCGGCCTTGACCGCAACCGAACCCCGCGCGTAAAGCTGCTGAACCTTCGTCGCGCTCAAAGGCGAGTAACTCTTCGCGAGC
Organism: Candidatus Acidiferrales bacterium; assembly: GCA_035484815.1. GTDB lineage: Bacteria > Vulcanimicrobiota > Vulcanimicrobiia > Vulcanimicrobiales > Vulcanimicrobiaceae > Cybelea. The sequence goes on from DATHOO010000134.1 coordinate 1,163, forward strand.
GCGCCAACTTGCTGCGCATACGCCTTAAAGTTTTCTTTGGCTCGGTGGATGATGCCGTGCTGCCGGCCGCCGCTCGACGGAGCGACGGGTTGCGCGACCAGCGTTCGTACCTGCTGGCCGTCCGGCCCAAGTTGAACCTGGTAGACGTTCTGCTCCTTGACGTCGCCGTTAACGCTGACCGTTTCTTGCATCTGCCAGGTGTAGTGCGAAAGCTGCTGCTGGTTGGCTGCCATGAGCTGCCTCACTTGCTGCACTTTTTGCGCAAGCGCCGCATTCTGCGCCATACTCGGGGCTGCAAAGACGAAAAGTCCGCTAAGGAATAGAGCGGCGGGAATGCCTGCCTTCACGATTGTCCTCCAAATGGGTTTTCCAGTTGAGGAGAAGTCTAGCAGGCGGTAGCACAGTTCCTCCTTTATATGAGATGATTGTCGCGGCTATTGACTGCTTTGCGCCGAATAACTGTGGATGTTCCCGAACACCGAGCCCTTCGAAAGCGGGATGCTCGCAGTCGGCGATTCCCAGGAGATCTATTGGGAATGCTCCGGTAATCCCAACGGTCGCCCTGCCGTGTATCTTCATGGTGGACCCGGTTCGGGATGCGTTCCACAAAATCGGCGCTATTTCGACCCGGCGATCTACAAAATTATCTTAACCGACCAACGAGGGTGCGGGCGCAGCCGGCCGCGCGTCCGGGAAATCAGCGACCTCAAAGTCAATACGACCGCTCATCTCGTGGCAGACTTAGAGCGCCTGCGCGAACATCTTAGGGTGGATAGTTGGACCGTGCTCGGCGCTTCCTGGGGAAGCACACTCGGCCTGGTTTATGCCCAGGCATTTCCACACCGTGTAGCCTCGATGGTCTTGGCATGTGTGACCACGACGTCGCGCCGAGAGGTGCGATGGATAACGCACGATATGGGCCGCATTTTCCCTGAACAATGGGAACGATTCGCCTCGCTTGGTGCTGACGTTCTAAA
>DATHOO010000135.1:0-3667 GCA_035484815.1 Candidatus Acidiferrales bacterium
TTGATACCAGTCGCGATTCATCACGCCGATTCCGTTTGACGGCGACGAGGGCCCGCACCAGGAGTTGTCGTCCTGCAACCCCAGGCAGACACGATAATTTACGCGCGACGCTCCGAGCCCGACGTGATACGGTTGCGCAAACGGAAGATCGTACGGCTGCCAGAAATGCGCGCCGCTGTCGGAGGAGAGGATGACGCCTTCGTCGCTTCCATTGATGATGCGGCGGCCATCGGCCGACCACCAGATCGCGTGATAATCCCATCCGCCGCCGGTCGCGATCGCGTGAAAGGAGTGGCCGCCGTCGGTGCTCATCGACATGGTGAGCGAAACGTTGATCAGCCGGTTTGGATTCGCCGGATCGACGAAGATGCTGCTGAAATAGAACGGCCGCGCGCCAAGAAAGCGGCTGTGCGGCATCATCCGCCAGGTCGCGCCGCCATCATCGGAGCGCCACAACTCGCCGGCGCGCGATTGGATGATTGCATAGATTCGGCCGCCCGTCCCCGCTGCAATTCCGATGCGCCCGGTCAAGCCCGCGGGCACGCCGTTTCCGGTGAGCTTTCGCCAAGTGCGGCCATTATCGTCGGAGCGGTAGATGCCGCCGAGTGGGCCACCGCTGTCGAGCCGCCACGGCGAGCGCCGAAACTGCCAGACGCCGGCGAAGAGCGTCGACGGCTTATCCGGAACGCGGACGAGCGATGAGATGCCGCTTTGCGGACCAACGTAGAGCGTTTTCACCCAATGAGCGCCGCCATCGCGCGTGACGTAGACACCGCGATTGGAGTCATCGGCCGAAACGCGCCCAAGCACGCCGACCGCCACGCTGCCGCGATCGCGCGGGTCAACCGAAATGCTCGAGATGTGGGCGGAGCGTTCGAGACCCGCATGCTGCCAGTTTTTTCCGCCGTCGGTCGAATGGTAGATGCCGTCGCCCGACTCCACGTCGCCGCGCGGATTCGATTCGCCGGTGCCGACCCAGACGTCGCGATCGCTCTGCGGTGCGATTGCGATCGCACCGATCGGCGCGACCGGCTCGCCGTCGAAGACCGGCTTCCAGGAGGCGCCGGCGTCGGTGGTCTTAAAAACGCCGCCGCCCGCGCCACCCGCGAAGTAGAGGCTTGCGTCGCGATTGCTGCCGGCGACGGCGGTAGTGCGGCCGCCGGAGATCGCCGGCCCGATTTCGCGGTACGTTAAACCGACCAGCACGATTCCTGCGAGCATCGGCGTTTCTTTAACTGAGTCGCCCCGTGCAGCCTGTCGGAGGAGCAAATCGCGTGAAGCCGTAAGGCCGCGCGATGCTCGGAATTACCGCCGGAGCCGTGCGAGCGTACTACCTGTTCGACGTCGCGGATACGATCGATCTGGTGAAAATGAGCGCGCTCGGGGGTGATAACCGCGCGCCGGCGGCGCTACCGCTGCGGCGGCACGCGCCCCCCTATCTGCAGTTTCCCGTGCCGCCCCTGGTCGCGACGTTGCCGCAAGCCGATTTCGACGGCCTGCTCGCCGACGTGCGGTTGAAATTCTACGACTACGGCGTTATCTCGCTTCGACTTACCTGTCCGGCGAACGGCTCGTGGAATGAGCTGTTTGCACTGGCGGAACGCGCGCGCAGCGACGAACGGATCGTGGCCTACGCCGAAGCGACCGTCACGCGCATCTGCGAAGAGTACGCGCACGCGTTGGACGATCCCCACCCGCCGCTGATCGAGGATTACCTCATCGTCGAGGTGGACCGTTTCGAAGAACCGCTCGACGCCGAGACGCTGCTCGACGATCACGCCGACGCTCTCGCCGGACTTTTGCTGGGCGAACGCAAGCCGCTCTCGGCGGCCGAGACGCGGGAAGCGCTGCGCATGCGCTTCTCTTACCACGACGACGACTTGACGATCGTCCAGTGGGACACGGCGTTCGTCTACGATCGCCGCGACAGCGCGCGCACGATCGACGAGATTTTAGAGTTTGCCAACTCGCAGCTGCTGGAGTTGCGCACCTACGACGCATTGCTCGACTCCGAGCTCGACGGTATCTATAAGATGGCGCCGGCGGTCCCGCCCCGATCGCTGCGCGGTCGGCGTGAGGCCGAGCAGGCCGCAACCTTGCGCTATCTCATCGTTGACGTGCTCGACCTGATCGACCGCTCCAGCAACGCGCTCAAAGTGGTCGGCGACGCGTACTACGCCCGGATCTACCGGTCGGCAGCCGCACGTCTGGGGCTAAATGATTGGCAGCGCCAAATCGATACGAAACTCGCGAGCGTCGGCGAAATCTATCGCTTCTTTAGTGACGATGCCCGTAGCCAGCGCGACGCGTTCCTAGAGCTCATCATCGTCGTGCTGGTAGCCGTCGAGGTCGTCATCGGCATCCTCACGCTCATGCATCTCTAAAGGGAAGGCCCCAAGCAAAAGGCATTTTTGTGCCACGCGCTGTGTTGAGCGCGCGAAAAACCTCGTCCTTCTACTGCGCTACGCACTTCGTGCTTCGCTCCGCTCAGGATGACAACTACACTAAAAGTGCCGGTGATTCAGGCTCTCTTTAGAAGCGTTAGAGTTCGAGTGCGACGGCGGCGGCGCCGTCTTCGGTCCACTCGGCGCCGAGCGCCATGACGTGTTCGAGCCGTTCGGCGAGCGACTCGCGCAACTCGGTAACGACCCGCTCGTACTCCTGCCGTTCGGTATACTCGCGCGCGACTTCGAGCGTATCTAGCCGAGCGTCGACAAATCCTAGCAGCATCGCGGCCTGCTCACGGCCGTGTTTTGTGCGCTGAGCGTTCGCGTAACGCTGCAGCGCTCCGACGGCGGCCAGGTGCTGGAGCACGCATGCAGTGAGCACCGTCGCTCGAAAGCCTCGCGCGGCCGAAAGCGCGCGCGACGCGTGCACGCGCGCGTCGTCGAAGCAGTTCAACGCCACGAGATACGCCGCCATGTTACCGAGATCGTTGGCCATCGAGCGGCGATTGTTCGTCGATTCGTGACCGGCTCGAGCCTCTTCGGCCCGTTGCAGCGCGGCGGCCGCGTCGCCGGCGGCAAACTCGACTTCGGCGAGGTTTCCGGCGATCGAGGCCGCCGGGCGTTCGAGACCTGCGGCGACGTAAAACGCCAGCGCCTGCGCGTAAAACGTGCGCGCACCCTCAATATCGCCGCGGCGCGATCGGGCCGTTCCGAGGTCGCCGAGTGCCAGCGCTTGCAGCCGGCGATTGTCGAGTTGCCGCGCCGCGGAAAGTGCCTTCTCGAGTAGCGCGTCGCCCTCGCGTCCGCGGCCGAGCGCGCCGAGCGCGCTACCAGCCGCCTGACGCGCGCGGGCGAGGTGCAGCTCGTCGAGCCCTCGCGTTGTCTCCAGCGCGCGTTCGGCGGCGGCAAGCGATGCTTTATGCTCGCCAAGCGCTCCGCAGAGCTCCGCATCGGCAAGTTGCAGTCGCGCGACGACCTCCGGGTGCATTTTGTCGTCGATTCGATCGATGGCCAAACGGACCCATCGGCGGCCCTCAACCGGCGAGAGCGAATACCACACGCGCGCGAGCGCGCCGGCCAGGGCACAACCAGTGCGCACGTCGCCTTCTTCGGCCAGCGACCATTCGAGTGCACGACGGAAGTTATCCAGCTCGGCTTCGGCTTCCGCGAACCAGGATCGCTCGCGCGCACCATACCAATCGCGGTCGAGGCGCTCGGCA
>DATHOO010000136.1:0-24193 GCA_035484815.1 Candidatus Acidiferrales bacterium
GAGCTGACGTCCGATAGCAAAAATAGGGGCAGCGGGGAGACCGTCGCCGTCGTCGACGCGTATGACGACCCGAACGCAGCCTCGGACCTCAGTGCCTATCGAGCGCGATTTGGACTGCCGGCGTGCACGGTCTCCAACGGATGTTTTTCCAAACAGCCGTATACCTCACAAACCAACGCGGGATGGGCCTCAGAAGAGTCGGTTGACGTCGATATGGTTTCTGCCATCTGTCCGAACTGCAAGATTCTCTTGGTCGAAGCAGCGTCCGCAAGCATCGCCGACTTCAGCACCGCCGAAAGATACGCGACGGCTCACGCCGACTACGTCAGCAACAGCTGGGGTGGAAACGAGGGTACGACAACTTACGACCAAGACTTTAAAGTTAGCTGCGGAGCAGTCACGGCCGCCACCGGCGACCGCGGCTACAACGCCACGGCTCAATGGCCGGCCATTCTTCCAAGCGTCATCGCGGTGGGTGGAACGAGTTTGACGTCGGTGAGCCCGCGCCTCGAAACCGTGTGGGCGGGCGCGGGCAGCGGTTGCAGCAAAATTTACGCCAAGCCGAGCTTTCAGACCGGTCTGAACACCGGATGCTCGATGCGCGCGCAGGCCGACGTTTCGGCCGATGCCGATCCCGCTAGCGGTGTCGCCATTTACGATACGTTCGACCGGAGCGGATGGCTGGTGTTTGGCGGAACGTCGGTTGCCGCGGCTATCGTTACGGCAGTCTTCGCACTTGAAGGGAAAACCGGCCTGGACTCTCCGGGAACCCTTTACTCGCACTCCTCGGACTTTAACGGCATCACCTCGGGAAGCAACGGTTCGTGCGGGGTGCCACTCTGTACCGCCGCTCCGGGCTGGAATGGTCCGACCGGACTGGGAACGCCCAAAGGGATCGGCGCACTCTAGCGCTGACAGAACATGAATCGTTTCATCAACATCTGGTCCGACGTTATTTGACCGTTTTGTTATCTCGGCTCAGTTTGGGCCGAGGAAGCGGCACGAGAGTTGCAAGCCGATCTGCGTTGGCTTCCCTTCGAGCTTCATCCTGAGACGCCGCCGGAAGGTGCACCGAAGCCCTTTCCACCGGCGGAGTGGCCGCAGGTTCGCGCGCGGCTCGAGCGTTTGGCTCGAGAGGTCGGGCTTCCAATTGACCCGCCCAAACGAAACGTGAACTCGCGTTTCGCGCTTGAAACGGCCGAGCTTGTGCGCTTCCAAAAGGGCGATGCCGTTGCCGGCGGCTTTTATCACGAAGTTTCGCGCGCCTTCTTCACCGAACAGGCCGACATCTCGCAGCAAGCAGTGATCGTCCCAATCGCGCAGCGCTTTTACGTCTCGGCTTCAGACGTAGAAGCCGCCTGGCGCGAGCGCCGGTTTTCTCCGGTAGTCGATGCCTTCATCGAAGAGGCACTTTTGGCCGGCGCCACCGGGGTTCCGGCGATGGCATGGCCGCATCGCCGCGCCATCGTCGGAATGATGCCCACGTCCGATCTCGTGCACCGTCTTTCGATCGATAAACCAAGCTAAACACTGCACCGGCGCCCGCAAATTCTTACACGCTGTAATCTCGGCGCTACGCAATCGCCGCGCTTTCGAAGTAATGCCCGCGATCGAGATCCTCGATAAGTCCCCGATGCGTCGGGTGCCATCCAAGCCGTTTTTGCGTCATTACGCTTGAGGCAGGGCTGTCAATCGAAACAAACCGCGCGAAGAAGCCAAAATGGCCGGCGGCCTCTTCGGGAGATTTTGAAACCACGGGCACGCTCAAATGACGCCCGATCAGCTCGGCAATCGCCCGAAACGGCACGCCCTCCTCGCCGACGCCGTGATACCGCGCTCCGGCGGCACCGTTCTCGAGCGCCAGCCGGAAGAGATGTGCAGCGTCGAGGCGGTGCACCGCAGCCCAGCGGTTGAGCCCATCGCCGACGTATGCCGAGACACCCTTTTCGCGCGCGATACCGATGAGAATTGGAACGAATCCGTGATCGCCGTCGCCGTGAACCGAGGCTGGGAAGCGCACCGCCGCGGCGCTGACGCCATGAGATACCATCGCGAGCGCGGTTTCTTCGGATCTGCGGGGGAAGGATGCGACCAAACTTGGATCGGGCACATCCTCTTCGGTGACGACGCGACCCGGTGCGACAAGGGCGGTGCCCGATGTGACGAGTAAGGGCCGATCGGATCCCGCCAGCGTTTCGCCGAGCGCCAAAATCGCACGCTCGTCCGCCTTCGCCGCAGCCGGGAAGTTTGCCCAATCGTGGATGAAGGCAGTGTGGATGACGGCGTCCGACGCGGCCGCGCCGCCGCGCAAACTTTCCAGATCGTCGAGCGAGCCGCGGTGGACCTCGGCGCCTGCGGTGCTAAGCGACCTCGCGGCATCATCGGAGCGCGCAAGGCCGAGCACTCGATGGCCTGCTCCAATCAGTTCTTGGACGGTGGCGGAGCCGATAAAACCGGTCGCCCCGGTAACGAAAACACGCATGGAAAACCTCCCGTGATGACAGTTACTGCCATCAGTATATACCTGATGTCAACCACTGTCATCATATTGTATAATGGCCGCTATGGGTCGTTGGAAACCTGACGCGCGCAGCCGTCTCGAGCAGGCGGCGCTCGAACTATATAGCGAGCGTGGATTTGGCCAAACCACCGTGGCGGAGATCGCCGAGCGGGCGGGGCTTACCGAGCGAACGTTTTTCCGGCATTTTGCCGACAAGCGCGAGGTACTTTTCTCAGGCGGGAGCGTGTGGCGAGAGCGGATCGTAAATGCGCTTGACCATGCACCTGCTCCCTTGCCCCCAGTTGATGCCGTGGGCATGGCCATCGAGGCGGGCGCGATGCTGCTTCAGGACCGCCGCAACTACGCTCGCCGGCGGCAGGCCATCATTTCCGCCAACGCCGAGCTTCAGGAGCGCGAGCGCATCAAGCTCGCGTCTCTGGCGTCGGCGCTCGCGGATGGGTTGCGCCGGCGCGGTGTTGACGATCCCGCCGCGTCGCTGGCCGCTGAGATGGGAATAGCGGTTTTCAGGATTGCGTTCGAACGCTGGCTCGACGAGGCGAACCACCCCGATCTCGCTCGGACCGTCAATGAGTTGCTCGACGAGCTGAAGCTAGTGACTGCGGGAAAATGACGAAGGCGCCATCTAAATCGGCGAGAGAATGTTGCCGGAGCGCTCCTTCGCTAACGGCCGGACGCCGTTGACGACCAGGCGCTGGAAGTGCTCGGTGTTCTTGTGAGAGTCGAGCGCCGCCTGATCGCGATAAACTTCCCAGAGCGCAAAGATGCCCGGATGCTCTGGGCTTCGCCCAACGTCGAATGCGACAACGCCGGCTTCGCCTCGCGATCTGTCGCGCAGCTCTCGAAACATCGCGGCCGCTCTATCGCCGTCATCGGGAGCGAATGTGAAATGGACCATTTGAATGATCATGCTACGTACGGCCTCCGACGTCGATCATTTTTAATCGTTAGCGTCGTCCGGCACTCGCGGCACATCCCACAAGACGACTTCGCCCACACCGCTGAGTTCCAGGCGCGTGATGCCGGCGAGCCGGATGGCATCTCCGGCGGTAAGTTCGGTCGAGCCGATCGCGGCGTTCTCCACGTCGAATGCGGAAACGTTAACGTCGCCATCGGCGACGAAGAGAAACCCGAGACGGCCTGGTTCAAACGTGTGCCGCAGCTCCCTCCCTTCCAGGCGCGACGCCAAGAGCGTCGCGTCCTGCGTCAACGCGACCGATGCCTCTTGGCCGGCGTGACCTGACGCGATGACGAGCCATTTATTTCTTCGCTCTTCGGTATCGAAGTCGACCTGCCCATACGTTGGCGTGCCGCCGGTCTCACCGGGAAGCACCCACATTTGCAGAAAGTGAAGCCCCACAGTCGATGAGTGGTTATACTCGGAGTGGGCAACGCCACTCCCGGCGCTCATGTACTGAACGCCTCCTGGCCCGACAACACCGTGGTTACCCATGCTATCGCGGTGCTCGAGCTCTCCCGAGAGGACGTATGTGACGATCTCCATATCTCGATGCGGATGCGTCGGAAAGCCGGCGCCGGGAGCCACGCGATCGTCATTGACGACGCGCAGGGCGCCCCAGCTCACGTTTCGCGGGTCGAAGTACTCCGCAAAGCTGAAAGAATGGCTAGTCTGCAGCCATCCGTGATCGAAGGTTGCACGCGCGGCGGCGCGCTGGACGTCGAAAATCGGCTTCCTCGTTACGATTGGATCGGATGAAGAACTCATTGCCTAAACAAGATACCACTTTGCGTTGGTGAGGGCTACCGGCGCGCCTGTGCCTATGTCCGAATCAAGGATTCGATCGACTTTTTGTCGTGGCTCAATTGGTATTGAGGACTGCGCGCGCGTGCGAGCCGCCGTCGTGGCGCTGGGTGACGTTGAAATCGTAGGTCAAGGACCAAACGATGTAGAGACCGCGTCCGCGCTCGCTGAGCAGGTCGGTGGGCAGCTTGGGGACGAGCGTGAAACCGGGTCCGCGATCGAGGACGTGCAGTACTGGGGTCGGGTCGCTCCAGTCGAACATAATTTCAATTGGTCCTGGGGCGTAGCGCACAACGTTCCCGAGTAGCTCGCCGAATACCAGCTCCGCAGTGTCCAGGCAGTCCGCACGCAAACCTCCGTCGCGTAACGCCGCGACGAACGAATGGCGAGCGCCACGCGCGGCGACGGCGTCGTTTGTATCGAAAGCCCAGCGGCGCGAGTGCGGGTTCGCGATCGCGTAACTGCTTCGTTCCGCAGTGCTTTCAAGACGCAATGTGAGGACGACGACGTCATCCGCATTCCCATTCTGCAGGACCGCACGGTAGAGAGCGTCGGCAGGGTTAGGACTATTGGCAATGTCGTGACGGGCAGTAGCCCGAACGAGCCGATCCAGGCCGCCAATAACGTCACGCTCGGCTTCGACCAAGCCATCCGAATAGAAAACGACGAGGCTGGACTCGGGCAACACCGTACTCGCCGCCGTTTCGCCACGGACGCGTAAGCCGAGCGGCAGTCCGCTATTCTCAAGCGTCGTAACGGTGCCCCGGTTGTCTCGAACCAGCGGCGATGGATGTCCCGCCGAGGCATAAGAGAGCGTGCGCGCAACCGGATCGAATACGCCGACGAAAGCCGTCACGAACGTCTCTGGGTACTCGGTTTTCAACGTGCGATCGGCGGCGTCGAGCATGGCGACCGGATCGGCGTAAACCTGCGCGACGCCGCGAATCACCTGGCGCATCGAGGACATGATGACCGCTGCGGAAAGGCCGGTTCCGGCGACATCTCCAATCGAAACTACGATCCGCCCGTCGTTGAGACGCAGCGCGTCATACCAATCGCCACCGAGCAACTCGCGATCGTTGGCCGGCACGTAGATTCCGCTGAAACGGACGCCGGCGACCTGCGGAAGCGAGCTGGGTAGTGCGGCTCGCTGAAACTCCGCCGCAATTTCGCGTTCTCGTTCGTAGAGTCGCGCGTTCTCGATCGCGACGGCTGCTCGTTTCGTCAGCTCCTCGAACAGCGGCAGATCTTCTTCCGCGTAGTGGCGAGGCGTCTTGGCCCAATAGGCGACGAGCGATCCAATCGTTCGGCCGCGCGTCCGCAATGGAATCGTCACCGTCGATCGCGGCGCAAGCGCTCGAATAGTCTCGAGCAGGTCGGGAGCTGCCGCTTTTTTGATAAGCTCGTCGGTGACGGGCAAAATCACCGGCCGGTTTCTCCGAAGGATCGCGGCGATAGTTGGTTCCACTTGGGGATCGTGATTGTATCGGCCGAGCAGCCGCGTCACGAGCGGCATTTTGCGGGGATCGGCGTGGATCACGGCAACGGTTTTCAGCCGTTCATAGTCGTCGAAAAGATCGATCGCTGCCCAGTCTCCGAACTCGGGCACGATGATCGCGAGCAGCCGTTCAAGTGTCGTCTGCAAATCGAGCGACTCGGCAAGCACTTCACCGGCCTTCGCAATGAAGGCAAACTGCTGACCTTGCCGCTTGTAGTCGTCGATGTCCGTGCAGATCGCAATCCAGCTGCTGCCACGTTTGTTGGCCGGATCCAACGGCGAGACCACGACGTGAAACCATCGGGCAACGCCGTCGGCGCGACGCAATCGCAACTCCACGGCAAATGCCTGGTGATTCGCGATACTGTCGCTGCGCGCCTGACGACACAAGCGGCGATCGTCGCGGTGAATCGCAGCGTTCCACTGCCGCTCGAGTTGATCCGAGCTTGCCCTGGCCGCCCGTCGCTGGCCGACGTACTCGTACCACCGTTGGTTGAACCGTTTGATTCGACCGGTGTTCGTCGTCGTCCACGCAATTTGTGGAATAGCATCAATCTCGGAGGCACGAAGGTACATATGCTGGCTCGAACACCTCACGTTGCCCGGCGGCGGAGGGGATTCCTCGTTCATGCAGTGATTTGCATAATAATCCGGCGAGCGGTGACTTAGGTCATACCCGACTGCGCAGAAAGCCGCGGCAGTGTTGCGTTCGCGAGCGTTTCGTTCCGTTCTCTGTCATCCCGATGGAACGAGGTGTGACAACGAGCTCGCGACGCAACGTTTTACAATTCTTCGCTTAGGGATCGTTGGTAGGTATGGTTAAGCCTGCCACCCGGAAACGTGTATTGAACTGCGCCTTCGGAGTTTGAGCCGAGCTCGAACCGGCGGCGCCGTGAGTCCGCTCGTCGATGGCCCATAGCGACCCAACTCCGTGAGTAACTTCGTGGAGCGGCTACCCCTCACCGAGGTACGCTGGATTCACTAACCCACGCTACCGAAAGGAATCCAACGTCATGCGCAACCTCATCCGCTCCTTGGCGCCGTTCGCCGGCACATCGCTCGTGCTGGCCGCCGCAACGGCCTGTTCGTCTTCCGGGGCGCTTCCAGCCGCCGGCCAAGGCGCGCTCTCGCCGCAGACCGCGACCGCCAACTTCGGGCGGAACGGCGGCGGCCACGCCGTGCCCGAAAAGGCCAAAAAACAGAAGCCGCTTTTGTACGTTGCGGACGCCGAGAGCCAACAAATTCTCGTCTTCGATCAAACAAAAAAGTCGAACAAGCCACAGTACCCCAAGTATGCGATCAGCAGTGGGATCGCCATCCCCTCGGGCATCACGACCGACTTGGCGGGGAATCTGTACGTCGCCAACGAGTACACCAACGCCGTCACGATCTACGCGCCTGGTGCGAAGTCGCCGACGGCGCAAATTACTGACGGGGTCAACGATCCGCTCGACGTCGCCGTCGACGCCTACGGCGACATTTACATTGCCAACGCTCCGTTTTACAGCGCGTCGTACATCAGCTACTATGCGGCCGGATCGACCTATCCGGCGTGGACGTGGTATCCGCCATCATCTAAGAATGGGGCCGTCTTCACCGGCATCGCGCTCGAGTACCCCGCCGCCGGCGGTCTCCAGAGCGTCTTTGCCGCGTTCAATACGCCCGTCGGCTCCAATCGCGTCGGCGACGTCGCGGTCTGCGCGCCACCCAGCTCAACCTGCGGCGACCTCGACTACTCCCTCGGACAGATTGAAGGGATCGCGGTCGAGGAGTCGCCGGACATGCCGTCGGGCCCGCTCGACTTCCTCGTCGCCGACCAGAACATTCCCGGCTACGACAACGTCGTCAACTACGGCACGGTCAACAAAGTCACGACCGGCGGGATACCTGAATACCTCACCTTTAACTCTACCCGCACCCGGCTCTTTGTCAGCAACGACGAAATAGTCGACGAATATGCCTATCCATCGATGAAGAAAGTCGCCTATTACCGCGCAACAGGTTCTAGCGGCGGCCAGATGTACGGCGTCGCTGCGAGTCCGCCCGGCACTTACTTCTAGCGCCGCGTCTCTGTCGTCTAGTATCGCTCGGCGTTGTGAACTTCGCCGAGCGCTGCGACGTTCTCAGCGCGCTCTAACGCTAAGGCAGCGGCGATGTAGTCCTCATCGCCGATGCCGGTCTCAACGATCCGTTCGAACTCCGCGAGAGCGCAATCCATCACGGGCGCATCGAATCGGAGTTCTTCTCTCGCGGCGCCGGCGAGACGAAGATCTTTGAGCAGAGCGTTACCTGAGAAGCGTGGTTGGGTATCGCGGTCGAGGAGCTGTTGGCGCTTCGTAGCGACGCGTTGGAGCATGAAGACGAGCGTCTCGACCGCCAGGGTGCGATCGACGCCGGCTCGTCCCATGATGCCGAGCAGCTCGCCAATCGAGTCGGCCAGCACGGCCAACATACAGTTGCTGGCGAGCTTGAGGTGTCCGCTCGCTGCGGGCGAACCGGTAAAGTGAACGCTCGAGCCGATCGCGCTGAGGAGCTCCCGCGCACGACCGAAGGCCTCGTCGCTGCCTCCGGGATAGAGCGTGAGGGTGCCGGCGCGCGCCCCGTCGACGCTACCGATAACCGGACACGCGAGAAAGTCAACGCCGCGCTGCGCCGCCGCTCCCGCGAGCGTCTCATACATCGCCGGCGAAAGCGTGGTCGATTCGATAACGAGCTGACCCTTTCGTGCCGCCGGAATAATCAGCCCAAGAGAGACTTCGCGCGCAACGGCGTCATCCCAGAGCATTGCGATGACGGCATCCACGCTCGCCACCAACGACTCGACCTGCTCGAACGGCATCGCACCCGCCGCTACCAGCGGCTCCATCATCCCGCGATCGATGTTCCAAACCGATACTCGATAGCCGCGGTCGAGCAGATTGCGGGCGATGGCACTGCCCATCTTCCCGGTACCGGCGATTCCGACGTGCATCGTCAAACGTATTCCTTATAAGCCCGGTACGGCGCCGGGCGCCACGAGTGCGATTGCGGCAAGTGCACCGAAGGCCGCGCCGACCGGCGCGACGATTCGGTTTCCCGCCGGCGTCGCCTTTTCAACGAACATGATCGCCGCGAGCACACCCATCCACGCGAGGTGTGCGACACCCGCCGCAAACATTACCAGCATCAGCGCCCAGCAGCAGCCGGCGCAGAAAACCGCGTGTCCAAATCCAAGTCGCAATCCATTGAGCACGCCCCGGCGGTAATGCCGCACGAGATACATGCCCGGGTGGCGGCACGCCTTCAAACAGGCGTCTTTGAGCGGCGTGAACTGATAGAGCGCAGCAAGCGCGAGGACGCCCGCCGGTATCAACGATGCGTGCGCCGACAACCAGGGTGATGCATCGACGATTCGGTGAACCTGGATATCGCCGGCAAACGCGACCAGCGCAAATGCGGTCCACACCGCGAAGTAGCCGCCTAAGAATAATACCAGCGCGGGCGGGAAATCCGGCGCGCCAGCGGCCGTCGCCGCGTAATAGCGAATAAATCCAAGCGAAGAGGGCAGCATCATCGCGGCGGTCATGAACTGCCATGCGCCAATCACGATGAGCGCGGCAAGCCAAAACGGTCGTCCGCTGTGATAAAGCGCATCGTGATGTAGCTGCGTTGAGACGCCGGCCAGCTCGGCCCACACGCAGACCGCCCACGCGACTACGATAGCGCAGCCGAGAACGCCGATCGTTTGGAAGCGCGCGAAGCGCGATGCGGCGTTCGCCGCCATCAAACTATGCCTCGAGCAGAAAGTCGCCCTGAATTGCGTTGCGATCTTTGAACGTCCAGACCATTCCGTGCTCGGGAATGTTGACGACGTGCTCGGAAGCCTTCGCGACATAGGCCGGCGCGCCGGGAATGGTGCTAAAGATGCTATCGCGCAGCGTCGTGATCGCCCCGTAGCCGCTGCGATACGGCGCCATCGTCGCCCGAATCTTGTCGCCGACGACGATCGTCCCTTCTCCGCCCTTGAGATTGTGCTCGATGGGCTGCGTTTCGATCGCGATGTCCTCAGCGATCAAGGCGTTGATGTCGGCCAGCGGTCCGCCGAGCCGGCCATGATATGCGTCAAGAATAGCGGCTCGCTGTTCGTCGGAGGCGCGCGCATCGAGATAACTCACACGCTTCCAGCTATGCGGCGTGAGCACGTTGCCTGGAATCTTGACGACCTGAACGTAGGTCAGTCCACTGACGTCAATGCCGTTGATCTCGCCCCGTTCGATGTTATAGGCAAGGAACGAGTCGCAGGCGCCGCCGTCGGGATCCTCCCCGATCCAACAACGGCAGAGCGTCCGGCACGAGCACGCTTCGAGCAGGGTGCCCTGCAGCATATACGTCTTTGACGAAGCCTTCGGAGTAGGCTGGGTCTGGGTCACGGTATAGTCCCTCCCTTAGCGGAGAGACTTCCAGGGGCCGCCCCCGCGGGCCCCTGGAACGCGGGGTTCAATCCCTAGACGGTCACGGCCAGATCGAACCGATCGAGATTCATGACCTTTTCCCACGCGGCAACGAAGTCGCGGACGAAGTGATCGCCCTCGATCGCGTAGACCTCGGCGAGGGCGCGCAGCTGTGAGTTCGAGCCAAAGATCAGGTCGCAGCTTGTGCCCGTCCACCTCATCTCACCCGTGCGACGGTCGCGACCCTCGTACGTGTGGTCGCTCCCGGCCGGCTGCCACTTCGTCGACATATCGAGCAGGTTCACGAAGAAATCGTTCGTCAGCGCGCCGGGACGCTTTGTGAAGACGCCGTGTTTGGATCCCCCAACGTTCGCTCCGAGAACGCGCAGGCCGCCGACCAGCGCGGTCATCTGCGGAGCAGTTAGCGTGAGCAGTTGCGCGCGATCGACCAGTTGCTGTTCGGGCGAGCGTGAATGGTTGCTGGTGAGGTAGTTTCGGAATCCGTCATTGATCGATTCCAATACGGCGAACGAGTGCACGTCGGTGTTCTCTTGCGTCGCGTCGCTGCGACCCGCCGCGAAGCCAACCGTCACGTCGTAACCGGCATCCTTCGCGGCCTTTTCGATCGCCGCGCCACCGCCGAGCACGATGACGTCGGCCAGCGAGACCTTCTTTCCGCCGTTTAGCGAAGCGTTGAAATCCGCTTGCACCTTCTCCAGCGTCGGGAGCGCCTTCGCCAACTCCGCCGGCTGATTGACCGCCCAATCCTTCTGAGGCGCGAGACGAATCCGGGCGCCGTTTGCACCGCCGCGCTTGTCGGTACCGCGGAACGTCGACGCCGATGCCCAAGCGGTCGTAACCAGCTGCGAGACCGTGAGCCCCGAAACGAGGATTCGGCTTTTCAACGCGGCGACGTCTTGCTGGTCGATCGGCGGATGGTCGACCACCGGTATGGGGTCTTGCCAGATCTGGGGTTCAGCCGGTACTTCAGGGCCGAGGTAGCGCGAGATCGGACCCATGTCGCGGTGGGTCAACTTAAACCACGCTCGCGCAAAGGCGTCGGCGAACTCTTGCGGATTCTCGTGAAAGCGTTTCGAGATCGGCGCGTACGTGGGATCGACCTTCAAAGAAAGATCGGTCGTGAGCATCGTCGGCGCGTGCCGCTTCGAGGGATCGTGCGGGTCGGGCACCGTACCGGCGGCGGCGCCGTCTTTGGGCTTCCACTGATAGGCACCAGCCGGGCTCTTCGTGAGCTCCCACTCGTAGTTAAAAAGGTTATCGAAATAGAGGTTGCTCCACCGAGTCGGCAGTTGAGTCCATGCGCCCTCGAGGCCACTAGTGATCGTTTCATCGCCGCTGCCGCTGCCGAACGAGTTGCGCCAGCCCTGGTTCTGCTCTTCGATGGGAGCGCCGGCCGGCCCAAAACCGACATACTGGCTCGGATCGGCAGCACCGTGCGTCTTACCGAAGGTGTGTCCGCCCGCAATCAGCGCGACGGTCTCCTCGTCGTTCATCGCCATGCGAGCAAACGTCTCGCGAATGTCGACCGCGGCGGCAATCGGATCGGGGTTGCCGTTCGGGCCCTCCGGATTCACGTAGATGAGTCCCATTTGGACGGCTGCAAGCGGGTTTTCGAGAGCGCGTTCGCCGCTGTAACGCTTGTCCTCGAGCCACGTGGTTTCTGGGCCCCAGTCGGTGACGTCGTCGGGTTCCCACGCGTCCACGCGGCCGCCGCCGAACCCGAAGGTCTTGAATCCCATCGATTCGAGCGCGCAGTTTCCGGCCAGAATCATCAGATCGGCCCACGAGATCTTGTGGCCGTACTTCTGCTTGACCGGCCAGAGCAGGTGGCGCGCCTTGTCGAGGTTCGCGTTGTCGGGCCAGCTGTTGAGCGGCTCGAATCGTTGGAGGCCGGAGCCGGCGCCGCCGCGGCCATCGGCGATGCGGTAGGTTCCCGCGCCGTGCCAAGCCATCCGAATGAAGAGCGGTCCGTAATGACCGTAGTCGGCCGGCCACCATTCCTGCGATGAGGTCATCAAAGCAAAGAGGTCTGCCTTAACCGCCTTGAGGTCGAGACTTTTGAACTCGCGAGCGTAGTTGAAATCGGGCCCCATTGGATTGGCGAGTGCGGATGGCCGGTGGAGCACCGAGAGATCCATCAAATCGGGGAACCAATCGATGTTTATTCTTGGCCGTACCGGTACGTGCTTTACCGGACAACCGCGGTCGGCGTCGGAGAGTTCGGCGATCGTGTTTTCCATCTCGTGCTACTTTCTCGCAAGGTCGCGTCGGCGCTGAAAGTGAATATCACTCTCACAATGGGCAGAATAGCGCCGCAAATGACCGCCGTCAATAGGGGAGCGCCGCTGCCGAGAAACTATCGGCTTATTTACCAAATCGTCGAAGAAAGCGGCATCGGCCGCCATCTCACGCCGTCTGAGATCTACGCAAAAGCACTCAAGCGGCGGCCCGGTATCGGGGTCTCCACCGTCTATCGCGGCCTGGTGCGCTTGCGCGACCTCGGTTTGGTCTCCGAACTCTACATACCGGGACTCGACGCGGCGACCTACGAGCCTTCGGGACCGCGTCACGCGCACTTTCGCTGCAGCAAATGTGGCGCGATTGAAGACGTCGCCTACGCCATTCCCCCGCGCACGATCAAGGCGCTCGCACGCCATCACGGTCTCGAGATCGAAAGCGAACGCGTGACGTTCGAAGGCCGCTGTGAGGCTTGCCGCGCTAGTGGCCCGGGCAACTCTGCGCGGTCGGCTTGACCGAAGAAAGCTCCGCGCTTGCAGTCGTCGGAAACGGCACCCCGTTGCCGGTCGACTTCACGCAATCGTAAGACAGAACGTACGCCATGACCGCCGCATAGTTTGCCTTCGAGAGCGATCCAGGGGCGGTGAGGGGCATCTGCTGAGTGACGATGCCGTAGATCTGGGCGACGTTGAGATTGGCGTGCGTGAATCCCGCGCCGGTTAAGGCCGGCCCCGAGACTCCCTGCAAATGGGCGCCGTGACACGAGAGGCAATACTTTGCATAGACCACCGCTCCGGACGCTACTTGCGAAGCGGTGTAGGGCACCGTCGCCGAGCCGGCTGCGCTCTCGGTCTTCCCCGTAGCGGCGACGGCGACGGCCGGCTGTCCGGTCGTGTCGTTGGACACCGTTTGTCCTTGGCTCAAGCTATACGCAACGACGCGCGCGCCGTGCGACGGCGGTACGTTCGGCGTTTGCTGGTTGCCGGCTTCTCCCGCTTCCACGACTAAATATTCGTGGCCGTCGCCGGCTCGATAAGCCGAAATGGGCGCGACGATCGATGCGCCCACGTCATCGTGCCAAAGCTGCCGCCCGGTCTTTGGATCCAACGCATAGATGCCGCCGCCAACGTCGGTCGTGAAGATGATCCCATTGCGTGTCACTAGCACGCCGCCTTGGGCGGGGTAGGGAAACTGTTTCACCCAGGCCGGCCTTCCCGACGCAACGTTAACCGCGGTGAGGACGCCGGTTGCTGGACGTCGTTTCGGCAGCGGCCCGGCCGAATACGTCTGCCCTGGGAGATACGGCACGGCGCCGGGGTAGATGATTTTCCAAATGGCACACTCTTGCGTGCTTGGAATGAAGAAGAAATTCGTGGACGCATCGTACGAGCCCCCATTCCACTCGATGCCGCCGCCGTGATTGGGGCACGCAAACGTTCCTGTCTGCGTGGGCGTGGTCGTGAAGATGCCGTTTTGATTGCTGACCGCGAGTCGAGCGACGGGCGTTCCATTCGTCCGGTCGAGAATCGCAAAATCGCCGGCCTTGTCGCCAACGGCCAGCAGCTGGCGTGGCGAACCGCCGGCCATGCCGCTAAAAAGCACCGGCGGCATCGACGGATCGTTGTCGTGCACGTCGTTTGGCGAGACTTTGTAGTACCACTTGAGGCGCGGAGTCGCACCCGAAATGTCGAGCGCAACAACCGTGTCGGCGTAGAGGTTCTCGCCTTTACGCCCGTACTCGGTAAGATTCGGGCCGGGGTTGCCGGGCGCCGCGTAGAGTGTGTCGGTGGCTTGATCGATTGAAAGCCCGGACCAGACGGCCGCGCCGCCATGAACGTAAGAGTTCCCAGGCCAGGTTTCGTGCCCAGGCTGCCCCGGCTGGGCGACGGTATGCCAATCCCAAAGCCGCGTCCCGTCCGCTGCGTTAAAGGCGCTGATCAAACCGCTGCCGCCTAAATCTCCGCCCGACGTACCGACGATCACTTTTTCTTTGTAAACGTAAGCGGCCATCGAATACCACGTATTGCTCGTATCGTGACAAGCCGGCACGTTAAACGCCTGCTTACCGGTCAGAGCGTCGATCGACAGCAGGCGACAATCTTGGGTTACCAGATAAAGGCGCCCGTCGGATAGTCCAACACCGCGGTTGACCGGGTATTGCAGTTCGTAGCTCGGGCTGTAAGGGAAGGCCCATCGCAGGGCGCCCGATTTTGCGTCGAGCGCAAGCACGTTGTCGTGGGAGGTCGAGACGTAAACGGTATCGTTCCAAACGATCGGGGAAGCTTCTTCTTCCCCGGCGTCCCTGACAGACGTGACCCATGCCTTCTTCAGTTGCGCGACGTTCGCGGGCGTAATCTCGTCAAGGCTCGTGAGACGGTTTCCGGCATACGTTTTGCCAGGAATCATCCAGTTCGCGTCGTTGGAGCCGGCTAAAAGCAAGGCAGCCGAATCCGAGGCCGCCTTGTTACCGCCCGAACATGCTGCAAGCGCCAGAACAAGGGAGGCTATCGCGAATAAGCGCAATGTGATCATCGTCTGCTCCTCGCTAAGAGTCGCGTCGGCCTTTCCGAGCTCAACGCCCGAAGTATCTTTCAGTTCGCAGCCGGCAGGTCTTGCTACGTGGCAAAATTTCTGCCGAACTCCGCTTCGGTCAACGTCCTATCGGTACTGCAGGCTGCGCCTCGCGCGAAAAGCGCCCAATCGCTAGGGCGAGTAACGAAAGAGCGCGTTCGACGTCGTCGCTTGACACGATTAGCGGGGGTGCAAACCGAAGCGTATTGTTCCCCGCGCTGCCGATCAGAAGCCCGCACTGCCGGGCCTCCGCGACGATCGCGGTCGCCCGGTGCGGAGCACGCACCGGAACACCGATGAGCAAGCCGAGACCGCGCGGCGTCTCGAGAACGTCGGGAACGCGTTGCGCGAGCTGCGTGAGCGCTTCAAGCAGCCGGTGGGAACGGCGAAGCACGTGCGCGTCGAGGTCGAGCTCGTCGCGGAGCCGCAGATGCGCAAGCGCGGCGGCGCACGGTACCGGCGACCCGCCGAACGTCGAGCCGTGATCGCCGGGAGCGAATCCGGCAGCGCAGCGTTCGTCCGCAAGCACCGCACCAATCGGCAAGCCGTTCGCAAGTGCTTTGGCCATCGTGACGACGTCCGGACGCACACCGAACTGCTCGAACGCGAAGAGCGACCCCGTGCGACCCATGCCGCACTGGACCTCGTCGAAGATCAAGAGCGCACCACGCTCGTTACAGAGCCGGCGCGCCTCGGCCAAGAAATCCTCTTGCGCGACGTTCACCCCGCTCTCTCCCTGCACCGGCTCGACGATGAAGGCAGCGACACGATCGTCCAGCGCGCGCCGAAGTGCGTCCGAATCATTGAAACGAACGAACGCGAAGCCGGCCGGAAGCGGTTCGAACCCCTCGCGATATGAGGCATTATCGGTTGCGGCGAGCGAGCCGAGCGTTCGACCGTGGAAGGATCCCGTACAGGCCAAAATCGTGTGGCGCTCGCGCTCGCCTTGCCGGTGCGCCCACTTTCGCGCGAGTTTGATTGCGGCCTCGTTTGCCTCGGTGCCGGAGTTGCAAAAGAACGCGCCGCTCATTTTCGAGCGCGCGACGAGCTCGCGCGCGAGCGTCGCGGCCGGTTCGTGATCGTAGAGGTTGCTGGCGTGGGTGAGCCGGCGGGCCTGCGCCGCAACCGCGTCGGCAATCACCGGATGCGCATGGCCGAGTGCGCTGACGGCAAGGCCGCCGATGAAGTCGAGGTAGCGTCGCCCCTGGTGGTCGATAAGCTCGCAGCCTTGTCCGGCGACGATCGTCAGCGATGCGCGCGCGTAGGTGTTGAGCTGCGTCACGTTCGATAGCTCGCGTTGATGCGCACGTAGTCACGCGAGAGATCGCAACCCCACCCGGTCGCCTCAGCGTCGCCCAAACCGAGCTTCAATTCCACGGCGACGGTTGCCGGCTCGAGCTCGCGGTGCGCTTCGGCTTCCGAGAGCAGCTCGATGCCGCCGCGTTCGACCCAGGGCTTGCCGTTGAGCTCTAGCGCCCACCGCCGCGGATCGAGGCCGGCTCGCGCAGCGCCGGCGGCTGCGACGATGCGGCCCCAGTTCGGATCTTCACCGTAGAGCGCGGTTTTGACGAGATTGCTGTTAAGGATCGCGCGGGCTATCGTGCGGGCTTGCGGCGTATCGCGGGCGCTGCTGACTCGCACCTCGAGCGTCTTGGTTGCGCCTTCGCCGTCGGCAACCATCGCCCGCGCTAAGTCCAGGCAAACGGCGCGCAGCGCAATCGCGCATTCGTCCGGCACCAGCGCACCGTTCGAGCTCGCCGGCGCGAAGGCGTACACCGCGTCATTCGTCGACATGTCGCCGTCCACCGAGATCATGTTGAAGCTTTCCTCGCAAGCTTCGCGCAGCAGATCGGCAAGCGTAGAGGCGGCGAGGGGGTAGTCCATCGCAAGAAATGCCAGCATGGTTGCCATGTTGGGAGCGATCATACCCGAGCCTTTCGCGATGCCGCCGACGACATATTTGCGATCGCGATAATAAAATGCATACGCCGCCAGCTTCGGAACGCGATCGGTCGTCATGATCGCCTCGCCGGCGTCGAGGGCCGCCTTCCCGCCCGACTCGAGCTGTGCTGCTGCACGCTCGAGTCCTCGCTGCACACGATCGACCGGCAGCGGCACGCCGATCACGCCGGTCGACGCGACGATGACCTCGGCGGGTGCAATGCCGAGCAAAGCCGCGGCCTGCCGTGCGGTCGCGCGAGCGTCGCGTTCGCCGCGTTCGCCGGTGCAGGCGTTCGCGCACCCCGAGTTACAGACGAGTGCCCGCATCGTGCGCGATTGCGCCAGATGTTGCGCGCTCACCAGCAGCGGCGCCGCCTTGACTTCGTTCGTCGTTACGACCGATGCGCAGCTCTGAGGTGTGTCGAAGGCAATCAGCGCGAGGTCGCGTTTGCGCGGCTTGATGCCGGCATGGACGCCCGCTAACCGCACGCCGGGAACCGCTCCGAGCCCATTGCGCAGCGAGATAAGGTCAAGCGAAGATTGCGCGAGCATTCAGTCCTGTTGCCTCCGGATAGCCACACATCAGATTGAGATTCGCAATCGCCTGGCCGGCAGCGCCCTTGCCGAGGTTATCGATCGCGCATATCGCGCGCACGACCGCTCCCGCCGTGTCGACGCGCAGCTCCGCATCACTCGTTCCGACGACGGCGGCGACGCTCGGCGCGCGCTCGTCCGAAAGAACACGAACGAACGCGGCCTCCCGATAAGCTCGCGCATAGGCCGCGGCAACCGCGACGCCATCGACGGGCCGGTCGAAAATCGCGTAGACGTCGGCAAGCATGCCGCGCGCGAGCGGAACGACGTGGGGCGTAAACGTGACAGCGGTCGCGATACCACCGGCCTCGAGGTAGCGCTCGATCTCAGGTTGGTGGCGATGACCCTGGAGACCGTACGCGCGAATATCACCGCTAACTTCGGCATACAGCGAGGTAACGCGGGGCGTGCGGCCCGCGCCGGTAATTCCGCTCTTCGCATCGATGACGACGTGGCGCGGCGTACCCAGCTCCGCGAGAGGTAAGAGCGCGAGCAGCGCAGCCGTCGGATAACAGCCTGGATTAGCGACGAGTTGGGCGCCCGCAATCGCGTCGCGATACCATTCGGTCAACCCATAGACTGCCGCCGCTTCGAAACGATAACACGCCGACAAGTCGATCACGCGAACCCCGCCGGCGAGCAGCTCGGGTACGATGGCGCGCGCTTCTTCGTCAACTCCGGCGGTGATGACGACGTCGTCCGGCGTCGCGGTCGCCAGCACGCTGCCGGACGCGCCAAAACGATACGGCGCAGAACGCAAGAACGGGAAGTGATCGGCGAGCCGCTCGCCCGCATGGCTGTGGCTCTCGAGCACGCCGATCTCGAACGACGGATGCGCGTGCAGCAAACGAATGAGCTCGGCGGCGGCGTAGCCGCTCGCGCCCCAGACGTGAACGCCCGTCAAAGCCTGGTGCCTAGCGCCGCGAGTTCGTGCTCGAGCGAGACGATTTGCCGGCGTACGTCGTCGGGTGCAGTCGATCCGCGCGTCCGCTTTGCGGCGACGCAAGCGCGTGCATCGTAGGTCGCGTCGAGCGCACGATGTTCCGATTCGGCGCGCGCGACCTCGGCGCCGACCCGCGCGTGTGCTTCGCGCGGCGATGTGCCGTCCATGACGAGCCGGTCGGCCAGGTCGGTCGCGACCGTGTAGCCCTCGAGCGCAGCACTCTCCATCCGCTCGCGCACGAAGCTAACTGCTTCCCAGGCGCCCGCGAAGGCTGCGAGCACCGCGAGCGCGACTTCAACCACCGCGATCGCTTGCGCCTTCGTGACCTGCAGGTCGCGCTGGTAAGATGGCGCGGTGCCACAGAGCGTCGCGAGCGCCCCGGCGTAAGATCCGACGAGCTGCGCGGCGCGCGCGCGTACCAGCTCGAACGGGTCGGGATTCCGTTTTTGCGGCATCAAGCTCGAGCCGGTCGAGGCGGCATCGCCGAGCCGGACGTACCCGTACGCCGGCGCCGACCACGCGATGAGCTCTTCGGCGATGCGCGACGCATCAATGACGGCTCGAACGCACGCGTGAGCGAGATCGAGCGCGGCGTCGCGATTCCCGATCGCGTGCAGTGCGTTCCGCGAAGGCGCCGCAAAACCAAGTGCGCGGGCAGCGCGGTCGCGATCGAGTGGCAGCGACGAACCGGCGAGAGCGGCGCTGCCGAGCGGGCATGTGGCAGCCGCCTCATTGGCCACGCTTAAAAAGCGGCGCGCCGCGAAAATGAACGGCTCGCTCCATGCGGCGAGCATGAAGCCAAGCAGCACCGGCTGCGCCGGCTGGCGATGCGTGCACGCCGCCAGAATTGTCTGCGCTTCGAGCTCGACGCTCGCGCGCTCAACGATCGCTCCGGCCAGATCCCGCGCGAGGTGCGCCGCTCGAACCGCGCGGTCGCGAACGAAGAGCAACAGCGTCGTCGCGACCTGATCGTTACGGCTGCGTCCGGCGTGCAGCCATTCACCACTCGATCCGGCGAGCTCGCGCACGCGCGCATCGATTGCCCCGTGAATGTCTTCGACGCCGAGCGCGCGCGCATAGGAAGCGAACGTGCCGTCAGCGATCTCGATTTCGATGGCTTCCAGCGCGGTGCGCAGCGATTTGGCGACGGCGGGCGTCACGATCGCTCCGCCTTCGAGCGCCTCGATGTGCGCGAGCGAGCACGCGATATCGAACGGCGCCAATACCAGATCCTCCTCCAGCGAAGAGCCGAAGGCGATCAGGCTTGGATCGGCGGCCGCACTGAAGCGGCCGCCCCACTGCAGCGCCGTCATGGCGCTCCGACCGCCTCGACCTGCGCGCCGGTAACGCGCGCGTAGGTTTCGAGCGGAAAGCCATGCAGCGTGATAAATCCGCTCGCCGCGGCGTGGTCGAAAGTGTCACGCGTTCCATAGGTAGCAACGCCCTCGCGGTAGAGCGCAAACGGCGAGCGGGCGCCGATCACCGTGTACGTGCCGCGATGGAGCCGTACGCGAACTTCGCCGGTCATGCGCCGAGCGAAGGTTGCGTTGAAGGCATCGAGCGCAATCCGAAGCGGCTGCGTCCACAGACCGTCGTAGACCAGCTCCGCGTAGCGCGCATCGGTGAGCGCTTTGAACCGCAGCTCGTCGCGCGTTAGCACGAGCCGTTCGAGTGCTTGATGTGCTGCGATGAGGATCGTTGCGGCAGGTGACTCGTAGAGCTCGCGCGATTTGAAACCTACGACGCGATCCTCCACGAGGTCGATGCGCCCGACGCCGTGCCTACCGCCGATGGCATTGAGCTCGACAACCAGCGCGGCACCGTCAAGCTCCTGAAACGACGGGCGGCCCGCGGTATACTCGACGATGATTTCTTCCTCCGTTGCCGGCTGATCGGCCGCACCCGCGGTCCATGCAAAAGCGTCCTCGGGCGGTGGATTCCACGGGTCCTCGAGCACGCCGGCCTCGATCGAGCGACCCCAAAGATTTGCATCGACGGAATACGGCTTGTCGGCGGTTTGCGTTACGGGCACGCCGTGCTCGCGCGCAAAGGCGAGCGCATCGGGACGCGAGAGCGGCGATTCGCGAAGCGGCGCTCGACACACAATAGCCGGATCGAGCGCACGCACCGCGAGCTCGATCCGCACCTGGTCGTTGCCCTTGCCGGTACAGCCATGCGCGACGATGCCCGCACCATACTCACGGGCCGTCTCGACGAGCAGGTCGGCGATAAGCGGGCGCGAGAGTGCGGCCGAGAGCGGATAGATTCCCTCGTAGAGCGCGTTGGCGCGAAGCGCAACGAAGGCGTACTCGTCAACGAACCGTTCGCGCGCGTCGATCACGACCGCGTCGGCCGCGCCCAAAGCGAAAGCTTTGGCGCGAACCGCTTCGAGCGCGGCGTGCGCACCGATTCCGGCCACCATGTCGCTTTCGCCGAGATCGACGGTCAACGCGATGACGGCGTGTCCTTCGAGAATCAGCTTCTTGAGCAGTACCGAAGTATCGAGGCCGCCGGAATACGCGAGAACGACGTTGCTCACGCCGCCACCGCGGCTTTCAGATCGAGAAAACGCTGCTTGACGAACGCCATCTCCCTCGACGACGCAACGATAACGAGAATCGTGTCGTCGCCGCCGATGGTGCCCAGCACTTCGGGCCACTTGGCTTCGTCGATGGCCGAAGCCACCATCATCGCGCTTCCCGGTGGGGTATGGATAACGATGAGATTCTCGCTTCCCACAACCGTTGTCGCCAGCTCGGTCATGGCGCGATGGAGACGGCTCGCATAATTTGGCGCCGCGTTCGGTACGACGTACTTGAAGATCTCGCCGTGCTCCGAGGCGATCGGGACTTTCGCGAGGCGCAGCTCCTTGATGTCGCGCGAGACCGTGGCCTGAGTGACTTCAAAGCCCTGTCGCTGAAGCAGCACAACGAGCTCCTCTTGCGAGTGGATCGGACGCGTGGCCACGAGCGTCAAGATGGCGCGCTGGCGTCGTTCTTTCATATCGGATATCCTTTGCAGTGGGTCAAGAGCGCGACCAGCAAGGCCTTTTGCGCGTGCATGCGGTTTTCGGCTTGCAGATAGACGGCGCTCTGAGGACCGTCAATCACGTCGGCGCTCACCTCTTCGCCGCGATGCGCCGGAAGACAATGGAGAAAAATCGCATGGGCTGCCGCATAGCTCATCAGCTCCTGCGTAACGGCGTACGACTGCAGCATCGCGTCGTTGCGCTCGCGATACTGCTCCTCACCCATCGAGGTCCAGACGTCGGTGTAGAGAGCGTCGGCACCGCGCACCGCGCGCACCGGATTGGCGAACGCCCGCGCACCGCCGCCGGTGCCGCTCGCGAGGCGCGCAAGGCCCGTAAGAAACGCTTCGGACGGCCGATGCGTGTTCGGGCAGCCGAAGTGCACCGTAGCGCCGAGCATGACCGCCGCTTCCGCGAACGACGCCGCCACGTTGTTGCGCGCGTCACCCAAGTAGGCGATACAGAGTCCGCGCACGTCACCGAAGTGCTCGGCGAGCGTCAGCATGTCCGCGAGGGCTTGGCACGGATGCGCCTCGGCGGAGAGCCCGTTGATGACGGGCACACTGGCAGCCCGAGCGAAACGCGCGAGCGGGGCGTGTTCGTGCGTCCGAACGACGATCGCATCGACGTAGCCCGAGAGCACACGAGCCGCGTCCTCGGGCGTCTCGCGCGATCCGACGGCGAACTCCGAGCCTTGCGCAAATAGCGTCTTGCCGCCGAGTTTCGCGGTGGCCACTTCGAAAGAAACCCGCGTTCGCAGACTCGGCTTTTCGAAGAGCAAGGCCACGATCCGCTCCCGCAAGAGATGGCGCTGCTCACGCATCGGCTGCCGCTTCAAGAAGGCGGCGAGACGCAACAACGCCAGCAACTCCTCGGCTGTTAGGTCGCCTACTCTAAGGAAGTCCCGGCCCGCGAGTCCTGATAATGGGGCGGGTACTGGCGCTACAGCATACACTTTATGTATATTTATACATATGACGCATAAATATGCAAGGACGCTCGTGGTGAAGTATGGCGGAGGGGCCATGGCAGCACCCTCCTGTCGGGCGGGAACGGATCCGGTGCTGGCTGAGATCGCGACCCTCCGCGAAGCCAATAGCGCCGTCGTGCTCGTGCATGGCGGTGGTCCTGAGATCGACGCGGCGCTGGCGGAGCGGGGTGTCGAAACGGTGCGAATCGACGGCATGCGCGTCACCGGCGCGGCGACGCTGGAAATCACTGAGGCCGTGCTCTGCGGCACCATCAACAAACGGATCGTCCGTGAGGCCATCGCGTTGCGCATGCCGGCGGTGGGGCTCAGCGGTCAGGACGGCAGCATGCTGGTCGCCGAGCGCGCGACGGGGGCGCGAGGCGAAGACCTTGGCTACGTCGGACGCATCGTCGCAACCGACGTCCGCCCAATCGACGCGCTCCTGGACGCGGGATTCTTGCCGATCGTTGCGCCGCTGGCCATCGCGCGCGACGGATCGCATGCCTACAACGTCAACGCCGATCTGGCGGCGGCCGCGCTGGCGGGCGCATTGCGGGCCGACGCGTTCGTGGCGATCACGAACGTGCCGCGCGTCTTTCGCGATCCCGACGATCCGGCATCCGGCATCGACGCGTTAACACCGGAAGATGCCTTGCGCTTTGCTGCCGGAGACGCGTGCCGCTCGAGCATGAAACCGAAGCTCCAGGCTGCGGCGCGCGCCGTCCGCGGTGGCGCCGGCGCAGCGTACATTTGTTCGGCGAAACCGAACGCGATCGCTGGCGCAGTTCGCGGCGATGCGACCGTCATTCGATCGGATGACTCCACTGGCCATCGAGCGAAAGTTCAACCGCGCATCGTTATCTGGCATCCTGCGAGATAACGCCTCTCTTCCTTAAAAACGCATGCCGAGGACCAAAGGAGAGCATAATGCCTTATATCAAGGTTGGCCAAGAGAACTCCGGTTCGATCAACCTCTATTACGAAGACCACGGCTCGGGGCAGCCCGTGGTTTTGATCCACGGTTATCCGCTCAGCGGCCGTGCCTGGGATAAGCAGCTGCCCGTGCTGCTCGAGAAGGGCTACCGAGTAATCACCTACGATCGGCGCGGTTTTGGCAATTCGAGCCAGCCTGCATTCGGATACGACTACGACACGTTTGCAAACGATCTTAACCAGCTCATGGAAACGCTGGACCTTCGCGACGCTACGCTCGTCGGTCACTCGATGGGCACCGGTGAGGTCACGCGCTATGTGAGCTCGTTCGGCGCATCGCGGGTTTCCCGAGGTGTGCTCGTCTCGCCGATTCCACCGTTTCTACTGCAAACGTCCGACAATCCGGAGGGTGTGCCGGGGAGCCTATTCGAGGGATTCGTAAAGGCCGCGAAAGCGGACACGCCGGCGTGGATGAAAGGCTTCCTGGACACCTTTTACAACATCGATAAGTTCCGCGGCACGCTCGTCAGCGATCAGGCCTATCAAGCCAGTTGGAACGTCGCCGCCAGCGCTTCCGCCCTTGCGGCAGTCGCGTGTATTCCAACGTGGGAGACCGATTTCCGCGCCGACCTTCCAAAGCTCGACGTGCCGATCCTCGTCATCCAAGGCGACGACGATCGCGTCCTGCCCTATCTGAAGACGGGCGACCGGCTGCGCAGCATGATCAAAAACGTGCAGGTCGTCGT
>DATHOO010000137.1:0-2223 GCA_035484815.1 Candidatus Acidiferrales bacterium
CGCCTCGACGGCATTCCGTTGGCGATCGAATTGGCCGCGGCGCGCGTAAAGGTGTTGACGTTGCCGCAAATAGCCAAGAAATTGGACGAGCGCTTTGCGGTGCTGACCGGTGGAAGCCGTACGGCGTTACCGCGGCACCAAACGATGCGCGCGCTTATCGACTGGAGCTATGACCTGCTCTCTCCGCAGGAGCAGCGGTTGTTCGCGCGGCTTGCAATCTTTGCCGGCGGATGGACGCTGGACACGGCCGGCGAGGTCTGCGCCGGCGACGACGTTCTCGAACTGCTGTCGGCATTGGTCGATAAATCGCTGATCGTTGCCGAGCCTGCCGGCGAACAACAGCGTTACGCCTGGCTCGAGTCGACCCGAGAGTACGCGCGCGAACGGCTGGCGCAAAGCGGCGAGCTCGAGACGATCGCGCGCGCGCACGCCGAGGCCTATCTCGTTCTCGCCGAGCGCTTACACGGCGCGTTCGACTCGACTCCCGATCGAGTCTGGTTGTCGCAGACCGAACCGGAGTTAGAGAACTGGCGTGCGGCGCTGGCATGGTCGCTCGGCGCGCGAAACGACGTTCTGCTCGGGCAGCGCCTCACCGCTAAGTTGGGCGACTTCTGGCACAGCTATGGCGCGAGCGAAGGACTGCGCTGGGTGCGAGCGGCGCTCGAAATGGTTGACGAGTCGACGCCCGCCTTGGTCGTCGCGCAGCTCGACCTTGCCGAAGGGCTGCTGTACGAGTCGCTCGGCCGTATCGGTTTGAGCCACATCCCGGCCCAACGGGCTTTGTCGCGCTTCCACGAGCTTGACGACCAAATGGGCGTGGCCTACGCGCAACACATTCTCGGCAGCTCGCTAGCCCACCACGGCCGCATCGCCGACGGCGAAGCACTGTTGAGGGCCGCGCTCGAGGTTTCTCGCAAGTACGGAGGGCGCAGGCTAACGGGACGCACGCTGCGGCGCCTGGCGACGGCTCGCGTGCATGCCGGCGATCGCGCGACGGCGCGCTCGCTCTACGCGGAAGCCTTGGAAATCTTCAAAGCGGCCGGGGCAGAGCGCAACGTTGCGTTTGTGGCGACCTTCCTCGCCGAACTCGAATTCCAAGAGGGCGACGCCGAGGCGGCGGTACGGCTCGCGGGGCAAGCGCTGGCGAGCGATCGCGAGGTGCCGGACCGAATCCGCGCGATGTTCACTTCAAGCAACATGGCGGCGTACCTAATCGCTCTGGAACGTTATGACGAAGCGCGCGAACGCGCCCGCGAAGCGCTTACGCTTGCGGCTCGTCAAGAGAACGCCGTCCTGGTCGCAACCGCGTTGCAGCATTTAGCGGCCTGCGCGGCGCTACGGCTGGGCGAAGAAGAAGCGCAAGCCAATAAGACGCGCGCCGCGAGCTTGATCGGCTTTGTCGATGCGCGTCTAACCGAACTCGAAAATCACCGTGAGTTCACCGAGCAACAAGAATACGACCGCGCGATCGATGCGCTCCGAGAGACGTTCGACCAGAGCGAGCTTGGGCGGCTCATGGCAGAGGGCCAAGCCTGGAGCAAGGAGCGAGCGATCGCGGAAGGCCTTGCTACCTAGGGTTCTGGCTCCTCGTTTTTACCACGCCCGAATCGCACGTCGGATTGATCGAACGATGCACGCCCAGTGCGCCATGCGCCGGCAGGCTGACCGATTGACCGTAGGGCTCTGACGGCGGTGAGCCAACGCTCGAAACCGGGCTGCCGCCTGACGGATAGTTCCAGCACTCGACCTGGCCGCCGGTGGAGCCGTTGGGGCACCAGAGGTTGCTGCCGACGACGATCCCGCCTTGGTGCTTGTTCGCCGGTGTGTTCTTCAACCCGACGATGAACGGCTGAACGACGTCGGTGTAGTTGTTGTAGCACGAGGCCGACAGAACGGTGGCGGTATGTTGGGTGAGCGTCGAGCCGCTCAGCGTGCTCTGATAAATACCGGTTTGGAACGCCCCGCCGGTTTCCTGGTCGCCGACTGCGATGTACTTTCCGTCCCACATCGTGCCGCCCGCGAAGCCGATCGTTCCGCTGAACGAGTCTACCGTCATCGTCCCGGTACCAACCGCCAGTTCGCAGACGTTGAAGCCGGTGCTCTCGCCCACGCCGATGAGGTTGCGGTGCTTGTCGTAACCCATAGTCCAGAGGAACTCACACGACGAGTTGCTGTAGGTAACGCCGCTGCCCGGGTTGCCGAGGGCGTAGACCGTAACTTCTC
>DATHOO010000138.1:0-22537 GCA_035484815.1 Candidatus Acidiferrales bacterium
GTCACCTTGACTTCGGCGCCGGCTTTTGAAACGGTCGCCGTTTGGCTGCCGGGATCGTAGGAAACGGTCGCGCCCATCTGCTCGAACATCGAGCGTAAGGGGATGTACAACGTCCCCCCGCGGGCCAGGGCTGCCAAGACGCGCCCCTGCTTGAGGACGTCCGGCCGCGCATAGACGTGACGGTCGTTGTAAAGAATCGGAATCTGACCTGATGGCGGGGAACCGAAGTCCGCGGGCGGGGTGGAACCCGTTTGCGCCACTGGTGTTGCCGCTGTTGCCGCCAGTGAAAGAAACGGGCCACCGAGAACCATCGCCGCCGCAATCAGAGCAGCGCGAAGCGAAGTCGATGACACGATAGCATTTTCTCCTTGAGGGGTAGGAGCAAATATAACTTAAATAGTTTAGCGCTCGGCGGTTAAGGAACCCTTAACAAGCATACGAGTTTGACTGTGCTTGCTTGCTTGCCGAGTGCCTGCCTAGCCAAAACGGCCGGTGATGTAATCCTCGGTGCGCTTGTCTTTCGGCTTGGTGAAGATCTTCGAAGTAGTATCGGTCTCAATCAGATCGCCCAGCAAAAAGAAGGCGGTGTTATCGCTAATTCGCGCCGCTTGTTGCATCGAGTGCGTCACGATCACGACGGTATATGCTTTTTTGAGATCGCCGATGAGATCTTCGATCTTGCTCGTTGCAATTGGATCGAGAGCCGAGGCCGGTTCATCCATCAAGATGACCTCAGGATCGACCGCCAGGCAGCGCGCGATGCAAAGGCGCTGCTGCTGCCCGCCGGAGAGCGCGAGCGCCGAACGGTCGAGCCGATCCTTGACTTCATCCCATAACGCTGCCTGGCGCAGACTGCGCTCGCAGATCTCCATCAACGTCTGCCTGCCGCGTATGCCGTGGATGCGCGGCCCATAAACGACGTTGTCGTAGATGGATTTCGGAAACGGGTTTGGCCGCTGGAAAACCATGCCGATCCGGTACCGGATCGTCACCGGATCGACGTCCGGTGCATAGATGTTGCGGTCGTCCAGCAAGACGCGGCCCTCGACCCGCGCGCTAGGGGTCAAATCGTGCATTCGGTTGAGCGAGCGCAAAAACGTCGACTTCCCGCAGCCCGAGGGCCCGATCAAGGCCATTACGCGATGTGCCGGCACGTGCAGCGACGCGTTTCGAATCGCATGAAACGCTCCGTAGTAAACGTCAAGGTTTTCGACGTTGATCTTCGTCTGCGTCGAAAGAGCCGTGGGCTCGGCGGTACTCGCAAACATCTGCCCGGCCTGTTCGTCGCTCACGTCTTTAGGCCCGTCCGCGCTTTAAGAACCTTAAGATGCGCCGGCTTCACGCTTGATGCGCATGATCGGCAGGCGAATGGTAAACGCCGTCCCGCGGCCGAGCATCGATTCGGCCGAGATGGAACCGCCGTGCGCATCGACGATGCCCTTGACGATTGCAAGGCCTAAGCCGGCGCCCCCGCTGCCGCGCGTGCGCGAGCGATCGACGACGTAGAACCGCTCAAAGATATGCGGAAGATCGCGATACGGAATTCCTTCGCCCGTGTCGCGCACGCGCAAGACGGCATCGCTGTCGCGTGCATCCAACTCGATCCGTATGCGACCGCCGCCACGGGTATGGCGCAGCGCGTTGTCGATGAGGTTGACAAAGACTTGTGAGAGGCGATCCGGATCGGCTTCGACCCTGACCGGCCGCAGCGCGACGAGTTCGAGCGATACACCTTTGTTTGCGGCTTGTTGCTCGAACGAGGCGACGATCGGACGGGCGACGTCTTCCAGATCGACATCGCGGAGCGCGAGCTTGAGCTGCCCGGACTCGGCTCGCGCCTGCTCGAGCAACTGCCCCACCAGCGCGGTCAAGCGATCGACCTGCGAGAGCGCTTGTGGGACGAACAAGTCGCGCGCCTCCTGTTCGGGTGCTTCGAGCACCGTCTCGAGCATCAGCTTAATCGACGAGAGTGGGGTCCGCAGCTCGTGGGAAACGTTCGAGAGAAACTCCTTGCGCGCACGATCGAGCCGCACCAGTCCGGTCTGGTCGTCGGAAAAAACGACGACGCGGCGGGCGTCCTCGTCGGTCTCGGTAAGCGGGTAGATCGATACGCGATAGGTTCGCTGACCCGAGGATCCCGTCAGCAGCAGGGGTGCGACGGACGCTTCGCCGCGCAAGGCATCGGCGACTCGGCGCTCCAGGTCGATATTCGGGATCACCTCGATAATGTGAAGATTGATCGCGCGCGCCGGATCGAAACCAAAGGTCGTGCCCGCGGCGGCGTTGGCAAACTCGACGTGGCTCGTCGGATCGACCAGCACGACACCAATCGGAAGCGCCCCAACCAACCGCTCGAATCCGCGCTCGCTCGACTCGGCGGGGGGATGCGGCACCTGCGCCGGCACCGGCTCGGGGTCGGCGGCGCGCCGTGCTTCTACCGGAGCAAAGACGCGCGCAATTCCGAAGCCGCCGGCCAGCCCCGCGACGGCAGTTAGCAGCGACCATTCGAACGGCGTCAAGCCTTGAACATATAACCGCGGCTTCGTACGGTCAGAATGTGGCGCGGCGCGCGCGAATCTTCTTCGATCTTCTCGCGAAGCCACCGAATGTGAACGCTGACCGTCTGCTGCTCGCCTTCGAAGTCGTAACCCCAAACCTTGTCGAGCAGCGTCTGGCGCGTCACCACGCGGCCATGATTCTCCATCAGGACCCGCAACAGCCCGAACTCCTTGGGCGCCAGTGAGACCTCTTGGCCTCGCACGGTCAACTGTTGCCGTGACGGGTCGAGGACGATTGCACCAAGCGTGATTGCTTCGTCGTGCCCCGTGTGGATCGACGTCTGCCGGCGCAGCCGTGCCTTCACGCGGGCCAGGAACTCGTGCAGCGCAAAGGGTTTGGTCACATAATCATCGGCGCCCAGCTCCAGCGCCAAGACCTTGTCGATCTCTTGGTCCTTCGCGGTTAGCATGATGATCGGTACCGGGCTGAACTTACGAATTTCCTTGCACGCCTCGACGCCGTCGAGCACGGGAAGCATGATATCGAGCACGATGAGATCGGGTTGCTCGCGCTGCGCCATCGCAATGGCGCTGCGGCCATCGCCGGCGGTGACGACCGCGTACCCGCTACGCTCGAGATTGAACCGCAACGTTTGGAGTATTGCGGACTCGTCGTCGACGACGAGGATTTTCTTGTTAAAGTCCGGGCTTTTGACTAGCGGTATCCGGGGTGCCCTGATCTCCTGAGTTCCATTCATAGGCTTTCACTATTGCGCTGTAGTCCAGCGCGCCATCCCCTTTTGCGGAGCGAGTGGTGTAGAGTTGATAGGCCAACCCCGTGGCCGGCATCGGATAATCGAGCGCACGCGCGGCGTCGAGCGCGGCTGCTAGGTCCTTTCGTAAGAGATCGAGCGCGAACCCGCCATCGAACTTCCCGGCAAACCAAGTCTTCGGCAACCATTCGGCGAGGAGATAGTTCGACGCAGTCGCCGACGCTAGCACCGCGCGCACCGCGCCCAAATCGGCGCCCGCGCGTTGCGCGAAGACGAGACCTTCGGCATTTGCGATCATCACGTTCGCGATGATGATTTGGTTCACCAGCTTGACCGTCTCACCCATCCCGACGGGACCGAGATGATGCGGCGTTCCCATCGCGCGCAGAACGGGTTCGGCACGCGCGAACGTAGCCGGCGCTGCCCCGACCATGATTGTCAACGTCCCGTCGCGCGCGCGAGCGGGTCCGCCGCTGACGGGAGCGTCTACGAAATCCACGCCGTGCGCGGTGAGACGTTCCGCAAAGCGGCGCGTTGCCACGGGCGAGATCGTCGACATGTCGATCGCGAGCAATCCGGGCTTCGCGCCCGCGCTCACGCCGCGCGATCCGAAAAGCGCATCCTCGACTTCCGGCGCATCCGGAACGCTGAGAACCACGGCATCGCACGTGGACGCGAGAGCTGCGGGATCCGCTGCCTCGCTCACGCCATCCGCGCGTAACCGCTCGAGCGCTTCGCGATGCCGGTGCACGCTCGCGGAGACGTCGAATCCGGCCTTGCGCAAGGAGCGGGCCATCGGCTCGCCCATTGCGCCAAGCCCCACGAACCCGACGCGCGCAATCACGAGCGGCCCCTTTGGGCGTCGACTCAGGATAACCTTCGAGGCGCGGCGAAGCCGCTCGTGCTATGGCAACTGTACTTTCTCCCGCGATTGCGCGCCCGACTTTCGACGCAATGAACCTCTCGATCGGAAAGCGCACCCGTTTGCACCGCCTGATGTACGAGCACGGCCCGGCCAACGGCACGCTCATGATGTTACCGATCGATCAAGGACTCGAGCACGGGCCGGTCGACTTTTTCGACAACCCCGACGCGATCGATACGGATTGGATCTACCGCCTAGCGGTTGCGGGGAACTTTTCCGGGATCGCCCTGCACATCGGGCTAGCAGAAAAGTATCAGAAAGCGTACGCCGGGCGCGTCCCGCTCCTCCTTAAAGTGAACGGTAAGACGAACATTCCGTCCGACGATGATGCGTTCAGCCCGATGACGTCGTCGGTCGAAGACGCGATCCGATTGGGTGCCGATGCGGTCGGTTACACGCTGTATGTCGGAAGCCCGGCACAAGAGGTCGACATCGCGCAGTGCAACGAGGTTCGTCGCGAGTGCGATCGTTATGGCATGCCGTTGGTCGTATGGGCCTATCCGCGCGGCGCGGCCATCAAGGCGAAGGGTGGGATCGACTCGCTCTATGCGGTCGACTACGCTGCACGCGTCGCCTGCGAGATTGGCGCCGACGTCATCAAACTCAACGAGCCGGTTTGGAAACCCGACGACGCGGCTAAGTTACCGAAACCCTACAACACGATGCCCTTCGAGGACGTCGACGGTCTGCGCAAGGTCGTGAAGTCGGCCGGCCGCAGCCTCGTGCTCGTTTCAGGCGGAAGCAAGATGGGCGACGATGCGACGATTCACAAAGCGCACATCGCGATGGCCGCCGGTTGCGTCGGGCTCATCTTCGGACGCAACACGTGGCAGCGAAAGTGGGATGAAGCGCTCGCAATGGCGTCGAGCATCCATGACGTCATGAAAGATTACGGCCAGCAGCAGTAGACGCGCTAGTGCGCGGGAGCTTGGGCGCCGGCGGCGCAGTGCGGACATTGCCAGCCGATCGCGCCGCCGTGATCCTGCGGCACCATCTGATCGCGCGTGCCGCGGCGACCGCAGGCGGCGCACGCGAACGTTTGCCCGACCGACGGCGGGCTTGAAGCGCTTTCGTGACGTTTGGCTACGTAAAACGCGAAGTAAATCGCGGCGCCGACCACCCAAGGCGCCCATGCGAAGAACCAGTTAAAGGTATCGCTGGATACTGTCGGATTCACGTCTTGAAGTAGTCTGCGTTAATCTGGGTGTAATTCTGCCACTTTTCCGGCACGTCGGAGTCGGCGAAGATCGCCTCGACGGGGCAGGCCGAAACGCACGCGCCACAGTCGATGCAGACCTCTGGATCGATGTAGAGCATCTCGTCCTCATCCTTGCCGTGGATGCAATCGACGGGACAAACGTCCACGCACGACTTGTCCTTGGTACCGATGCACGGCTCGGTGATAATGTAGGCCATGGATTTTCAGCTTCCTCCGGCGAGCGAGCGCACCCTTCAGGCGGCCGATCTGCCGCCTCGTATCGCGCGCAAAATCCAGAGTAACACGACCGCGCCGATCAAAGCGCAGACCATGCTCGGAAGGTTGAGCCCGCTGATGCCGGTGTGGCCAAATAATCCGTCGATCCCGCCCCCGATAAGGGCTCCGAGTACGCCCACGATAATGTCGGCCATGACGCCGCCGGGCGCTTCGCCGGGTACGATCCAACGCGCCACGAAGCCAACAATGAGCCCAAGGACGATCCAAGCTAAAATTCCGATTGCAATTGCCTCATACCCAAACGGCCGGATAGGGACGCAACCCGCCCGCGGTGCAGCTTACCGCATTATGAAGCGTACCTTCCTTTGCCTGCTCCTGGCGCTCGCCGTTACCGCCGCCGGCGCTGCGGCTGCAGAGACGACGGCGACCGAGATTACGGCTTCGGGTACGGGCAGCGTCGCGTTGCCGCCCGATATGGCGACGGTCGACGCAGCCGTCGAAACCAACGCCGAGAACGCCAACGAGGCAATCTCGCGAAACAATACGATCTACAACCGAATCGTCGACGCGCTCGTGCGAGCCGGCGTTGCGCGCGGCGACATTACGCTCGCGTACTACAACGTCAACTATAATCCGCGCCCGAACGGCGCGGCGCAAAGCCCAAGCGACGAGCGTTACGGCTACACGGTCTCGCGCAACTTCGCCGTGAAGGTTCGCGAGATCGGCAAGGCCGGCGCCGTCAGCGACGCCTCCATGGCAAACGGAGCGACAAGAATCAACGGCGTGAGCTTCGGGCTCTCCAATCCAAGCGCGGCGCAAGCGGAGGCGACGGCCAGAGCGGTTGCGCAAGCGCGGACGAACGCCACCGCGCTTGCGCAAGCCGCGGGGCTGCGCATCGTCTCGATCAAGAGCATGGAGCTGGGCGGCGGCGGGGGTCCGGTGCCGCTGATGCGAGCCGCCGTCGCGGTAAACGCTCCCACCCAGTTCGACCAATCCAACGTCAACGTGTCGGTCTCGGTGAGCGTGGTTTTCCTCGCAGAGCCGTGAAAGGAGGGTAACGCGAAACTCCGCGACGCGTTTCCGGGTAGGTCTCCGCGATGAACCGGATGTGCGACGCCTGCGGGACGCAGCCCGCGGCCACTTCTTACGGCGGACGCCGGCTCTGCGCGGCCTGCGCGCAAAGGCGCACGGCCGCAAGCGCTCTGCCGTTTATCGGCGCGGCGCTGGCGGCGGCCGGTTTGATCGCCGGAAGCGCGCTGCTCGCCGAAAAGCTGCAAGGCGAGGGCCGGGCCTCACCGCTCGACGAGATCGGCAAGCGCTTGCGCGGTGGAACGCCGACCCTCGACGCGTATTCGCGCGACCTGACGGCCCTGGCCCGCGAAAGCAAGCTCGATCCCGTCATTGGCCGCGACACAGAGATCGATCGCATCGTCTCGATCCTTGCCCGTCGCAGCAAGAACAATCCCTGTCTCGTCGGCGAGCCCGGCGTCGGAAAGACCGCCATCGTCGAAGGGTTGGCGCAGCGAATCATCAGCGGTGACACGCCGCCGTCGCTGCGCGGAAAACGCGTGCTCGCGCTCTCGCTCGGCCCGCTCGTTGCGGGAACGAAGTACCGCGGCGAGTTTGAAGGCCGCGTGAAGCGCATACTCGACGAGGTCAAGCGCAGCGCACGCGACGTCGTACTCTTCATCGACGAGATGCACACGCTCGTGGGCGCCGGCTCCGCCGAGGGCGCGCCGCTCGACCTGAGCTCGATGATCAAGCCCGAGCTGGCGCGGGGCGATCTGCAGTGCATCGGTGCGACGACGTTCGACGAGTACCGCAAATACATCGAATCAGATGCCGCCCTCGAACGGCGCTTCCAACCGGTTATGGTCGAGGAGCCGAGCATCGAAGAGACCGCTGAAATTCTTCGTGGTCTGCGCGAGCGCTACGCGCGCCATCATCACGTCACGATCGACGACGACGCGATAGAAACTGCGTCGCAGCTCTCGGCCCGATTCATCGCCGACCGTTTTCTCCCCGACAAAGCCATCGATCTCATCGACGAAGCCGCCGCGTCGGTTGCGCTGGCAAACAAGGGCGCCGTCGAATATCCTCACGTGCGCCGGGAAGACGTTGCGGCGATCGTCACGCGCTGGACCGGCATCCCCCAATCCTCGCTCAGCGAATCGCAAACCGGCCGGCTGCTCGACCTGGAAAAGATTTTGGGCAAACGAGTCGTCGGTCAGGATCGCGCGATCGCGTCGGTTTCCGACGCCGTGCGGCGGGCGCGAACGGGGCTGCACGATCCACGTAAACCGCTGGGCACGTTCCTCTTCCGCGGCCCCAGCGGAGTCGGTAAAACCGAGCTGGCGAAAGCGCTCGCCGAGGCGCTCTTCGGCAGTGAAGCCGCGCTGGTGCGCGTTGACCTCTCGGAGTTCACCGAACCGCACACCATCTCACGTCTGCTCGGCGCGCCGCCGGGATATGCCGGGCACGACGAGCCGGGGCAGTTGACCGAACCGGTGCGCCGCCGCCCGTACTGTGTGGTGCTTTTCGACGAAGTGGAGAAAGCGCACCCCGACGTCGCCGCGATCCTCCTCCAAATTCTCGATGACGGCCGCGTGACCGACGCGAAGGGGCGAACCGTTGACTTTCGTCATGCGCTGATCATTTTGACGACGAATTTAGAAGATGACGAGCTCGCCATCGCGCTGCGGCACGAGCTGCTCGATCGTATCGACGACGTCGTCCCGTTCGCCGAGCTGGGCCTCGACCAAATCGAGGCGATCGTGACGATTCACGTGGATGCCTTGGCGCAGCGGCTGGGCGCGCGCAACGTCGCGCTCCATCTCTCAAACGACGCGAAGCTCTACCTCGCGCGGGTCTCGATCGCTTCAGGCAGCGGCGCGCGCTACGTCCAGCGGACCGTCTCGCATTACGTCTCGACACCGCTGTCGACGGCTCTGCTGCGCGGCGAGCTGCGGGACGGTTGCGCAGCCGAAGTCACCCTCGACGGCGACGCGCTGCAAGTACGCGCAGCGTAGTTCGTCAGGGTAATAGCGTTGGGCCGCCGGATGTCGGCGGTGAGAGCGCGAGCGCCGTCGGTGCGCCAATTCCCATATTGATCGTCGTCCAGGATCCGCCCGCGTAGGGCGTTGGATAGACGGTCACGCTGTTGTTTCCATAGTTAGCGACGTAGAGATTTCCGAGGGCGTCGATCGCGAGTGCCACCGGCTGGCTCTCTCCGCCGACAATCGTGGTCGGCGGCGCCGAGTAGGGCGCCGTGTATTCGGTGACCGTGTTTGCGCCTTGATTGGGAACGAAAAGATTGCTCGCCGATAGCGCGATCGATCCCTGTTCGTTGACGCCGTTGGTAATCGTCGCGACCGGCGCGCTTTGATTTGAGAACGGCGGTGAGAACTCGACAACCGCGTTGGGCGTGGAGTTGAGATTCGCGACGAAGAGATTTCCGCGGCTGTCGAGCGCCAGCGAGCCCGGCGTACTGAGTCCCTTTGAGATTGTCGTCGGTGCTCCAGTGTAGGGCGGCGCATACTCGGTCACCGTATTCGCGGACGCGTTGACGACGAACAGATCGGCGTTCGCATCGAGGGCGAGGCTCACCGGGTCGCTCACGTTGGTTGCAATCGTTGTCGTCGGGGCGCCGGTGTACGGCGGCGAGTACATGGTGACGGTGTTGCTGCCGCTTCCGTTGGCAACGAAGAGGTCGCCGCGCGCGTCGAGTGCGAGCGCCTGTGGATGATTGATACCAGTCGCGATCGAGACCGGTGCCTGCACGTATGGCGGCGTGTAGGCGGTCACGCTACCGGGCTGATTCGCCACGAAAAGATCGCCGGCAGCGTCGAAGAGCAGCGCCTGCGGATTGGTCACGCCATTTTGGACCGTCGTCAGCGGCGTGTTTTGACCGTTCACGTAGAGCGTCACGCTGTTAGCGCCGGAGTTCGCCACGCCGAGAATCTGACGCTCGTCGACGCGTGTCGTCCCGCCGCAGACCGCGCCGGACTGCGCGCAAGGATTCGCTGGGCCGGCGTAGTTCGCCGTCGCTCGCAGCATGGCGGAGTTCGCATTGGGCGTCGCCGGAGCGGTAACGTAAAAGAGATTCGGCGACACCCCCGCGGCTTGCGAAACCGCAACCTGGAGCCCTCCGCCGGCTTGACTCAAACCAAAGGTAGCGCCGCTCCCTCCCACCATCACGTTTTGATTGGCATCGAGCAGCTCGACGATCACCAAATGCTTTCCGGCGCCGTACAGATCGATGCCGCCCTGTGTGTTGACTGCGCTCATTGACGAAGCGGGGACGACCGCGACCTGCGAAGGCGTGCCGCCCATCGTCAGATTGAGCGCATTCGTGGAAGATGGCGCCACGGTGAACGCGACACCGGAGCTCCCGATCGTGCCGTTGTACGTTCCGGATGGCAGCGTGAGCGCGAGCTGGCACGTCGTGCCGCCCGAAACCGGCGTGCAGCCGCTCGACGAGGGTCCGACCGAAACGGTTTGGCTAATCGTAACCGGCCCGTTCATGTTGATCGCAAGTGCTTGCGATCCCGGTGGCGGCGGAGCCGTCGCGGTCGGAACCGGCGTCTGCGTGGGGAAGGCGCCGGCGACCGGAGGGGCACCCGCCGTTATCGGCGGCGGCGGGGTCGCTATCGGTGCCGACCGGCTGATGTTCGCGGCGGATAGGCTTCCTGCCGGAACGTAGATCTTGACGACGGTATTGCCCGAGCCTACGCTGCCGGTCGCGGCGCCCGAGTTCCCGAAGGGCGTCAGTCCGCTTCCTTGTCCTCCGCCGGCGCAACCCGTTGCCAGCGCTGCGGCGAGCGCGGCGGCTATCCTTCGTATTTGCATCGCCGGGCGGTGCATCGTTCTAATGCAAGGCGAGTACGATGTTCGCGCGCATCGCCTCAGGCGAGAGTTCACCGACGACGATTTTTCGCACGATTCCGCTGCGGTCAATGAAAACGTGGACCGGCAAACCGTTTACGTTGTATTGATTCCGCAACGTGCCGGAGTCGACCACGACCGGATAGACCAAGTTATGTCCGCTGCGAAAGCTACCGGCTTTGCGCGCGTTCTCGAGAACGTCAACACCGACAACCTGCAAACCTTGCGGGCCATACTTGCGAGCGAGCGCATTGATGCTCGGCGCCTCCTCGTTGCACGGCGGGCACCACGTCGCGAAGAAGTTCAGATAGATGGCTTTCCCGTGCAGGGAAGCCAGGCTGAGTGTGGGCCCCGGAACGCTGGGCTCAGACCAGCTTGGCGCCGGCTGCCCGACGTGCGCGGTCTGCGATTGCGATGCCGACGATTCCGTGCTGTTCCCGCCCCGGCCGCACGCAGCGAGTACGCACGCGACGGCGAGCGCGAACCGCGCCGGGGTGAGAAGTCTCCGCAAGCTTTCACCCATAGGCGGGGAAGCCGATCGTCTGAAGGTCGAGCCGCATCTGCTCGATGAGTTCGCTAGTCTCGCCGAAAAGCCGCTGTTCGCGAACGTACCGCAGGTCGCGCAACGTGAGCTCGCGGCCGTAGATTGTGGCCTGAAAATCGCGCAGCCAGGCCTCGACGGTGCGCTCGTCTCCGCCAAAATGCGGATTGTTGCCGATCGAGACCAGGGATGCATGGTCGCGGCCGTCATAGCGGGCAACCGCTGAGTAGACGCCGTCCTTAGGAAGCAGCTTCGCGGGCACTCGAAGGTTGGCGGTTGGAAAGCCAAGCGTGTGTCCTCGTCCCACGCCTATTTCGACCGGGCCGCGCAGTTCATAACCCGTGCCGCCCAACAGGCGATCGGCCTCTGCGACGTCTCCCCCGCCGATCAGGGCTCGAATGCGGGTGCTCGAGATACGCTCACCTCCCTCGCGGACCGGATCGACGAAGGTACCGCCGACGCCGTGGCGCGTGAGGTACTCGCGCATGAGCCTCACGTCGCCGGCCCGCCGGTGACCAAAGCGAAAGGTCGAGCCAACCACCACGCCACGTACGCCGAGGCGCTCGACCAATATATCTAAAAACGCTTCAGGTGTGAGCGTTGCGATGCGGTCATCGAAGTTCACAAAAAAACACTCTTCAAA
The DNA here is from genome assembly GCA_035484815.1 of Candidatus Acidiferrales bacterium. Lineage (GTDB taxonomy): Bacteria > Vulcanimicrobiota > Vulcanimicrobiia > Vulcanimicrobiales > Vulcanimicrobiaceae > Cybelea. Next base: position 11,700 of record DATHOO010000138.1, read on the forward strand.
ACCGGCAGCCGCGAACAAGTCGAGCCGTTCTTGCGGCGTGCTGATCAACGGTGGTTCCGTTCCCGGCCGAAGATGCGCGGCCGGATGGCTTGCGAAGGTCAAGACGCCCGATCGCCATCGGGGCTTGCGCAGCCGGAGGGTTTGGCGAGCGATCTCGCGGTGGCCGCGATGAAAGCCATCAAAAAAGCCGATCGCGAGCACGAGCGGCCGATCGCCGTCGCGGATGAGCTCGTGGCGGACTTCCATTAAACGAAGACTTTGCGCGGAGCAAGCAGTGCGCCGAGCGCTTCACCGACGCCGACGAGCGTGCGCGACTCGTCGCGCACGAAGACGTGCCGTCCCGTCGCGCCATCCGGAAGTGGAACCACGCGCCCCGCGCGAAAGTCGGCCGACTCGCGCAAATCGAGAACGATGGTAGGAAACGGAATGATGTGCTCGGGTGCCAACAGCGCACGCTCCGGTTCCGTCGCGATCTCGTCGAGGGTCAACGATTCGTAGAGCACAAACGGACCCGAGGCCTCGCGCACGAGCGCACCCATGTGCGCCGGGATGCCGACCGCTTCACCGAGGTCGTGGCAGAGCGTCCGGATATAGGTCCCTTCGCTGCACGCTATGCGCAAGCGCGCGACAACTTGCCCTGAGCCGGTCGAAGGGTTCGGATGCTCCACTCCCAGCAGCGTCAAGCCATAAATCGTTATGGCGCGCGGCTTGCGCTCGACGGTCTTGCCTTGGCGCGCTAACTCGTAGAGCCGTCGCCCCTGGTGCCGCGCCGCTGAGTACATCGGCGTTACTTGTGCGATCTTTCCGAGAAATTTTGGCAGCGCCGCTTCTAAACGATAAGACCAGTCGCTGGGAACGGGACGGCTCTCGACGAGCTCGCCGTGCGCGTCTTGCGTGGTCGTGGAGCGGCCAAGGACCAGCGTGCATGCGTAGCTTTTGCGCTGGTCCACGAGCAGCGGAATGAGGCGCGTCGCTTTTCCAACGGCGACCGGAAGCACGCCCGCGGCTTGGGGGTCGAGCGTTCCCAGGTGTCCGGCGGTCAGCCGCCGGTCGTTGCCGTACAGCGCATAAATTCGACGCACGCGCGCGACCGCATGCGCGGAGCTCGGTCCCGCCGCCTTAAAGAGGTTGACGAATCCAATCACAGACCTTCGGCAACAAGCGCTGTTTCGACGGCTGCGAACGCCTCCGGCAGCGTACCGTAACACGTAAGCCCCGAGGCTCTGAAATGACCGCCGCCGCCCAACCGCTGGGCCGCGGCTTGTACGTTGATCCGGCCGCCGGAACGCAAGCTCACACGAATCTCGCCGTCGATCGCCTTGAAGAGTGCCGCCACGTCGACGCCGTCTTGACCTAAAAGCGTGTTGACGATGTCCTCGGTATCCTCGCCGTCGGCGCCCGTCTCTGCAAGCATGGCGTCGTCGACGTACGAGTAAGAGTAGCGCCCGCTATGCTCGAAGCGCATCGCCTCGATGATCCGTCCGAGCAACTTGGTCGCCGCAACGCGTTTACGCAGGAAGATTTCTTCGGTGATCTTCTCCTTGTCGGCGCCCAGCCGCATCAACTCCGCGGCAAGCTCGAGGGCGCCGGGCGTGGTATTCGAATGCATGAAGCCGCCGGTATCGGTCATGACCGTCGCTAAGATGCAGGTCGCGATACGGCCATCGACCGGAACCTCGAGCCCGCGAAGCAGATGCATGACCACGCTTCCCGTCGAGCACTCGTTCTCGAGTACGAAGTTGAGCTTTCCGAAGAGCGAGTTACCCAAGTGGTGATCGATGTCGAGCATGTTCTCGCGATCGACTGGCGGCAACAGCTCGCCCGCGCGTTTGTAGTCGCTCATATCGCAAAAGACGTAGAGCGTGTCGTCGGGCAGATCGGGCGGCAACTCGCACGAGACCAGCTCGGTGTCGGGCAGAAAGCGAAGGTTGCGCGGCACGCTGTCTTGCTGGAAGTACGAAACGCGCTTACCGAGCCGCTTGAGCGCCAAGCCCAGCGCCAATCCAGCTCCGAGCGTGTCGCCGTCGGGCTTAACGTGGCTCACCATGACGAAGCTATTGCGGCGGCGCAGCTCCGCGACGACCTCGTCGGTCGACGCAAGTCGCGGCGTGCTCTCGATCACTCGCGCTCCTCGGCCGCGGCGGGCGGCGCGGATTCACGTAGCATCTTGGCCAGCGCGATTGCACGCTCCGCCGACCGGTCTTCAACGAAGATCAGCTCGGGAGTGTGACGGAGCTCGATCTTCCGGCCGAGCTCCCCGCGCAAGAATCGTCCGGCATGCTGTAACGCGTCGAGCGACTGCCGCGCTTGGTGGCGGTCGCCGATGACCGAAACGAAGACCTTGCAATAACGAAGATCGTCGCTTACCTCGGCCCGCGTGACCGTCACGAAGGCGAGGCGAGGATCTTGAAGCTCCTGCGATACCAGCGTCCCGAGAATTCGCTGAATCTCGTGATCGATCTTCGCAATCCGCTGCGGCTTCACGCCCGGACGAGCTCCGGAGCAACGTGTTCGAGGGCAAATGCCTCGATGACGTCTCCCTCTTTGAGATCTTGGAAGCGCGCGATCTGAATGCCGCATTCGAAGCCTTCGGCGACCTCGCGGACGTCGTCTTTGAACCGGCGCAAGCTTTCGATCTCACCGTCGAAGACCACGGCGGCATCGCGAATAACCCGCGCCTTGGCGTTCCGCGAGATCTTCCCGTTGGTGACATAGCAACCAACGATCGTGCCGACGCGGCTGACCTTGAATACCTGGCGCACTTCCGCACGTCCGAGGATGACCTCGCGCTCCACCGGCGAGAGCATTCCGCGCATTGCCTTCTTGAGATCGTCTTCGATCTCGTAGATGACTTGGTAGAAGCGCAGATCGACGCCTTCGTTCTCGGCTAGACGCCGCGCCGTTTCGTCGGGGCGAATGTTGAAGCCGATCAACACGGCGTTTGAGGCGCTCGCAAGGTTGACGTCGTTGGGTGAGATCGCACCCACGCCGCCGTGAATGACGCGGATCTCGACGTCGTCGGTCGAGAGCGACTCCATCCGCGCGCGCAACGCTTCGAGCGAACCCTGGCCGTCCGCTTTGATGATGAGATTGAGTACCTTGCTGCCTTCGGCAGGCATCGACATGAAGGTCTCGAGCGAAACGCGCTGGCTGCCGGTCGCGGCCATGCGCACGTCGCGCCGTCGCGTTGCGCGCTTCTCGGCGGTTTCGCGCGCGACGCGTTCGTCGCTGACGACGCTCAACACGTCGCCGGCTGCAGGAACGTCGGAGAGACCCATCACCTCGACCGGAATCGAAGGACCGGCTTTCTTGACTTGCTTCCCTTTGTCGTCGATGAGCGCCCGCACTTTACCAAAGGTGCCCCCAGCGACGACGATATCGCCAACGCGCAGCGTGCCGTTCTGCACGAGCACCGTGGCAACCGCACCGCGCCCGCGATGCAGCGCTGACTCGATGACGACGCCGCTCGCGCGCCGGTTCTTATTGGCGCGTAGCTCGCGAATGTCGGCCTCGAGCAACACGGTGTCGAGGAGCGAATCGATGCCTTCGCCGGTCTTTGCGGAGACGGGCACCATTTCGATGGTGCCGCCCCAGTCAACGGGCTGCAATCCCTGCTCGACCAGTTGCTGCTTCGCGCGGTCCGGCGCTGCGTCCGGACGGTCGATCTTGTTGATCGCGACGACGATCGGCACGTTGGCGGCCTTCACGTGCGCGATCGCTTCACGTGTTTGCGGCATGACGCCGTCGTCGGCGGCCACGACCAGAATCGCGACGTCGGTGACTTTTGCGCCGCGTGCGCGCATTGCGGTGAAGGCCTCGTGACCAGGCGTATCGACGAACGTGATCTTCCGATCGTTCCGCTCGACGGTGTATGCGCCGATCTTCTGCGTGATGCCGCCGGCTTCGCCGCCGGCAACGTTCGCTTGCCGGATTCTGTCAAGCAGCGAGGTCTTTCCGTGATCGACGTGGCCAAGCACGGTAACGACCGGCGGGCGCGGCGTCAGCATCTCGGTCTTGTCCTCTTCTTGCTCGACCGTCACTTCTTCGCCGGCTTCTTTCACGACCGCGTTGAAGCCGAAGCGCTTCGCCACCTGCGTGGCAACGTCGCTCGAAATATTCTGATTGATCGTCGCCATCGTCCCGATCTTGATCAGCTCGGTGATGACGTCTCGCACCGGTACGATCATCGACGTCGCAAGCTCTTGAACCGTCAGCAAATCCGGGATCTCGATCGTTTCGAGCGTGCGTGCCGGAACCGCGGCGGTCTCACCCTTCTTCTTGCGATGGCGCTCCTTCTCGAGCAGGAGCTCCTTCTCGCGGTCTTTCTTGGCAGTAGACTTCTCCTCGTGCGTGCGCGCTCGGTCGCCCGGCCGCCCGCCGGCGGACGGAGCCGGTGCGTCGGTCGACGGCATGCCCGGACGACCGGCGCCGGGGCGCATCCCCGGAGTCATCGCGCGGAACGGTCCATTTCCCGCAGGCCGTCGCGCCGGCGAGATCAGTCCAGGAGCCGTCGCGCGTGGTGGCGTGGATCCACCCTTACCGCCCTGACCAGGCATCGCTTCACCCGGGCGAGGCGCGACGCCGGGCCGGCCCGGAAGACCAGTCCGAGGCCCGGGAGATGCCGAAGCAGCGGTCGTCGGCGGCGGCGCCTGCCGCTTGACGACCGAGGCTTGCCCGGTTGGGACCGGCCGGAGCTGAGGAATGGACTCGGCCGCCGGCCGCGGCGCTGCTACTGGCGGACGTGGCGGCGGCGCCGGCGCTGGCGCCGGCGTGAGCTGAGGTGCCGGCGCCGGAGGCGCGTGGACGGCAGGGGCGGGACGGGGTGTGTTGCCGATGACCGGACGAAGCCGCGCCACGGGCGCCTCTTGCGGGCGAGCCTCGCGCGCCGGCGCTTTGGGGACCGGCTTGGGCGTGGGCACGGCGGCCGCCGTGCTTTCCTTTGGCTTAGCGGGCGCTTCCTGGCTTGGCTTCAACAGCACGCCGCGGACCAGATCGGCGATCTGATCGGGAACGACGCTGAGTTGGTTTTTTGCCTCAAAGACGCCGCCGAGCCGCTCGTTGAAGAGCGTCGTCAACTCTTTCGAGGTGAGCCCAACCTCCTTGGCGAGCTCAAATATCCTTACTTTTCCGGCCAAATTCACTCTCGAGCGCGGTGCGCTCGAGTCCCATCAGTTGGAGCGCGGAGCCCCAGCCGACGGCTTGGCTCCACTAGGTAATCAAAGGTTCTCCCTCATCGGAGGGAACGGTCGCGATGTATCATGACGTCATTTCTTGCACAGGCTCTTTATTAAACCACATTCTGACGCCGCCGCGCCAAGCCCCGGGAAGCGTTTGTTCTTACCGGCACGGTCGACGCATTCGGCCGAGCAGAGATAGACGCCCCGTCCGGGCTGCTTGCACCGAGCTCCGCGACCGTCCGGGCGCCAGCCCGTTGAGCCTCGAACGAACCGCGTCAGGTCGGCCTGCTCGAATCGCCGGCGGCAACCGACGCAGCTGCGAACCGGGATTATGTCTCGTCCTTCCCCAATCGCTCGCGACGAAACTCCTCGAGCTTCCGAATAAGCTCCGCGTCGATCTCTTCCTCTTCTTCGACTGGCGCAGCGGCCTCGACGGGTTGAGCCTCCTGAGGCGCTTCGACCGTCGCACGGTCGGCGCGTTCGGCCAGATAGCGGTCGCGAGCTTGAGCCGATTCACTCTCGGTTGCAATATCCAGGCGCCAGCCGGTAAGCCGCGCCGCGAGACGCACGTTCTGTCCTTCGCGCCCGATAGCGAGCGAGAGCTGATAATCGGGAACGATCACCAGCGCCACACCGTCGTCCTCAAAGAGCTCCACGCCGATCACCTTCGCCGGCGCCAGCCCATTGGAGATGAATGTGGTCGGCACGGCATCGTACCGAATGATGTCGACTTTCTCACCCCGCAGGTTGTCGGTGACGTTGGCAATCCGGCTGGACTTCGGCCCGAGGCAAGCGCCAATGGGATCGACCTCAGCACGATTGCTCTTCACCGCGACCTTCGATCGGCTTCCCGGATCGCGCGCGATCGCCATGATCTCGACGGTTCCGTCGGCAATCTCGGGGACCTCGAGCTCCAGCAGCCGCTGCACGAGGCCTTCGGCTGCGCGCGAGAGCATCACTTGAGGACCTTTCGGCGATTTCTTGACGTCAAGCACGTACGCCCGAATGAAGTCGTTAATACGGTATGCTTCCCCCGGAACTTGCTCGTCGAGGAACATGACGGCCTCATCGCGTCCTTCGAGCGTAATGTACATATTGCGCTGCTCGTACCGTTGCACCGTGCCGGTAACCAAGTCGTTCAGCTTGCGTACGTATTTGTTGTAGACGGTGTCTCGCTCGGCTTCACGGATGCGCTGAACGATCACTTGCTTCGCGGTCTGCGCCGCGATTCGTCCGAAATCTTTCGGCGTCACCTCTTGGTCGTAAAAGTCGCCGATTTGGTACGGCGCACCGGCCTCCTTGACGGAAATCTCGAGCTTGGCATCCTGCACTTCTTCCACTACGTTGCGGCGGTGGAAGACGCGGTAGGCGCCGCTCTGGCGGTCGACGATCACGATCGCGTTCGACTCGCTTCCAAAATGACGCTTATACGCGGTCAGCAGCGCTGCTTCGAGCGCCTCGAGCAGCATCTCAAACGAGATGTTGCGGTCCTTCGCGATCGACTGCAGAACGTCGATCAGCTTCTCTTCAGTTGCCGTGTTTTCTATCGTTGCCATGTTTCTGTTTCCGTTGTAGCTTGTCGCGCCGTAGATCGGCACGCGGATCGTATTCCAAGTTCGCGGCCTTGATGGTGGCCGTTGGCAGGAGCAGCTCGCCCTGCTCGGTCTCGACGACCACCGCCTCGCCACGTAAACCCCGCAGAATCCCACGGTGCGTCTTCCCGCCGTTCACCGTAAGCGAGGTCACGATGCGCGCGCGCTCACCTGCAAACCGCTCGTAATCGGCGGGTCGCGTGAGCGGCCGCTCCAGACCGGCCGACTCCACCTCGAGCGTGTACGGGGCATCAATGCCGGCCAGATTGGCGGTAATCCGCGCGGCGACACGCTCGCAGAGCGACAAGTCGGCGCCCCCCGGGCGATCGATCGCGACGCTCAGTTCAGTGGCACCGCGCCCCGGACGAACGTGGTGCGCGACGACCTCAAGTCCAGGAAAGAGCGCGTCGTGCGCGAGCGCGTCAAGCTCGCGCTCGAACGACGCGGCGATAGCCGCGCCACCCCGGCGCATGCCGTCCCTTTTGTTCATGATCGTTGTTACCAGGGGTCGTACTCTCTACAAGCAGCGAAGCGCGGGACCTGCCCACGCTCCTCCTAACTTTGAACCCCTTTCGCGCCTGTAAGGCTTCACTCATCCTGAGAATTGCGACGGACCGCAACCCCTCGTGGGTGCGGCCCCTCGCTCTGTTCACCTATCTTGCGATGGCGCGCCGCCGGAAAATCGTCCGGCTGCCGTCGTGGGCGCGCTTCCGCGGCCCGCTTATTCGGCGCGTACTTCGCGGGCTTGGTAGCCCGGCGGATTTTGCGGTTCCAACCGCCCTCCTTCGCGATTGACGGAGTGTGCTGCTTAACTGAGCACACTGAAATTCTAGTGCGATAAAGGTAGGATTTCAAGGGGGAAACCTCCCAGCTTACGGCGACGAAACGGCCGACGGTGCGTATGGCACCAGCAGCCGCCCATCGCACGGTTGTGAGAGCATCCCGTCGACAATCGGAGCGATGCCTGCGGCAAACGGCGAGAGTGGCGTATGTTCCTGACCGCCGCCGCCACCGATGGCAATTTGGGTGCCGTTGGCCGCACCGGCGTGCACGTTGTTTTGCACGTTATCGGAACCCGGTGCGTCGGCGTATCCACCCCGCTCGGCCTGTGGATAACGCACGAGCCAACCGGTGCAGATCGTGGTAATCCCCGCTTTTCGCGCTGCGATCACCCACATTTTGACAAGATGTTCGCCTCCGCTGCCGTGCACTTCGTAGATGTACTTCGTTTTGGCGAGGACGTCGGGTGGCGGCGTAGGCTCGAGTCTTCCCCGCAGCGAGTAGCTGGGCGTGTACGATTTGCTGGTCGGATTCACGGGATTATTCGGAAGCAATGCGCGGAGCTTGGCGTTGATGTTCGGATTGGCGCGCGCTTTCGGCGCCGTTTTCACGCGCGTTTCGGGCGCCTGCGTCGGGCGAATTTCGATCGGCCGTTCGGGCGTGCGTGCATTCTTGAGAGCAGCTCCCGGTCGCGGGCCTGGCGATGCTCCGCCGCTGGGTCCGGGGCTCGGCGCCGTCCCGGCCGTTCGCGCAACGGCGGTGGTGCTCGTCGGGCTCGGATTCGGCACGCCCGTGTGAGCGGCGGGCGCGACGGATGGGCGAGCTGCTGGAGCCGCGGTCGCCCGGGGCGTCGCCGTCGCGCGAGCGACGGCCGCCGCGGTCGGTGAGGCTTGCGGCACGGCCGGCGCGGGCGTGACGGGGCGTGCGCTCGGCCGAACAACCGGCGCGGGCGGCTTTGGCGATGGGCGCGCCGTCGGGGCACTGGTTGGGGCGGGTGAAGGTGCAGCGGTCGGCGGAAGCTTGACGGCGACCGCGACCGGCGCGACCGTCGGCATGCTGATGGGCGCAGCCGGTAACGAGGGCGCCGGGCGCGTTTCGAAGATATTCGCGGTCGGCTGCGGATTGGGTTGCGGGGTTTGCTGCGGAATTGGCCGGGGGTTCGGCGGCGCGCTCGGCGCGATTTTCGCAAGCTCGTGACGGTTCACCGGCAAGCGCTGCGCTTGGGGCTGGGTTAGCGGCGCGTGTTGCAGCGGGGCGATCGTGCGCACGTGCGGAACGGGCACGACCGCTCGAACCGACGCTGGTTGATTGGCGACTGCGACGGGGGAGGTGCGTTGTATCGTCACGACCTCTCCGCCCGACACGTTTTCCGTTGCGCCTTGCTGTGACGAGCTGGCAAGCACGGAAAAAAGCAATGCGGCGAGCAGCGCATGGAAGAGGAGCGACAGTAGGAAGCTCCCTGCTAGTCGCTCCGGATATCGGCGGTCCCGATGATCGCGGAACTTCACGGCGAGGGATTAAGTGCGCTTAATCGTGCGCAGGAGCCTGCCGTCATGGACGCACAAGGCAACCGTGATGGAACCCATTCTGAAGAAACGCACGAAGATCGTTGCAACCGTCGGACCAGCTTCACGCGATCCGGCAATTCTCCGTTCGCTCTTCGTCAGCGGAACCAACGTTTTGCGATTGAACTTCTCGCATGGAACGCCCGACGAGCATGCTGAAGTGATCGCAAGTGCGCGCAAGATCTCGGCCGAGCTCGGCATTCACACGGCCATCTTGCAGGATCTGCCCGGTCCGAAGGTACGCACCGGTCCGCTCGCCGACGGCGTGCCTTCGGTGCGCATCGATCGCGGTGCGCGTTTCGTGATCACCTCCGAGCCCGTCGCCGGGACGGCGCAACGCGTGAGCACGACCTATCGCGATCTGCCTTCGGACGTCGCGATGGGAAAGCGCATTTATTTACAAGACGGGCAGATCGCGCTGCTCATCGTCGGCAAGAGCGCGACCGAGATCGAGACGACTGTTGAGTTCGGCGGCGATCTGCGCGGCTCAGTGGGAATTAACTACTCGGACGGCACGCTGAACCTGCCATCGGTCACCCCCCGTGACTTCGAGTTTCTCCAGTTCGGACTGGAGCAGAACGTCGATTACGTCGCGCTTTCGTTCGTGCGTTCGGCCGAAGACGTCGAACGCGCCAAAGCGTTCATGGCAGAACGAAAGAAACGCGTTCCGATTATCGCCAAAATCGAGAAACACGAAGCGCTGGACGAACTCGATAACATCATCGCCGTTGCCGACGGCATCATGGTGGCGCGCGGAGATCTCGGTATCGAAGTTCCGATCGAAACCGTGCCGATTATCCAGAAGACGATCATCGCCAAGTGCAATCGGGCCAGCAAGCCCGTCGTCACTGCGACGCAAATGCTCGAGTCGATGATCGCTTCGCCGCGTCCGACGCGTGCCGAAGCGACCGACGTCGCCAACGCGATTCTGGACGGTACCGATGCCGTGATGCTCTCGGCCGAAACCGCACTCGGGGCATTTCCGACCGAGGCCGTTCGCACGATGTCGGAGATCGCGCGTGAAGTCGAGAAGTACTATCCGCACGCTTCGCTGCGGGACCGCCGCTTGGAAAACTTCGAACCGACGATTGCATCCTCCATCGCCGAAGCGGCGACGCGCGCGAGCGCCGAATTGAAAATCCCTTACATCGTCACCGGGACGACCACCGGCAACACCGCGCATCACATCGCGGCGTTCCGGCCGCAGGCGCGCATCGTCGCGCTGACGCCGGATGCACGCGTGGCGCGACGCCTTGCGCTGGTCTGGGGAACGGAATCGTTGCTGATCGATACGTATGCATCGATCGACGTCTTACTCTACATGACCGAACGCCAGATGGTCCGCGAAGGTCTGGTAGGCTCCGGTGACTTGATCGCCTTTACGACCGGCATGCCGGTCGGCTCAGGCGGCACCAACGTCCTCAAAATTCATCAGATCCCGTAGCGTCCTACTTCTTCGCGGCGGCGAGAAGCGCGCGGGCATGCCGGACCGCGATGGCTTGCGGCTCTCCCGAGAGCATCCGCGCGATCTCGGCTTCGCGTTCCTTCGCCGTGCCGATTTCGCGCACGCCGATCGTCGTTACAGCCGTCCCCTCGAGCTTGTCGAGCACGTAGTGGCGATCGGCCCAGGTTGCGAGCTGCGCAAGATGCGTCACGCAAACGACTTGCCCGCGCCGCGCGAGCGCGCCGATTCGCGCGCCGACGGCGGTGGCCGTCGCGCCCCC
>DATHOO010000139.1:0-3912 GCA_035484815.1 Candidatus Acidiferrales bacterium
CTTGTTGTTCTGGCCGTCCAAGGTGACGGTTCCGGTGATTCCAAGCGACACCGGGGCGTTATATAAGCCTGGCGAGATTGTCGTTCCGCCGATATCCGCTGGTACAGCGGTGGAGTATTTGCGCGCAACAACGTTGTTGTATGCGGTGGACAAATCAGCTTGTGCCTGTGCTGCAACTGGACCGCCGGCATAGATCGTGCCATGCACGACTCCAGGGCCGAAACCGGTGATGCTTGTCCCTGGGGAAACCCCGAGGTCGCCGATGAGCACGGTCAGCCCGGTGCTAGTCACGGTGGACCCGCCCAAAACCGCAAACGACGCTGCGGATGCGAGGGGCACTTCTTGCGCGGAAGTTGATGCTGTAACGCAAGGCTTTTCCTTACCCAAAGGGCTCACGGATGCGAGGGTCGGGGACGCTGGGCGCTCGGCACTTGAACCTTGTGTAGATGGAGCAAAGGCTGAACTGCCGCCGGCGTTACTACCGCCGCTGCATCCTGCCAGAAGTGCGAGAATCGAGATAGCGCTGAGCGTATAGCTCAGCGTTGAATTACGCATAAAGTTTCTTTCTAAGAGTTGTGAAAAAAGGTCAACAAAAGACCCAACTCAAGAATCATAGTTTACACCGATCGGTCTTGAAACTCTGTACGCTATAGCTCACGCATACTTTGGCCAGCCGCCTAACCGACCGCCAGTGGTCCCTTTAACGGTTCGCGAGGCCCGTGCTGGAGCCAAAATGCAGGAGAGGCCTCGGCCGGGTCGCTCGCGTCTAGTCTTCCAAACTACCATTAGTGGAGTGAAGGCGACTAAACGCTACTTGCCCGTGAAGTTCCTGTCGTCGCAGTCGCGACATAGTCGATAATTGCCCGTCCCGTGCCGGTCGTCACTGCTCATTTTGATGTCGCGGCCTTGTTTGCAAGTGCTGTTGTTATGGTATGCGCCCTGATCGACGCGGTTATGCGCTTCACGGCGGGAGTGGAAGGCTTCAATTCGGGGCATGCGCGTCTCAATGTTTTCGGATTATGGTTAGGAAGATGGGCCCCTGATAGTCTATGGCGAAAATCGAGGACTGTCTGTTCCAAATCGTACATGGCAAGGCGCCTCGGTTTTGCGACGGAGCCTGGCCGAGAGCGTAGCTCGGCTGCGGCAAGTAGGCGCAGTTAGCGAGTTAGCGTCACGTTCGGACCGACGAGATCGCCGGCCGCATTTCTCTCCATACCTACGCGCCACCATTCGCAGAGCGCTACGGTTACTTTAGAGCCTAAAGGGAAGCGAGGCCTTCAAAACGAGAGCCCCGCTATTTTGATGACGTAGAACGTGAAACGACGTTAGCTAATAGACCGCGTTGGGCCCGTCGACGACCGCCGAGGGGTATTTGATGCCATATGACCCGCCGAGAACCGCAGTGTTTGCGCCGTTCTGATAGCTGATTACTGTGACGTTCTCATTTGCCGCATCAGCCACGAAGGCAAAATTGTTCTTCTTATTTATGGATAGACCAGTGGGATATTTAAAGCCCGAGCCAATCTCTCTGCTTATGGCGGTATAGGGTGGATCTAAGACGTCAACCGATGGCGGAGAAGAGTTAAAATTGGCTACAATGAGGTTCTCATTCGAGTCCAGCACAATATCCGGGGAACCGACGGAAACCAAATACGTTGCATTACACCCGTTGAGGCCACCTTTGTATTCGTAGAGTGGGCCAGGCCCGCTCAGCTCTAGGTAGGACACAAATACGTCGCCGCCTGCATCTACGGCCAAGGCGGCGGCTCGTAGGTTGGACCCCGGCGAGGGGCACGATGCGGTTGCGTAATTGAGACCTTGGAAGTACTCATTGACATATCCGCTCTCGTCGGCCTCATAGACGTTGCCCAGGCGGTCCACTGTGACACCACGCGCCGCAACCATATTGTTGTTGTAAGTGGATGACGGCGACTGCCCTCCCGGTGCGTACTCGGTAACACTGCCACAGCAAGTGCCGTGGCCGAAGTTTGCTACGTAAAGATTGCCGACGCGATCCATGGACAAGCCTACGGGGTTCACGATCCCGTTCGTAATCGCACCAAGCTCGCGGTAATAGGTCTTCTTGAAAATGGTGCTTGTGAAAATCAATATGGAATTACCTTCACCGGTATTGGGGTTATAGTTCGCGACGTAGAGTGCTCTTTTGTACGATGCTTTATTGGGCTTGACGCGGAGCGCCGGAGCGCCTCCGACCAAGGATGCGGGGGTTACGTTCGTGCCGGCGCATCCGGCAACGGTTAAACCAAGAAAGACGGCCAGCGCATGGCGAGCAGCATAAAAACGTGGGATCATCTACTATTACCTCCTGTGCAACAGGACAGCTCCTCCGCTGCCCAGAGACGGAGCTAGCTTTCGTCGCCTTCGCTCCACTCCCCGGAACCGTTGGCTTGCGGCACAATGCTGCGATCACGATAACGCTAAGTTAAAATGGACGGCTCATACGCTTCCCGGAGATCAGCGAGGAAGGGGCTATCGCTCGCACTGCCTCGCAGCTCTAGAGACCTGGGAGTTTCACCCGGATCTGCTCTTACTGCACAGTGCCAGGATAAAGTGGGCAAGAAGGCGCACCGCCACTTCGAGGGTCGAGCCCTCCGCGCAGCCTGGTAATCGTTGTTGCGGCTTCGATTTGCGCGTTTTTGCCCAGGCGATGCGCGCCGGGCGCATCCTCTATCCCAAAGCGCTTCAACGCTTCGGAGAGAGTTGGTTTTGAAGCAATGCGAATGTCATTCCGCAGGCGCCACGCTGTAAGCGTTTGCGCGGCTCTTGCCTTACTAGCCGGCTGTGGCGGGGGATCCCCGTCACTCACCACGCCTGCAGGCTCCTCGTCGGCGATGCTCCCGGGTTCGCACCTAGGCCCTGCTTCGCACGGGAAACGCAAGGACTTGCTCGCATGCACGAGCGTCCAGACGTCCGACGGTGCGACCTACACGGTCGCACATTTGGGCGGCGGAAGTAATCTCGACATCGAGTCGTCGGCATACGCCAACTGCGATATCGGAATCTACATCAGCCCGGCTAACCGCCCGTATGTCCTCAACCAGAGCATGGTCAACGGCCTGTTCGGAGTCGGCGTCTATCTCGACGCCGCCGGCGTGAGGATCGCGCATACCTCGATTTGCGTCAACGGCGAGATCGGCGGATCGTGCGAATCGGGCAGCAGCAGCAGCCCGGGCACAGGTTTGTACGCGCAGAACACACCCAACCTTAAGATCAATCAAACGCGCATCGATGGATATGCGGCCGGTTTTGCGAGCAGTCCATGTCCCAACGAAAACAATTACATGTCCATCAATCGCTCGATCATCACCGGCTCGACCTATCCGTGGTCCTTCCAAGGTGGCTACGTCACGACCCTGAAGGACTCGCCGGCACCGCCGGCGGGCGGAAGTTGCGTCGGCAGCGGAATCGGCTTCGGCTTCGGCGCACCCAACGTCTACGTGGCCGACACGTTCCACAACGCCGTCAAGGAGATCTTGGCGGCCAGCGGCTACACGACGGTCAACACGCTCGGCTCGGGATTCCACTTCCCGGAAGGTGTCGCGGTCGATGCGAGCGGCAACGTCTTCGTCGGCGACAACGACAACAACGCCGTCAAGGAGATTCTAGCGGCCGGCGGCTACACCACGGTCAACACGCTCGGCTCGGGATTCTACGGTCCGTTTGGTGTCGCGGTCGATGCGAGCGACAACGTCTTCGTGGCCGACACCCTCAACAGCGCCGTCAAGGAGATTCTGGCGGCCGGCGGCTACACCACGGTCAACACGCTCGGCTCGGGATTCTCCTATCCGTTTGGCGTCGCGGTCGATGCGAGCGACAACGTCTACGTGGCCGACGCAGCGAACAACGCCGTCAAGGAGATTCTGGCGGCCGGCGGCTACACCACGGTCAACA
>DATHOO010000140.1:0-3906 GCA_035484815.1 Candidatus Acidiferrales bacterium
GTCGAAGCAATCTTTGCCGCGGCGGTCGCGGCGCCGCGCGTGGCGTGCGTTGAAAAGCTCCTCGCTCTTATACGAGAGCATCGCGATCTTCCGCGCGAGCCGCAGCCCGCGCGTTGAGTGAAGCGCCAGCGCCTCTCGCTGCACCGCGTTGAGCGCGACGCCCATCGCGCTGTGATGATCGTGCGCGCCGAGCACTATCGCACGGCCGACGCGGTCGGGTGCGTCGAGCGCCCACTGCAGCGCGCGCATGCCGCCCAGCGATCCGCCGATCGTCAGCGCGATGCGCTCGATGCCCAGCCGCGAAAGCGCGCGTTGTTCGGCGCGCACGATATCGCCCACCGTAATGCGCGGAAAGCCTTCGCCGTTATTGAGATGCGAGCCCGGCCCGGTCGAGCCGTAGCAGCTTCCCAGTGCATTCACGCTGACGACACACCAATCGCGGGTGTCGAACAGCGCGCCGTCGCCGACAATGCTGGGCCACCATTCCGCGGCGCGGCTGGAACCGGTCAGCGCGTGCTCGACGAGCACGACGTTCGCTCCATCGCTGCGCGGCGTGCCATAGATCGTGACGCGCTGCTCGACGGCCTCGAGCCGCGCGCCGCCGTCAAGCTCGAGCGCGCCGATGGCAACTGTTTCTTCGCGGATCATGCGTTCGCCAACGCCGGCGCCTCGACGTTGGTCGCGGCGTCGTCCCAGACTTTGAAATGCGGTAGTTCGGCGACCGACGGCAGACGCGCGAAGAACGGCTCGACGTCGATCGCCGGCGCAAGCGCGCTGCGCCGCGCGCGAGCCGCAAGGCCGTGGCGTTGGCGAAGTCCGCGCAAGATGCTGACCACGTCGCCCAAGACGGCCGAACGCGTCGCGATGCCGCCCGCGCCGGGTCCGCGCAGCACGAGGCGCCCCGCGTCGCGCGCGGCGATCTGCACGACGTTCTCCGCACCGGCCGTGCGTCCGAACTCGTGCTCCTCCGGGACGAGCAGCGGTGCGACTTCGGCTGCGATTCCGCGCGTGGTAAGCACCATCGCGGCGACGAGCCGAATGCGCAGTCCCAACATACGCGCGCGTGCCACGTCGCGTTGCGTTACCGGTACGATTCCGCTACGCGGGATGCGCGGCGAAACGACCGCGAGACCGAACGCCAGCTGCGCGAGCAGCGCAAGCTTATGCGCGGCATCGTGACCGTCCACGTCGTTCGAGGGATCGGCCTCGGCGTAACCGAGCCGCTTTGCGCGAGCGAGTGCTTCGTCGAAGCTTGCACCGCTCTCCATCGCCGAAAGAATCGACGTGCAGCTGCCGTTGAGCACCCCGGCGACCGCGAGGACTTCGTCGCCCGCCAGCGCGTCGTGCAGCGTCCGCACGATCGGGATGGCGCCGCCGACGGCGGCCTCGAAGCGCAGCTCGACGCCGCGCGTAGCTGCGAGCGAAAGCAG
The DNA here is from genome assembly GCA_035484815.1 of Candidatus Acidiferrales bacterium. Taxonomy (GTDB): domain Bacteria; phylum Vulcanimicrobiota; class Vulcanimicrobiia; order Vulcanimicrobiales; family Vulcanimicrobiaceae; genus Cybelea. Next base: position 1,431 of record DATHOO010000140.1, read on the forward strand.
CCGCGGACCTTGCGTTGCCAGCAGGTCTTTGTTAGCGCTAACCACGTGACAGCCACGATCGAGCGCACGCTCGACGAGCTCGGCGGCGTCCGTGGTTCCGCCGATCAGCTCGACCACCAGATCCACGTTAGGATCGTCGACGATCGCGCGAGCGTCGCGCGTAAAGAGGCGGCGCTCGAGCGACGCCGGCCGCTGCTTCTGCGGATCGCGAATAGCGATGCTGCGCAGCTCGTAGCCCACGCCGCTGCGGCGTTCGATGACGTCGCGCGCTTGCTGCAAAGACTCGGCGACGCTCGCGCCGACCGTTCCGCAGCCAAGCAATCCAACCCCGACGGTTGTTTTCATTTATTCCCAGCCTCCTGTTGCGATGGGAAAGCGAGGATAGAACGCGCCCCCCGCCGTGTCGGCGAGGGGCGCGTGAAGCTTTGTTACCGGATTCTACCTACGCGAGCTTCACGACGACCCCGCCGCATGCATCTGCATGCAGCCCATGGAGAACATCATTTCGCTCGTACGTTGGGACATGGCCCGAACGATAACACGCACGAGGGCGCGCGTCAAGGCCCCGTGCCATCTAGCTAAATAGCTTCGCGGCGTTTTCGATCGTAACGGCGATACCCCACGCCAGCGGTATGCCGACCCAAAGCCAAGCCAGCACGAGAAAGGTCGTGCTGCTGTCGGCGGGTCGCATGTGCTCTTCGAGTTGATCCATTTCTGCCTCAGTTCTACGCGGTCTGTGCTTCGAGGTGGTGCCGCTCGTCCACGGGCCGAATTGCCAAGTTGCTGATCAGCCCGACGACCAGGAGCGACGCCATAATGTACATCGTGATGGAATACGCATCCGCCTTGGCGACGCCGTGATTGATTTGGTACTCGCGAATGTAGTTCACGAGCACGGGCCCAGCAACGCCGGCTGCCGACCAGGCTGTTAAGAGCGCACCGTGGATCGCGCCGACCTCGACCGTTCCGAAGAGATCCCGCAAGTAGGCCGGAATCGTAGCGAAGCCCCCGCCATACATGCTAAGAATCACGAGCACCGCTAGCACGAAGAGCGCGATCGCGTGCATATGACCGAAGGTAGGAACCAACACGTAGAGCACTGCGCCCAAGATGAAGAAGATCGTGTAGGTCGTCCTGCGGCCGATAAAGTCGGAGAGTGAGGCCCAAAAGATGCGCCCGCCCATGTTGAAGAGGCTCATCAGCCCGACAAAGCCGGCCGCGGCGATTGCCGTCACCCCGAACATGTCTTGAATCATCAGCGACGCTTGACCGATTACGCCGATTCCAGCGGTGACGTTTAAGCAAAGCACGAGCCAAAGCAGGTAGAACTGGGGCGTGCGCAGCGCTTGATCGCGCGATACGTTCTTCGTTGTGATCAGCCCCGCCGACGCGGCACGCGGTACGTATCCAGCCGGCTTCCAGCCCTCTTGTGGAACCCGCACGATTAGCGAGCCAACAATCATCCAGATAAAGTAAATGATTCCGAGCACGATCATCGTCTGCGCGACGCCGGTGCCGGTCGCGTTCGCGAAATGCTTCATCAAGAGGACCGACAGCGGCGCGCCGATTAACGCGCCTCCGCCAAAGCCCATGATCGCCGTGCCGGTTGCCAGGCCTGGCCGGTCGGGAAACCACTTGATCAGCGTCGAGACCGGTGAGATGTAGCCGATCCCGAGGCCGCAGCCTCCGACAACGCCGTAACCGAGGTAGACGAGCCAGAGCCAGTGCGCGTTGACCCCGATGCCGGCAACGATCAGCCCAACGCAAAAGCAAAGCGCGGCCACGAACATCGCGGCGCGCGGTCCCGCGCGCTCGACCCATTTACCGCCGAATGCCGCGGAAAGACCAAGCATAACGATGGCGAGACTGAAGATCCAGCCCAGCTGAGGGACCGTCCAGTCCACACCGGGCGTCGGAGCGATAACGCCGATCGCCTGAGCCATCGGCTTGGTGAAGACGCTAAACGCGTATGCCTCGCCGATGCAGAGATGGATGCAGAGCGCCGCCGGCGGGACGAGCCAGCGGTTGAAGCCGGGTTTTGCTATCGAGTGCGAACGATCGAAGAATCCCATCCGGCGGCGTTCGACGGCCTGGTCCGCGCCTCTTGGTTGGTCATTGACACACCCTCGGCGCCGCGCTACCGTGTTGGAGCGACCTGCGGCGCCATCGTCTATCGGTTAGGACATCGCCCTTTCAAGGCGGAAAGACGGGTTCGATTCCCGTTGGCGCTACCACGAAACGCTGGAATTTACGATCGATTTTGGTTGTCGGCAGTATTTCGTGGCACCGTTGTGGCACGGACTTGGCGAGCTTCGACGGGAGTACCGGCGTCGCAAGGGCATTCGTGACAGCTTTTCCGAGCAGCGCGTCGATGCGCGCGGCCGCGTCCTCTTGCAACGCTTCGATCGCGTGGAGATAGATGCGCGAGGTGTTCGCCGTCGATTCGTGACCTAGCGCGCGCGAGACGGTTTGCAGG
>DATHOO010000141.1:0-27455 GCA_035484815.1 Candidatus Acidiferrales bacterium
GTTTGTGGCGTTCCGCCCGCGACGTTGTAGATACCGCCCAGCTCACCGTGTTCGAGGACCTGCAGGATGGCGCGCGCGTGATCTTCGACGTAGATCCAGTCGCGAATTTGCAGGCCGTCCCCGTAAACCGGCACGGCGCGATCGTCGATCAAGTTGGTTACGAAGAGCGGCACGATTTTCTCGGGATACTGATTGGGACCGTAGGTGTTGCTGCCGCGCGTGATCAACACCGGCGCGCCGTAAGTCTCGCGGTACGCCAATACCAAAAGATCGGCGCCGGCTTTGCTTGCCGCATAAGGACTGCGCGGTCGTAACGGATCGCCCTCGAGCGACTCGCCTGAAGCGACGTCGCCATAGACTTCGTCGGTCGAAACCTGCAGGTACCGGGGAATCTTCAACTCTCGTTGCGCCGCTAGCAACACGTGCGTGCCAAGGGTATCGGTGCGCAAGAACGTGCCCGGATCGCGAATCGACCGGTCGACGTGGGTCTCGGCGGCGAAGTTGAGGATTGCGTCGGCGCCCCCGTCGAGCGCTTCGCGCACCGCGCCCGCGTCGCAGATATCGCCTTTGAGGAAGCGGTACCGGCGCTCTCCTTCGAGGTCGCGCAGGTTCTCAGGGTTGGCCGCATAGGTCATCGCGTCGAGATTGACGATTTCCAGCTGCGGCCGTTCGCGAAGCGCGAGGCGAATGAAGTGCGAGCCGATAAACCCCAAGCCGCCCGTGACTAGCCAGCGCATGATCCTTCATTTGTCGAGCAGCGCCGCAAGCTCCCGGCGCGAGGTCCACGACATGGGCGATCTCCAGGAAGTGGGCCTGGAGCTTGCCGCCCAGGCAGACGAGGCGCGAGGACGCGGCCAAGCCAGCCCCTAGGTTACCCAGCCGGGCCCTAGGCCACTAGGAGCAAGTTGCGCGGCGTGCTATAATCGCGCGGCTGTCTACCACTTCACCCCCACACGGAAGCGGGGGTGGCTATGGCTCCACGACGCGACCGCAAGGCCAAGGATGGCTGCGGCCGGGAGCCAGAAAGGGATACCCTTATGTCCGTCGTTACCATGCGAGAGCTCCTGGAAGCGGGGGTCCATTTCGGCCATCAAACGCGCCGATGGAACCCGAAGATGAAGCCGTTCATCTTTCAGGAGCGCAACGGCATCTACATCATCGATCTGGCACTCACCGTCCAGCGGCTGCGCGAAACTTACGAAGTAGTGAAGCAGCTCGCCCGTGAGGGTCGAGTCATTCTCTTCGTCGGCACCAAGAAGCAAGCCCAAGACGTCGTCCGCGAAGAGGCCGAGCGCGCGGGCACGTACTTCGTCAACCAGCGCTGGCTCGGCGGAACGCTGACGAACTTCGCGACCATTCAGAAGCGCATCGCGCGCTTGCGCGAGCTCGAGAATATGAAGATGCAGGGCGACTTCGATCGCCTTCCCAAAAAAGAGGTCGCGAAACTTCAGGACGAGATGAACCGTCTCGAGCGTTTTCTGGGCGGCATCAAAGACATGCACCGCCTGCCCGATGCCATCTTCATCGTCGATCCGAAGAAAGAGCGCATCGCGGTGTTGGAAGCCCGCAAACTGAAGATTCCGATCATCGCGGTCATCGACACAAACTGCGATCCCGACGAAATCGATTACCCGATCCCCGGGAATGACGACGCAATTCGTGCCGTCAAGCTCATGGTCGGTAAGATCGCCGACGCGATCATCGAAGGGAAGACCGAGAGCGAGAGCGCCTACGACGGGGGTGCCTACGAGCAATCGCCGCAAGAGCTCGAAGAAGAGACCGTTACGACGATGGCGGAGGCTGGACTTTGATTTCCTATCAGCCTAAACCCGAAGAGATCAAAGCCTTGCGCGAAGCCACCAGCGCGCCGATGATGGACTGCCGCAAGGCGCTGCTCGATGCCGGCGGTGACGTCGAACGTGCCCGAGCGCTCCTGCTCGAACGCGGCGCGGCCCAAGCGGCGAAGAAGGCGGAGCGCGCCGCCGACGAAGGCCTCGTCACCAGCTACATTCACTCCGGCGGCAAGATCGGCGTCCTCGTCGAGGTAAATAGCGAAACCGATTTCGTCGCCAGAAATCCGAAGTTCGTGGAGCTTTCCCGCGACATCGCGATGCATATCGCGGCGATGTCGCCGCAGTACCTCGATCGTGAGAGCGTCCCGAGCGAAGTCATCGATGCGTTGCGGAGCGAGTTTCGCACGGCCGTACCATCGGGCAAACCGCCGGAGATCGCCGAAAAGATCGTCGAGGGTAAGCTCGCCAAATGGTTCGAGGAGCACTGCCTGCTCGATCAAGCGTTCGTTAAGGATGACTCGATGAGCGTCCGCGATCTGATCGTTCGCGCCGTCGGATCCCTTGGCGAGAAAATCCGCGTGCGCCGCTTTGCGCGATATGCTCTTGGTCAGTGAATTAGGGAAAGCGCGATTCGCGCGCGTGCTCCTGAAAATCTCCGGAGAGGCCTTCGCCGGTGAGAGCGCAGGCGTCGACATTAACAGAACGCGTGCAATGGCCGAACAGATCGCGGAAGTGCGCCGCGCCGGGGTCTCGATCGCGATCGTGGTCGGGGGCGGGAATATCTGGCGCGGCAAAGTGCACGAAGAGGCCGGCATGGAGCGCGCGACGGCTGATTACATGGGGATGCTCGCGACGGTCATCAACGCGCTCGCCTTGCAGGACGCCCTCGAGCAGATGGGCGTCGCTTCGCGCGTGCAAACGGCGATCGCGATGCATCAGATCGCCGAGCCGTACATTCGGCGCCGCGCGATTCGCCACTTGGAGAAGGGCCGCGTGGTCATCTTTGCGGCCGGCACCGGTAACCCGTACTTCACCACCGACACGACCGCCGCGCTGCGGGCAGTCGAAGTGAACGCCGAGGCAATTCTCAAAGCGACGAAGGTCGACGGCATCTATTCAGCCGATCCGAAAAAGGATCCAGGCGCGACGCGATTCGAACGGCTCGACTACATGGAGGTTCTGCAGCGCGGTCTGGAGGTCATGGATTCCACCTCGATGGCACTCTGCATGGACAACGCACTGCCCGTGATCGTTTTCGACATGTCGGTCCCGGGAAATATTCGGCGCGTCATTTGGGGAGAAGCTATCGGCACCTACGTCGGGCGCCGCGAAACCACACCGGTTGGGAGCTTGTAGCAAATGGCCGATGCGTATTTCAAAGAAATCGAAGCGCGAATGGAACGATGCGTGGAGGCAACGCGCAACGAGTTTGCATCAATTCGCACCGGGCGCGCGGTGCCGGCGCTCCTCGATCGCATCGTCGTCGAAGCATACGGGCAACCCGTTCCGCTCAAACAAGTCGCGGGCGTCTCGACGCCGGACTCGCGGACACTGCTGATCTCGGCCTGGGATAAGAGTACCGTTCCGGCGATTCGAAAGGCCGTTGAAAAGAGCGATCTCGGCTTAACGCCAAACATCGACGGCACGTCGATTCGGCTCGCCATTCCGCCGCTCAACGAAGAGCGGCGTAAAGAGCTCGCGAAAGTGGTCAAGAAGAAGGCAGAGGATGGACGGGTCGCCGTTCGCAACGTTCGGCACAGGGCGCACGACGAGTTGAAGGGTCAGCTGAAATCGGCCGACATCACCGAAGACGACAACAAGCGAATGCAAGAGACGCTGCAGCGGGTGACCGATAAGTTCGTCAAGGAGATTGACGCGCTGGTTGTCGCTAAAGAAAAAGAGATCATGGAAGTGTGAGCGAGGACTTAGTGCTGCTGCCTGAAGTAGAGGCGCGGCGGATTCTGCGTGGAGAGCGCATCCGCTTGCAGGTACTCGTTCCCCCCGGAGTCTGGACCGGTTGCGGCTCGCTTCGCGTTCTTCGTATGAAGATCAACGACGATCGAACCTTCGACCTGGTCGCGGGCTACGAGTCATACCAGCCGTGAGCCTCTCGCTAGCGACGGGCGCCCGGGTGGCGCTCGACTCGACGAGCGTGCCGCGGCACGTGGCGATCATCATGGACGGGAACCGTCGCTGGGCCAAGGAGCGCGGCCTCCCCGCGATCGAGGGGCACCGGCGCGGCATGATTGCCCTTCGACACGTGACGCGCGCCGCCAGCGACTTGGGGATCGAGGTCCTGACGGTCTACGGTTTCTCGACCCAGAACTGGAACCGTCAGGCATCCGAGATCACGCTGCTCTTCGAGCTTTGCGTCCACTTCGCGCGCAGAGAACTCATCGAGCTACGACGCAACAACGTTCGAGTCCGCGTCATTGGGGACTGGGAGTCGCTTCCGGCGGCTCCGCGCGCGGCACTCGCCGATCTTCAGAGCCGGACGGCGAGCAACACCGGGCTGTTGCTCAATTTGGCGGTTAACTACAGTTCCCACGCCGAGCTTGAACGCGCGATTCGGGCGATCGCGCAGGATGTCGCTTCCGGCGGCCTTCTACCGGAGAGGATCGACGAATCGGTCATCGGCCGCTACCTGTACACCGCCGATCTTCCGGAGCTCGACCTTCTCATCCGCCCGGGCGGAGAGCAACGCCTTTCCAACTTCTTGCTCTACCAGGCCGCCTATGCGGAGCTGGTCATGACCGACGTCTACTGGCCGGCCTTTTCGAAGGACGATTTCGTACGAGCACTGATCGAGTTTCAACAGCGGGAACGGCGCTTCGGCGGGACTTGACCGAGCGCCGCGTACTCGTCGGCGTACTCGTTGCGGCGATCGGGCTCGCCAGCGTGTTCGTGCCGTGGACATTCTACGCACTGCTCCTGATCATCGGCCTCTTGAGCATCTACGAGTTCAACTATCTCTGTGCGATCAAGGGGCAGCCGCTGGAGTACCCCGTCGCCGTGTTGGGCGTCGTCGCGTACGTGGCGATGGCGGTGGCCAACGTGTTGCACAAATGGGAGGGCGTGCTGCTGGCCGGCATCGTGATCGTGGCTTTCGCGATCGGCATGTACGGGGAGGAGAAAGGCTATTTTGCCCGCACGGCCTACACGCTGCTTGCGGTTCTCTATATCGGAAAGCTGCTGACCTACTTCGTCTTCATTCGGCAGATCGCGGGCAACGGCATGTGGATGACCTTCTATGTGATCGTTATCATCGCGTTGACCGACACGTTCGGCATGCTGGTGGGAACGAGCATCGGTCGCCATCAGCTGACGAAGATCTCACCGAAGAAGACCATCGAAGGTTCGGTCGGCGCGCTCGTTCTCGTGACGCTGGTTGCGATCGCCGCGACGTGGGTGCCGCAGCTCCATCTCCAATGGTGGCAGGGGGCAGTGCTCGGCCTGTTCACCGGTATCGCCGCACAGGTTGGCGATCTCGTCGAGTCGGCGTTTAAGCGCGACGCAGGGGTGAAGGACGCAGGCGCGATGATCCAGGGCCACGGCGGCGTACTCGATCGCTTCGATTCTTATTTCTTGGGCGGTGTGACGTTCTTCGCATCGTTGCATCTTTTAGGAATTCTTCAGGTTCCGTGATGCAGCGCAAACGCGTCGCAATTTTGGGCTCAACCGGCTCGATCGGAACGCAAGCGCTCGACGTTATCGGGCGCCATCGCGACGCATTCGACGTCGTCGGGCTCGCGGCGGGGCGAAACGTGGACCTTCTGCGCGACCAAGCGCGGACGTTCGACGTGAAGATCACCAGCACGGCGGAAGACGGGCCGGCGGGTCTACACCGCGTTGCGGTCGAGAGCGAGCCGCAGATCGTGTTGGCCGCCACCGACGGTTCGGTCGCATTCGAAGCGGTCTTCAGTGCGGTGGAACGCGGCATTGACGTCGCGGTCGCCAACAAGGAACTCGTCGTCGCTGCCGGAGCGTTGCTCGTGGAAGCAGCACGCCGCAGCGGATCGAGGTTGCTGCCGGTCGATAGCGAGCATAGTGCGATCTTCCAGTGCTTGGTCGGAGAGGAACGCTCGAGCGTCGCCGCGCTGGTGCTGACGGCGTCGGGTGGGCCTTTCCGGTGCACGCCCAAAGATGCCATGGAGCGCGCCGATCTCGCCGCAGCCATGGCGCATCCCACCTGGCGAATGGGAACGAAGAATACCATCGACTCAGCAACGATGATGAACAAAGGGTTAGAGGTGATCGAGGCAAGCCGGCTATTCGGCTTCGAGGGCGAGAAGATTCGAATCGTCGTGCATCCGCAGTCGGTCGCACACGGCTTCGTGCTCTTCAGCGACGGCAGCCTGAAATCGCAGCTGGCCGCGCCGGATATGCGCGTGCCGATCGGTTACGCCCTCGCATTTCCCAACCGGTTGACGTCGTTTGGGGATCCGGACTTCAGCGTGTTAGAGATGCTCGGAGCAAAGCCGGGCGAGGCGGCGCTGCGTTACGATTTCGAGGCGCCCGATCCGGCTCGCTTCCCTTGCATCCGCCTGGCCTATGAAGCACTATCCGCGGGGGGAACGCAACCCGCCGTCCTCTCAGCCGCAAACGAAGTCGCCGTTAATGCGTTTGTCGAAGGTAGGATAGCCTTCGGCCGGATTCCGGATGTCATCGAAGGAGCGATGGATCGAGCGCAAGCTCAAGAGCCGACCCTCGGGGGGGTACGACGAGCCGATCGGGAGGCTCGAAAAACCGCCGGAGAGATCATCGAAACCATCGAAAAGACCTGTGAGGAGGTTCCCCCGTTTTCTTGACACTGCTAGCCGTCGTCAACCTGGTCGGATTCGGGAAGATCGTCACGTTTCTCGTGATGCTCTCGATTTTGATCGTCCTTCACGAGCTGGGCCACTTCGTGATGGCGCGCCGCAACGGCGTGCACGTTAACGAATTCTCGGTAGGCTTTGGGCCGCGATTGGCGGGCTGGACCAGCCCGCGCACCGGCACACAGTATTCGATTCGAGCGCTGCCGATCGGCGGGTATTGCGCGATGGAAGGCGAGGACAGCCGGGTCTCCGAGGCCCAGCAGCAGCGTGACTTCCTTGCCGGCGGCGAGATCGAGGAGAGTAATTTTCAAGCCAAGCCGCCGTGGCGGCGGCTGGCGATCATCCTCGCCGGGCCGATCGCGAACTTCATTTTGTGCTACGCGATTCTTTTGGTGGGTGCGCTGGCGTTTGGTGTCGCCGGCGACAAAGCGCAGCCCGTGGTGGGGGAGGTTCTGGCCGGCTCGCCGGCGGCCGTCGCCGGAATCCGCCCGGGAGATCGGATCATTGCCATCGATAACGTTCCTATTACGTCGGGCAAGCGTCTCGTCGATACTATCCACGCTGCCCTCGGCAAACGGCTCGATCTCATCTACGAGCGTGACGGCGCGCGCCACGAAATTTACGTAACGACCACGCCCTGTCCCGCGCAAGTCGGAAAGAACTTCGGGTGCATCGGTTTTCAGCCGGTGCCGGCGTACGAACGCGTCGGATTCGGCACCGCGGTGCGACAGAGCGGCGATGAGTTCGTCGCGATCGCGAATCAGACGTTCAACGGTCTGGCGCTCCTGGTGACGCAGTTCGGAAAATACGCACCCGAAATCGCCGGTCCCATTGGGATGGGACAGGTCGCAGCGACCGTGCAGGATTGGGGCTGGGGCCCGTACTTTTCCCTAGCCGCGACGATCTCGTTTGCGCTGGGGCTCTTCAATCTCTTACCGATTCCGGCACTCGACGGCGGACGCGCCGCGTTCATCGTCGCCGAGTTGATTCGCGGCCGGCCGGTTGATCCCGAAAAGGAGGCGATGGTGCATATCGCCGGCTTTGCGGCGCTGATGGCGGTCATCGTACTCGTAGCGTTCCACGACATCGCTCGCATTATCAACGGGCAAGGAATCATGTAATGCTGCGCCTACGCCGCAAGAGCAAGCCGATCTTCTTGCAAAACAAGACCGGCAAAACCGACGCCAAGAGCATTTGGATCGGCGGCGATCATCCCGTCGTCGTGCAGTCGATGACCACGACCGATACCGCCGATGCCGATGCGACGCTCGAGCAGATCTACGGCCTTGCGATGGAAGGCTGCGAGGTCGTGCGCGTGACCGTGAAAGACCCGCCGGACGCTGCGGGCCTGCCGGCGATCGTCCATCGCTCGCCGGTTCCGATCGTTGCCGACATCCACTTCGACCACAAGATGGCGCTGGCCGCGATCGAGGCCGGCGTCGCGAAGCTCCGCCTGAATCCGGGGAACATTCGCGATCCGAAGAAAGTCGCCGAGGTGGTCGAGTCGGCCAAGGCGCGCGAAATTCCCATTCGTGTCGGCGTCAATATGGGTTCGCTCGCACCCGACCTTGAGAAGTCGCTCGGCCATACCTCGGAGGCGATGGTGCTCTCCGCGCTTCGCCACATCGAGATCCTGGAAGAGCACGGGCACACGGACATCGCGATTTCGCTCAAGGCGCACGACGTCGCCACGACGGTAGATGCCTATCGCATGATGGATCGCCGGCTGCGCGAACGCGAGACGCCGTATGCGCTGCACCTCGGCATCACTGAAGCGGGCTTGCTTCGCGACGGCACGATCAAGTCATCGATTGGACTTGGGATTCTGCTCTGGGAGGGCATCGGGGATACCATTCGCGTTTCCCTGGCCGATGACCCGATCGAAGAGGTTCCGGTCTGCTGGGGCATTCTCAAATCGCTCGGATTGCGCGAAAAGGGATTTGAAATTACCGCGTGTCCGTCGTGCGGACGGGCTGAGATTTCCGTGCTCGAGCTTGGGCGCGCCGTCGAAGCGATCGCCAAAACGTATAGTGCGCCGGTGAAGGTGGCGGTCATGGGCTGCGTCGTCAACGGGCCGGGGGAGTCGAAGATGGCCGACGTCGGCATCGCCGGCGGCAAGGGCAAGGGCGCCATCTATCGGGCCGGCGAGTTGGTCGGCACCTATCCCGAGAGCGAGCTGCTCGGCATGCTGCGTTTGGAGATCGAGAAGGTGATTGCGGAAAAGTATCCGGCCTATCTCGGCGACATTCCTAACGCGGGAAGTGCTGTTTGATTCGTCGCAGCGCCGAGCTCTACGCCGGCTTCGGCTGGCGCGGCCTCTTGCTGATCGCGGTCGCGGCGTTCATGATTTCGTCCGTGGTGGCGTTCTCGCGCCCGATCGAGATGCTCGTTGACGGCGAACGCGTCGACAGCGACGTTCCACCGGTTAGCACCGCGAGCGAAAAGATCTACGTGCCGCTCCGCTCGCTCGCCGAGGCACTCGGCGCCGAGACCGACGTCGACGCAAAAGCGAACCGTATCGACGTCGTGCTCGGCGGACAATCGTTCCGCGTCCGCGTCGGCGACACGCACGCTACGCTCAACGGCATGCCGATCACGTTGAAGCACGCGCCGTTTCGCGTTCGCGGCCGCGTGATGATCTCACTCGACGCCGTCGGTCGAGCGCTGCACGTGCGGGTCCGTTACGATCCGCGCAACGCGCGCATCGAAGTGATCACCCCCGGCGTCGGCCAAGCCCCAATCTCGCAAGCCGCCACCGCAGAGTAGCGTTTTCAGCGGCTGCCTATAAATTTGTCATCCTGAGCGGAGCGTCCTGAGCGAGCGCAGCGAGTCGAAGGGCGCATACTCGAAGGAGGATACAATTTGAAGGCTGATGTTCACGCTTCACCTTGCTGAAAAAGTGGCGCGGCGGGAGCGCCACATGGTCCTTCGACTACGGCGCTGCGCGCCTCCGCTCAGGATGACAATTCTGTGAGCAGATGACAAGGGTTGAGCAGCCGATGTTCTACGCGAACTCGGTGAGGCCGGCGGGTTCTTCGACGGGAACGACATTGGCGGGGTTTGATTTGCGGAAGCCGTAGGCGAAGAAGAAGACGAGGCCGACGAGGAGCGCGACGACGAACCAGGTCCACGTCATGCGCGAGAGGCCGAAGATGGCGAGGAAGAGCGAGAAGACGATGCCGAGGATTGGAAAGAGCGGCACGAACGGCACGCGGAAGCTGCGCGGCAGCTCGGGGCGGCGCTTTCGTAAGTAGAGCACGCCGGCGCAGACCACGGTGAAGGCCATCAGCGTGCCGATGTTCACGAGATTGAGCAGATTGTTCAATGGGACGACCAGCGCGAGAACCGCCACGGCGACACCGGTGATGATCGTCGTGATGAACGGCGTTTTGAAGCGCGGGTGTATTGCGGCGACGGCGGGCGGTAACATTCCGTCGCGCGCCATCACGTAGAAGATGCGCGATTGGCCGAGCAGCGATGCGAGCGCGACGCTGGTCGTGCCGGCGAGCACGCCGATCGTGATGACCCAGTTGAGCGCCGGCATGTGCAGCGGGGCGAGCGCGTAGACGAGCGGGTTTTTAATCGGAACCAGCTTCCATGGCACCGCGCCGACCAGCACGATCGCCGTGGCGCAGTAGATGACCGTGCCGATGGCCAGCGCTCCGATCACGCCGACCGGCACGTCGTACTGCGGATTCTTGCACTCTTCAGCAGTCGTTGTCGCGGTATCGAAGCCGATATAGCTGAAGAAGACATACGCGCCGATCGCGATGATGCCGTACGGTTGCGCCGACGACGAATAATCGGCCATGCCTCCGAAGGGATGCAGCGATCCCCAGCCGACCGGATTGAAGTTGTGAAGGTTGGCCGCGCGCACCAAAAACGCGCCGGCGATGACGAAGACAATGAGCGCCGAGATCTTCAGCACGACGAAAACGTTGTTCACCGTTGCCGATTCGCGAATCCCGACCGAGAGTAAGATGCTCAGCCCGATCACGAAGAACGCTGCCACGACGTCGACCTGCGAGTGCGCGAGATCCCAGCTTGACGGGAGCCACCAGGCGCCATGAACGAGGAGGTTCGATTGCGAGGCCCAGTTCGGGAGGGCCAAGCCGCTGCTTTTCGCGACGTCCTGAATGGCGGCCGAAAACTGTTGGGCAACCGGCGCGGCGCTGATACCGTATTCGAAGATCAGGGCAAAACCGATGATCCACGCAAAAAGTTTGCCCATCGTTGCATAGGCGTACGTATAGGCGCTTCCGGCGACCGGAACCATCGCACCGAGCTCAGCGTAGCAGAGCGCGGCAAAGAACGACGTCAGGCCGGCGAGCAGGTACGAGACGATGACGGCCGGCCCCGCGCCTTTGACGCCGGTTCCAATCGTGGTGAAGATGCCGCCGCCGATCATGGTGCCCAGTCCAATGGCAACCAAGTCTTTCGCGGTCAGCGCGCGTCGCAGAATCTTGCGCGTGCCGAGCTCGCGAAGCTTCTCAGCGTCCGTCGTCGCGAAGAGCTCGGAGAAGAATGACACTCGGGCGTCGCTTCGCAGTAGCGCGCCCCTACCCTGCCGGCGGCTCGCCGGCGGGATTCCAGACGTGCTCGGCAACGCTCAGCACGTCGTTGATCCAACGCGCCCAAACAAAGAGCGCATCAGAGAGCCGATTGAGGTAGCGCAACGCCTCGAGCGAAGGCTCCTCGTCGTTATCGATGAGCGTGACCAAGAGGCGCTCGGCGCGGCGGCAGATCGTTCGTGCGAAGTGGAGCTGCGCACCTGGCGCCGAGCCGCCCGGATGGATGAACTGCGAAAGCGGCGGGAGTTCGGCTTGGGCTTTGTCGATCGCGCGCTCGAGCGCCGCGACGTCGGTCGGGCGAATCGATGGAGCACCTTCGCGCCGATCTTTGGGCGGCGTAGCGAGCTCGCTGCCGAGATCGAAAAGCGTATCTTGGACCCAGGCCAGCCACGCGTCGAGGTTAAGCGCCCGGGGCTGGTTCTGCAGCAGCGGGCGCAGCGCGGCGCGCGCGATGCCGATGGCGCTCGAGAGCTCATCGATCGTTCCGTACGTTTCGATGCGGAGCGCGCTCTTTTTGACCCGCCCTCCGCCGACTAAGCCCGTCATACCCTTATCGCCCGAGCGGGTATAAATGCGCGGAATTTTCGGCATCGCTGGTCCCCGGGTTCCCGCGCGAAGGCCGTTGCGCCTTTGCGCGCGAAACCGGGCCGGTCATGTCCGAAGCGTCCACTGGAGCGGTCGTCAAGGAGATCCCTTCGAAGGCGGCCGACCTTTCCGCATGGTACACCGCTGCTTGTCTCAAAGCCGAGCTGGTCTCGTATTCGCCGGTTCGCGGTTGCGTCGTTTTGCGACCATACGGTTTCGGCTTATGGGAGAAGTTACAGCAGCAGCTGGACGCTCGTTTTAAAGAGACAGGCCATGAGAACGCCTACTTCCCTCTCTTTATTCCCGAGAGCATGCTGATCAAGGAAGCCGAGCACGTTGAAGGTTTTGCACCCGAAGTCGCTTGGGTGACGCGGGGCGGCAGTGAAGAGCTGACCGAGCCTTTGGCGATTCGGCCGACCTCCGAAGCGATGGTCGGGACGATGTACGCGCAGTGGATCGAGTCGTATCGCGACCTCCCGATCCTGATCAATCAATGGGCCAACGTCGTGCGCTGGGAAAAGGCCACGCGGCCGTTTCTACGGACGATGGAGTTTCTCTGGCAAGAAGGCCACACGGCGCACGCCTCCGCCGCGGAGGCTCGCGAAGAGACGCTCAAGATTCTCGAGCTTTACCGCGATTTCGCCGAAAACGTCGCCGCCGTTCCCGTCTACTATGGGCGAAAGAGCGCGAGCGAGCGCTTTCCGGGCGCCGTGGAAACCTACTCGATCGAGGCACTGATGCCCGACGGCAAGGCGTTGCAATCGGGGACGTCGCACGACTTAGGACAGAATTTTGCCAAAGCTTACGATATCAAGTTCGTCGACGCCGATCAGCGGATTGCGCACGTCTACACCACCTCGTGGGGGGTTTCTTGGCGCATGCTTGGCGGGTTGATCATGCAGCACGGCGACGATCGCGGGTTGAGAATCCCGCCCAAAATGGCGCCCATTGAGGCGGTGCTGATTCCAATCGTCCGCTCCGGTGACGAGCGCGCCGTCGAGTGCGCTACAACGCTCGCGCAGGAGCTGACGCGCGCAGGCTTCCGCGTTCGCGTCGACACGCGGGATGCGCAACCGGGATGGAAGTACAGCGAGTGGGACCTGCGCGGGGTGCCGGTGCGAATCGAGATCGGCCCGCGCGACGTTGATGCGCAAACCGCCGTGCTGGCAAGACGCGATCGCAATCGCGACCAGCCGGGCCAACGCGAGAGCGTCGCGCTCGCGGGCGTGGCAGCCGCCCTGCGCGAGAAGCTCGACGATATCCAGCGCTCCTTGTACGACGAGGCAAAGACATTCTTAGCAACGCACACCTTCGCGACGACGGATCGAAGCGAATTCCTCGAACTATGCCGCAGTCGCGCCGGAATGATCGATATCCCTTGGTGCGAGCGACCGGAGTGCGAGGCGCAGGTCAAAGCGGCAACGACTGCCACGACCCGCGTCCTGCAACCGCTCGAAGCGAGCGGGATTGCTTGTACCGCGTGCGGCGAGCCGGCCAGAGCCAGAGCGTACTTTGCGCAATCTTACTAAATTGGCGATCGCCGGTGCCACGGCGTTTGCTATCGCATCGGGCGTTGCCACGGCCTCCGCGCCGAGCGTGGCGGATCTTGACGCGGCCGCTCGCGCCGTCGGAAACCGGCGCGATCTTGCGGAACGCATCGGGGTCTCGGTCTTTGCCACGCCATGGCCCGCCGAAGTCAGTCAAATCTCGGCCAACTCCGTCGAAGGACATCTCGTTGTCGGCATCCGGATCTGGGGCGTCAAGTTCCACACGCCGATGACACGCGAGCAGTTCGTGGACGAGGTCGTGAGCATTGTCGAACGAGCTTTTGCGGCCGCCCCGGCAACCGAAGAGGTCGACGTGTGGGCGAGCATCCCGATTGCCATTCGAAAAGGAGAGATCGTGAGCGGCGATCTGGCCAAGCCGACCACGCACACGGTCTTTAGCCTGACCGTCCACCGCGGCGAGAGCGCGGCATCGGTGCGCGCGCGGGCAGCCGCTCCCGGCGCTGACGTCTTCTGGGATTCGCAATGGGCGCGCGACGCTTTCAAAGAGTCGTCGTGAATGTATAAGAAGACGACGCTGCCGAACGGTTTGCGCGTTTTGACCGAAGCGATGCCGGCGGTTCGCTCGGCAACGGTCGGCATCTGGGCGGATGTCGGGTCCGCGGTCGAGTCACGCGATCGGCGCGGAATCTCACACCTGGTAGAGCACATGCTCTTTAAAGGAACGCAGCGCCGCACGGCCCGGCAGATCGCCGAAACGATGGATTCGGTCGGCGGTAATCTCAACGCGTTTACCGACAAAGAGACGACCTGCTATTACGCGAAAGTCATCGACCGCCACGTTCCGCTGGCGCTCGACGTGCTGGCCGATATGTTTCTCCACTCGACGTTCGATCCGTTGGAGCTTAGCAAAGAGCAGAAAGTCATCCTCGAAGAGATCAAGATGTATGACGACTCGCCCGACGAGCTCATCCACGATATCTTCCTGCAGACGATGTGGAGCGGATCGAGCCTCGGTGAGCCGACGATCGGCTTTGCCGAGAGCGTCATGGGCGTGACGCCCGAGGGTTTGCGCGCCCACATGCGGGCGCACTACGCGCCGAACGCCGTCATCGTGGCCGCCGCGGGTAACGTCGAGCACGATCGATTCGTCGAGTTGGTCGCTGAAGAGTTCGGCGGTTTCCAAGGCGCCTGCGTTCTGCCCAGGGCCGAACGCCCGGCGACGACGCCCGCAACGAACATCCGGTTTAAGGAGAGCGAACAGGCGTATGTGGTGATGGGAACTCGGGGCATCGATATCCGCGACGACCGGCGCTACGCGCTCTCGCTGCTCGATACCGTTCTTGGCGGGGGCATGTCGAGCCGGCTCTTTCAGGAGATTCGCGAGCAGCGCGGCCTGGTCTACAGCGTCTATTCGTTTCAAGCCGCCTATCGTGCCGCCGGCCTCTTCGGTGTCTACGCCGGCACCTCGGCGGAGAACGTTCAGGCCTGTGTCGATGTGATCGTCGAACAGTTCGCGCGCGCTCGCAACACGCCGATTGAACGCGACGAGTTTCAGCTCGCAAAGGAGCACATCAAGGGTAACCTCACGCTCTCGTTGGAGGCGAGCTCGAGCCGGATGATACGACTGGGCCGCAATGAATTCGCGCTCGGCCGCCACGTCAGTGCCGAAGAGATCGAGCAGCGGATCGATGCGGTAACGCCCGACGAGGTGCAGCAGCTGGCGCGCGAGCTGCTCGCCGAAGAGAATCTTGGCTTGTGCATCATCGGCCCGGTACACGAATCGGACATTGCCTGGCGGCCCGACGCTGCTTAAGGTACGGCAGCACGTAGGCCGATGAACGCCGCGACCGCCGCGTCTGCGGTTCCGCACCTGTGGTCCGGTAAGCTCATTGGGGCGATGGCCGTTACGTTCATCGTGCAAGGCGTGACCATTGGTGCGTATGCTGCGCGGCTTGCGGGAGTGCAGACGAAGCGAATTGCGACCTCGATTTCGCTCTTCAACCTATTTGTCACGACCGGGCGGCTGGCGAATCTGTTCGTCATCTTCTTTATGGGGCCGCTTTCGGATGCGGCCGGCAACGCCGTCAGCTCGCTGAAGGGCGATGCCGTTGCGGTTGCGGCTTGGCAGAACCTGTTTGAAACCCAGCTGCGATTGATCATCCTCGCAGGAACGGCCGGGATGGTCGTCTTTGCGATCTTTTTACCGATGTTCACGTATCTCTTTCGTCGCGGCGTGCACTCATTCGAAGCGCGCGGGTCGATCCCGCACTCACTCGTCCGCCTGCTCTCTCCCCGGGTGATCGCGGAGGTGGTGCGCGCCCAGCGGCTTCCCACTCTTGCAGAGATGCGTGCCTTTGACTGGCGGGCGTTGCCCAGGCGTCTTCTGATCTTCAATACCCTGGTAATGTGCGTCTACGCCATCGGCGTTCAGGCATCGTATCTCGCATCGGTACTCGACGTAAACGTCGCGCGGACGGCGATCGGGCTTTCGGGGGTTGTCAACGGCATCGGCACGATCGCATTTACGCTCTTTGTCGATCCAACCTCGGCGATCATTACCGATCAGGCCATACACGGGAAGCGCACCGTCGAGGAGGTTCGGTCGATGGTGTTCTATCTATCCCTAACGGCCATCATCGGATCGCTGCTCTCGCAGGCGATCCTCTACCCGGCCGGCGTGATTATTGAAGTGGTTGCACGATTTGCCGCGCATGTTCATCTCTAGGTTCCCTATATTGCTCGCCGCATGTTTGGGCGCTCTGTTGCTCGGCGGCTGCGCGAGCTCGATCGAGCAGTGGATCGTGAATACGCGCGTTCACCAGGGCAAGGTTGCCCTCGTCCGCGGCAACGCCCCTGACGCGGCGCTTGCCTTTAAGCTTGCCCTGCGCGTCGATCCGAAGAATCCGCAGGCGCGCGCCGGATATGTCGAAGCCGCGGGCGAGTTGGCGCGGCTCGAATACACGAAGGGCAACTTCGACGATGCGCTCGCGACCGTGAACGCCGGCTTGGCGGTCGATCCGGAGAGCGCGCGGCTCGCGGCGATGAAAGCGAGCATCGATCAGGCGAAACTCCAGCGCGAGATCGTGATCTCGAACTACCCCACCTATCATGCCGCGGGCCTCGAGCTGCAGCGTGCCTATCAGCAGCTCAACGTCACGAACTCACTCGTGCTCCACAGTTTGAAGCGTTTTGGATACACGTTCGATGCGACCGACTTGGTTTCGGCGATCAAACGCAGCTATCAGCTCCAGCTGGAACTCGCAAAGAACACCAATCGCCTCCTGCTCTACCGTCAGCTCGTCACTTCCGGCGTTCCCGAGGCTCCGTCACAATCGACGACCTTTGGGGCCGCCTCGCTCTTGCCGCTGCCATAGCGCGATGATCTCCTGGTTGGAAAGCTTCCCCACCGCCGCCGCCGGCATCCTCGTGGTGGGTGGAATCGTGCTGGTTTCGCTCGGCTTCGGCTACGTGGTCGCCAAGTTTACGCCGCAGGAAGTTCGCGCCGTCCATAACGATCGTGCCGGGTTTATCCTGGCGGTCATCGGCGTGATCTACGCCGTGCTGCTGGCATTCATCGCCATTAGCGTTTGGGAGCGATTGGTGGAGGCGGAATCACGCACCTTCGATGAGGCCGGCGCCCTCGCAACGCTCTACCGCGATGCCGACGCGTTTCCCGATCGCGGTTGGCTGCGTTCCGCGCTGCGAGCCTACGTTGCTTCGGTGATTGACGACGAGTGGCCGCGCATGCGCCGAGGGGAGCCGACACCGGTTGCCAGCGCACAACTCGAACGGGTCGACCGCGAAATCCGTGGTCTCCCGGTCAACTCACTTCGACTGGCGAACGTTCAGGCGCAGATGCTCGGCGCGATCGACACTGCCTTGATGGACCGACGGGATCGCCTCACGATGGACCGGGGCGGCATCAACCAGATCATGTGGGTCGTGCTGGTCGCTGGCGCAATGGTGACCATCGCTTTCACGTATCTCTTCGGCTTCGAGCAGCCGATCATGCAGCAGCTGATGATCGGCGGATTGAGCTTCTTGATCGGGTTAGTGCTCTTCTTGGTCTTGGCGCTTGACTTTCCGTTTCGCGGGAGCATCGCGGTCCAGCCCGAGGCGTTTAAGGCGCTGCTCGAAGCGTTTACGGTGATCGGACGATGACACAGCGCCCGTGCGCGTCGAGGAACGCGCGGCCTTGGCCGCTACGTTCGGCGCTGCGAAAGGCCCGCCAGAATCGTTGGGCATCCGGAGAAATCTTCGCAGGGTCGGTCTCGTAGACGGGCCACGCGGCGCCGGCGTCGAGCAGCGGAAAACGTTGCAGCCACGCGCAGAGCTCCGCGTTGCGGCGCAGCCGATTATCCTCAATTGAAATGAAGTATCGCGCGCCTTTTCGGATAGCGCTCTCTTCGTCGAACGGGGTCCACAACGCGGGATCCTCCTCCCAGCCGAAGCGGTCGATGTAGTACTGCACCTCGGGGCCGTAGTGGCCGATGACGACGATGGCGTCTTTCGGCAGCGCGGCGTCGAGCGCGACGGCGTTGCGGTACGTCGATTTGCTGTAGTCGTAGTAGGCCGCTACCGGCCGGATGCTGCCCAGCAGCGCGGCGACGCCGAGGACCGGAACCAGCGCGAGCAGCGCGTAGCGCGACGCGGACGCGACGCTGGCCGCACGCACGATCGAGGCAAAGCGTGAGAGCAAGCCGCCGATGAGCAACGCGCCGAGCGGCAGCAACGGATACAGGTAGTAGTCGACTCGCTCGGCGGTGACGACGACGTAGGTATAGAGCAGCCCGGCAATGAGCCAGCCCCAAAGCAGCGTGCGGCTGCGGCTTGGGATCCAAGGCAAGGCGATCAAACCGAGAACTACGAGCAGAAACGATAACGTCCCGAGCATGGTTTGCCGCAGCATGCCGATGACGATCCGCAGATGCGCGAGCTTCGCAAAGAAACCGGCAGAGGTCGTTAACGCGTTGCGCAGTGGAGGAAGGACGTGGAGCCGGGTGATGCCGCTGGCCCAATGCCACTCCGCGTACGAGTTGATGCGACGATCGTAGAGCGCGAGAATCAACAGCGGAAGGATAACCAGCACCGCCGCAAAGGCCACCGGCATACGCCGAGAACG
Source organism: Candidatus Acidiferrales bacterium (assembly GCA_035484815.1). GTDB lineage: Bacteria > Vulcanimicrobiota > Vulcanimicrobiia > Vulcanimicrobiales > Vulcanimicrobiaceae > Cybelea. The sequence continues at coordinate 18,397 of DATHOO010000141.1, forward strand.
TGCGCGCTCGCCGATCATGCCGAGCAACGGGAGAATCGCGATCGTCGCCACCGGCTTGGCGAGATAAGCCATCGTCAGCAGCGACGTCGTCCCAGCTAAGCCCGACCTCGAGAGCGCAGGCCGATCGAGAAGATAGAGGGCCGCGGCGTAGAGCGCGGCGGTAAGGAAGAAGACCATCGCGCAGTCGGGCGTGAAGGTGCGGCCGTAGTAGACGCTGCCCGGAAAGACGGCATAGAAAAAGGCGGCGATGAGCCCCGCTAGTGCGCTGCCGAAGAGCCAGCGAGCGAAATAGGCGATGACCGGAATCGTGGCGAGGCTGAACGCAAGCGTAATGAGCCGTCCGAAGATTTCGTGGATGCCGAAAAGCTTATAGAGTGCGGCGGCGATGAACGGTACGATCTGCAGCTCGAGCTCCACGTAGTTGGGTGGAGGGCCGTTGTAGCTCGTTTGCGGATACATGATGTTGAATCGCAAACGGGCGAAGTTTCGCGCGATGGTCGCGGTGTCGCCCTGTCGCCAGCCGGGGTGGTCGAGCAGTGGATTATGGATCCCGTGCAGCCGCAACGCGAGAGCGATCAGCATGACGGCGAGCAGCCCGAGCTGCCAAAGCCGCTTCCTCAGTTGAGGTGACGGAACGTCCAATACTTGTTAAGGAAGAAGTTGACGAACGTGCCGGAAAGCGTCGCGATCAGCCACGTCGTGGTGAAATGGTGGAAGGCGGCACGTTCGGCAACCGTGAAAACCAGCCGGCCGAAGAGCAGCGCCACCGCCGAGACGACGAGAAACTGCAGGCCTTCGAGCAGCGGATTGCGCCGGGACCCAAACGTCCAGATGCGGTTCAACACGTAGTTGGAGATGCCGCCGACCATAAAGCCGATCGCGAAGTCGGTAAACCATGAGAGCGTCGTCGTCTTTTGAAGAACGTGCGCGACGACGAAGTTTACCACCAAGCCCGACGTACCGACCACGCCGAATTTCAAAAACTGGCGCACCCCGCGCCGATTCAGCGCGCGCACCAAACCAGGAACCGTTTCTTCACGCAACCCAGTACCAATCCGCAAAGAGAACGGTGAAGAGTCCCAGCAGCGGTAACGAGAAGGCTAAGATGACGTTGTTGATCCACGGGCGCTCGCCCCAGCGGGCTAAGATCGCAAACATCGGAAAGAGCACCAAGGCAAAGCGTGGCATCGACATGAGGTTCGAAGTCGACAGCGGGACGAGGATTGAGAGCGCCATGTACGCGATGTATGAGGGGCGCAGGCGGTGCCAGCCGCCCAGCAAAACCCCAATCATCAGGAAGGTGAAGGCGATCTCGAGCGTTTGCGTCGCAACGATCTGCGAACTCGAGGCGTGGAGTATCTTGCCGTAGGCGTTTGCGATGCTGACCCACGGCATCGCAAAATGCCGATTCCAATGGACCTGCACGTGCGAGAAGTAGAGCGGGTCGGCGCGCAACACCCAGAGATATGCCATGTACAGGCCGAGTCCGAGCGGGATGAGTGCTCCCGCGGCGAGATCGGCAAGAGCCGCAGGTCGTAACGAGCGTTCTTGTGAGTACCATTCCATGACGAACGGAACGAGTAAGAGAATTCCTTCGACTCGCGTTAACGCGGCGAAGAAGCCGAGAAGGCCGGCCAACCACCAGTGCTTCGATCGCATGTAGTAAAACGAGGCGACCGTGAGCATAAAGAAGAGCGACTCGGTGTAGACGGCGGTGAAATAGACGGCCGTCGGAAAGATCGAGACGTAGAAGATCGCCCGTCGCGCTACGGCCCGGTCGTATTCGCGTTCGAGCAATTTATAGAGGTAGAGCAAGCCGAAGAAGAACGAGGCGCTCGAGACCAGTATGCCGGCAATGAGGTGATTCCCGGCAAGCGACCCGACGATCCGAATCAGCATCGGAAAGAGGGGGAAGAACGCCATGTCGGTTCCCTGGTAGCCACGGGTTGCGATGTCGAGATAGTGGACCGCGTCCCAGCGGCCCCAAACGGCAAGCAGTACGTGCGAGGATTCCTGCACGTGACTTCCGGCGCGCTGTCCGATGATAACGGCCGCGAGCTCGGCAATGACGATGATCGCGATCCGCGTCGCGGCAAAGTCGATGAGGACCTCGCGTACGGTCTGGTTGAAACGCGCGGCAATGAGCACCTTGCCCACGCAAGCGAGCGTAACGGCAAGCAGAAAGAGCCGGGCGCCGTGCGTAAGCTGCGGCGGCAAGACAAAGGTTAGCCAGAGCAGTGAAAACGGAATCCAAGTGAGCGCGTCGTATCGGAGCGAACGCACCAGCGTGATCCCCGCGCGACGCGAAAAATAATGCGAGTACCCGATCCATAGCGCCAGTACCAACGCGACGCCGAGCGCGAGCCCGCTGAGCAGCGCGAACTCGGCAAACGCGCCGCGATGGACCGGCACGACCACGGCATACCAAGCAAAAAAGCCGAGCGTTAGTCCAATCAGCGCGACGGTTAACGACGCCGGCCAGCCGGCCACGAGCAAGTCGCCGACAGGTGAGGGGCGCGTTCCGACCGGTTGGGCAAGGCGGGTGTCGGCGAGCACTACCAATCGTTCTTAACAGGAAAAGAGCCGCTTTCCTTGTAGGCCTCTTGCTAGAATGACGAAGTCTGTCTTGAGCGCGGTACTCGCCCGCCCCGTGCACTCGCTCGATTTCGTGAAGGTCACGGAAAGCGCAGCGCTCGCTGCGTCGCGGTGGATGGGGCGCGGCGAACGTGATGCCGCCGACGGTGCGGCCGTCGAGAAGATGCGCGAGTCGCTAAGCGACATGGAAATTGCCGGTCGCATCGTCATCGGTGAAGGCGAACGCGACGAAGCGCCGATGCTTTACATCGGCGAGGAGGTCGGCAGCGGCGGTAAAGAGGTGGACATTGCCGTCGATCCGGTTGAAGGAACCAACCTGGTTGCAAACGGTCTTCCCAACTCCATTGCCGTGATGGCGATCGCGGAGCGCAACGGCCTTCTTCACGCCCCCGATACCTACATGAAGAAACTTGCCGTGGGAGCCAAGGCCGGCCCGTTCGTTCACATCGACGCGCCGGTTCGCGACAATCTCGAAGCGGTCGCTAACGCCCTGGAGAAGCCGATTAACGACGTTTGCGTCGTCATTCTCGACCGGCCGCGGCACGCCGACTTAATCAAAGAGGTGCGCGCGGCGGGGGCGCGGATTCGCTTGATTTCCGATGGCGACGTCGATGCGTGCATCGCGACGGCAATTGAGTCGACGGGTATCCACGTGGCGATGGGGACCGGCGGCGCGCCGGAAGGTGTGCTCGCGGCGGCTGCCATTAAATGCCTGGGTGGGAACTTCATGGGCCGCCTGGAGCCGCGCAACGAGCTGGAGGCCGAGCGCGCCATCGAGATGGGATTCGGGGCGATCGATCGGGTTTTAGAGCTCGACGATCTGGTGCGCAGCAACGACGTGATCTTTTGCGCCACCGGAATCACCGACGGCGATTTGGTTCGCGGCGTGCGCTTCTTTGGAAATCAGGCACGAACGCATTCGATCCTGGTTCATTCGAGCGGGACGGTACGTTTTATCGAATCAACTCATCGGCTCGGTGCTCGCCCGGTCGGGCGATAAATGCAAGCCCGTCGCCAACCTCACGTTTTCATCGTCGTCGGCGCTGGATCCGCCGGTTATGCCGCCGCTCGAACGGCGCGCGACGTCGGCTGCGACGTGGCGCTGGTCGATACGGGACCGCTGGGCGGTCTCTGCATCCTCCGCGGCTGCATGCCGAGCAAAGCGCTCTTGGCATCGAGTGACGCGCTGCAAGACGCGCGCGATGCGCGCGGGTTAGGGATCCACGCGAGCGAGATCACCGTCGATATGCCGTTCATCGCCGCTCGTAAGCGCGAGCTCGTGGAAGGCTTCGCGGAGTATCGCATCGAGGGCATCAACGAGTTTCCGCTTTACAAGGGTCCCGCTCGATTTCTCTCCCCGACGCAGCTCTTAGTCGGCGAGAACACCATACTCGAGGCTCCGAAGTTCGTCGTCGCGACCGGAAGCGTTGTGACGCCAAACGTGCTCCCGGGTTTAAGCGAAACCGGCTACCTCGATAGCGATTCCGTCCTCGAGCTCGAGCATATCCCGAAATCAGTTGTCGTATTGGGCGGCGGTTACACCGCCTGCGAGCTCGGACAGTTTTTAGCGCGCATGGGTGCGCGGACGACCATCCTGATTCGCAGCGGCCACCTGTTGACCGACGCCGACGACGATGTCGGCGACGCACTGACCGGGTACTTTCTCGACGAGGCCATCGAGGTCATCACGCGGGCGTCGTTGCTCGATGCAAGCCGCCGCGGCGGAAAGAAGGTCGTTCGCTACTTGAAGGACGGCACCGAACGGGAGGTCGTTGCCGACGAGATATTCTACGCGCTCGGGCGTTTGCCGAACGTGGCGGGCCTCGACTTAGAGAAGGCCGGCATCGCGTACGGCCCGCGCGACGGCATTGCCGTCGATCGTTTTATGCGCACGAGCAATCCGAACATCTATGCGGTCGGCGACGTGACCGGAGAGTACATGCTCGTCCACGTGGCGATCTATCAGGGCGAAGTTGCGTCGCGCAACGCCTGCTTGGACCTCGATGAAGCCGCCGACTACAACTTAGTGGGCGCGCATACCGTTTTCACCGATCCGCAGTTTGCGGCAGTCGGTATGAGCGAGAAGGAGCTCAAGGCAAGCGGCGTTCCGTACGTCTCGGGCCGCTACGAGTTTGCCGAGCACGGGAAAGCGCAATGCTTAGGCAAGACCAAGGGTTTTGTGAAGATGATGGCCGATCCCAGCAGCGGGCGGATTCTCGGCGCGCAAGTCTTGGGACCCGAGGGCTCGGAGCTGATTCACGAATTGATCGTCGCCATGCGCTTCGAAGCAACGGTCGATCAGTTTATGCGCATTCCGCATCTGCATCCGACGCTGGCCGAGATATGGACCTATCCGGCCGAGTTCTGCGCCGCGCAGTTGGGTCGCAAGATTCCGGGCGACGAACAGATTGAACTGGCAACGAGTGCCGCCGGAGAGTGAAGCGCCCGCGCATCTGCGCGTTGCGATCTTGCAGACGAAGCCCGCCAAGGGCGAGTACCAGCGAAATCTCCTCGAAACAGCTGAGGCGTTCTCGCAGGTCGCCGCTGAAGTGCCGGAGCTCGTAGTGCTTCCCGAGGGCGCGCTGACGGGATACTTTCTCGAAGGCGCCGTTTACGATCTCGCGCTGCCGGCATCGCGCTTCGCACACGATCTTGCCCAGGCGTGGCGCGGCGCGGGCGGCGATGCCGTCGATCTCGTCGCGGGCTTCTTTGAGAACGACGGCGGAACGTACTACAACAGCGCCATCTACCTGCACGTAACACGCGACGAGGATCGCATCGTGCACCTCCATCGCAAGATGTTTTTGCCGACCTACGGCGTCTTCGACGAGGAGCGTTTTCTGTCGCGCGGTCACAAGCTCGGCGTCTTCGATACGCGTTTCGGCCGCATGGCGCTGCTGGTCTGTGAGGACGCCTATCATTCCATCGTTTCGACGGTTGCGGCAGTCAAAGGAGCACGCATCCTGATCGTTCCGAGCGCGTCACCGGGCCGCGGAGTCGAAAACGAAGGAGAAGGCGAGCTCGAAAGCATAACGCGCTGGCGCGAAACGCTGCAGATGGCCGCGCGCGAGCACGGGGTTTACGTGATCTATGCCGGGTTGACGGGTTTCGAGGGCGGGAAAGGCATGACCGGTTCCTCGAGCGTCATCGATCCGCGCGGGCGAGTTCTCGTGCAGGCGCCACCCACCGAAGCTTGCATCGTGCGCGCCGATCTCGACTTGCGCGAGATCGATTTGGCTCGCGCAAATCTGCCGCTGCTGGGCGATCTGACGGCCGTCTTGCCGTACCTGCTTCAAGACGAAGAGCTTCCGCTGCCCCGGGGACGCCATGATGCTGCCGATCGTTGAACCGGCGGCCCCGTCACCGGCTCCCCCGGGGATCGACGCTGCGCTGACGACGGAATGGCTGGTGGCATTTTTGCGTGACGAGCTGATCGAGCGGCGTGGGATTCCGCGCGCCCTGATCGGGCTCTCGGGCGGCGTGGATTCGGCGGTTACAGCATACTTATGCGTTCGCGCACTCGGAGCGCAAAACGTCCGTGCGATCCGCATGCCGTATAAGACCTCGCATCCCTCGAGCCTTGCCGATGCGCAGTTGGTGATCGACGCGCTGGGCATCCCGTCGACAACGATCGACATCAGTCCCGCCGTTGACGGATACCTGCAGTTTGAGCCGGATGCCGACGCGCGCCGGCGTGGGAACGTGATGGCACGCGTGCGCATGGTCGTCCTCTTCGATCAATCGGCGAAGCTCGTTGCGCTGCCGATCGGGACGGGGAACAAGACGGAACGTCTGCTCGGCTATTTTACCTGGCACGCCGACGATACGCCGCCGGTGAATCCCATCGGCGATCTCTTCAAGAGCCAAGTCTGGGCGCTCGCGCGCTATCTTGGCGTTCCCCATCGCTTGATCGAAAAGGCGCCAACGGCGGATTTGGAAGCCGACCAGACCGACGAAGCCGACCTTGGGATCAGCTACGCGCGCGCCGACGCGGTACTGGCACGACTTTTACTCGGCTACTCCGACGAGCAACTCGCGGAGCACGGATTCTCCGCCGACGAGATCGCGCTCGTTCGGCGCCGCGTCGACGCGACGCATTGGAAGCGCCATCTTCCGACCACCGCGATGCTAAGCAACACCGCCATCAACGAGTTCTACCTCCGCCCGGTAGACTACTGAACCAGTGTCTGTCATCCTGAGCCGAGCCGCGCAGCGGTGTAGTCGAAGGGCGCGTAGTCGAAGGACAAAACTTTTGTGTCATCCTGAGCGGAGCGCCGTAGGCGCGCAGTCGAAGGACAAATAGTGAGAAAGCCGTTCTTTCCGGTTAGCCTCAACCTCGATGGGCGCTTGTGCGTGGTGATCGGTGCGGCGGACGATCGCGAGGCGATCCAAAAGTCCGCGGCGCTCGAGGAGTCCGGCGCGAACCTTCGGCGCATCTACGACGCGAGTGCGTTGCGCGACGAAGACGTCGCCGATGCGTTCTTCGTCATCTCGACGCCACAAGACGCGGCGCTCTCGGCCCGGCTGCGCGCGCTTGCCGACCGCCACCGGTTCCTACTCTGCTGCATCGATCAGCCGCGGTTTGGATTCGTCGCCATGGTGGCGATTGCGAAAGCCGGTCCGGTCCGCGTAGCGATCTCGACGGCGGGGCTCGCTCCACGCGTCGGCAAAGCGTTGAAGAATGCTTTGCAGACGGCGATGGACGTCCGCTTTGTGCGCTTCATCGAGATTTTAGCCGAACGGCGAGCACGCACACACGCGGCGCACCCCGGACCGGGCAGCTCGAAGCTGCGGCGCGACGCCATGATCGAGGCAGCGCGCGATTTTCGCGCCGACGTGCGCTTCGAATATCCGCAATGGTTCGAGGAGAGCGATGGCCGAGGTTGAGATCGTCGCGGTCGGCACCGAGCTGCTGCTCGGCCAGCTCGTCGACACAAACACCGCCTTCATCGCGCAACGCCTTGCAGAAGCCGGTATCGACGTGCACGCGGCGCATGCTATCGGGGATAACCGCGACCGAGTCGCTTCGCTGATCCGTCGCGTGCTCGAACGCAGCGACGGCGCGATCACAACCGGCGGCTTAGGCCCCACGGTCGACGATCTCACGAAAGAGGCGGTTTGCGATGCGCTCGACCTCGGCGTGGAGCTGTACGAGCCGGCGCTGCGACAGATGGAAACCGTCTTCGCCTCGGTAGGGCGAACGATGCGCCCGAATAACCGCAAGCAGGCCGAGCTTCCAAAAGGAAGCCGGCCGCTCGATAATCCCAACGGGACGGCGCCGGGGTTTATCGCCTTTTCGCGCGCCGGGAAGTTCGTCGCGAGCATGCCCGGCGTTCCGCGAGAGATGAAGCCGATGATGATCGAGCAGCTCGTTCCGTTTCTGCGCGAACGCTTTCACGGCGGCGACGCGATCTACACGCGCGTCATTCACACGATCGGCTTGGGCGAGTCGGAGATCGACCATCGCATCGCCGATCTCTTCCGCGCAGGCGAGAATCCGAAGATTGCCGTGCTCGCGCACGACTTCCGCGCCGACGTGAAGATCATGGCGAAAACCAGCTCGGTGCAATCCGCGGAGGCGATGATCGCTCCGCTCCAGGAAGAGCTCGAACGCCGTCTGGACGGATTCGTCTTTGGCTGCGACGCGACGACCCCGGCTGCGGCGATTCATTCGCTCCTGCAAGCGCGAGGCCGAACGCTCGCCGTCGCCGAGTCGTTTACCGGCGGGCGGATCGCGGCGGCGCTTACGAGCGTGCCGGGGGCCTCGCTAAGTTTCGTGGGCGGGATCGTTGCCTATGATAACTCAATCAAGATCGCCGAGCTAGGCGTTAACGCAGCGACGGTGGAGCGCGTCGGCGCCGTGAGCGAAGAGGTGGCGCGCGAGATGGCCCAAGGAGCTCGGAAGCGCTTAGGCGCCGATGTCGCGCTTGCGACAACCGGGATCGCGGGTCCGACGGGCGGCACAACGGAGAAACCCGTCGGTCTGGTTTGGTTCGGGCTCAACGATGCGCTCGGCACGGCGCGCGCCTGGCGCTACGAGTTGTCAGGCGATCGCGAAACGGTCGCCGCGCGCGCAACGACAATCGGGCTTGGAATCCTTTGGCGACACCTCATCGAACGATAAAATCACCAATGCCAGCCCGCCGACGAAGCATACGCAGATAAGTACGCCGGCGGCATGAACCCCTTTAGCTGCGTCGGGATGACGTCTACTTCGCTGCGCTGCCAGAGGAACGCGTAGGGCATATCTTCCAGGAGCTGCCGCTGCACGAAGCTGTACTCGCGCCGTCGCGCCACGCGGTCGTAGGCCGAGTACCCGCGCTGCAACGCCCGTTCGAGGGCCGGGTTGCAGTAGCGCGCCCAGTTGAATCCGTTCGGGGCGCGCTGTGCGCACGAGATCATCCACGACGCATCGGGGTCGATTTGAGATTGAAAGCCCAGAAGTGAAACTTGATAGCGTCCGC
>DATHOO010000142.1:0-8122 GCA_035484815.1 Candidatus Acidiferrales bacterium
GACCTCGCGATCTTGACCGGCGTTGAAGGTCAGGGCGTGAGAAGACCGCTGGTGGAAATTTGGCGTGGCGCGCGCAACGGCAAACCAGCGCGCTATCCGCTGACGTTTACGCCCGTCGCGGGTGCCTACGATCCGAGCGGCAATCTCTTTGTGGACGGTTACCTCGGCGGCAATCAGCAGTTTGACTTCGCGGAGCTTGCAAAAGGCAGCAACTCGTTCGCGATGGTCAAGATCGATAAGCCCACCGAGTTTCCTGGGGGCGTGCAGTGGGACGGCGGTTACGTCACGGTCGAGACCGGCGGGTTAGGTCGCCGTCGTCCGGTGGTTTTTCGCCTGACCGTTTCCGGCAGCCACGCGACGGTCGTCGGCATTACGCATCCGGCTCATATCCAGTTCGAATCGCCGTTTTCCGTAGCCGATGGCTTCCTCGTTGCGGTGAGCGGCGGAGTCGGGCGACGCGTTTCGCTTTGGTCCTACCCAGGCGGCGGCAAGCCGACCGAATTCGCGCATTTTGCGTTCACCCCGCGCGGGCTTGTCGTTTCACGCGCCACACCCTGAGAACGTAAGTGTGTCAGATGACACCTTGAGTACCGCTACTTGACGACGCCCGCGATCGGTGACGCCTTTGCGCTCATGCCAAGCGGCTTGAGTTTAAAGATATTCTCGATCGTGCGTAAGACGGAGTAGTGGTTGATCTGTTGATCGTACTGTCCAGGATTGACGTTACCGGCAAGAATCGTGGTGATCTGGTTGCCCGGGCTGCCGTCGTTCTCATCGAACGTCAGGATCAACACGCCGTCGTTTGCGGCATCCCACGCGATGAGATCGGGTAAGTTCTTGGAGGCCCACTTGTCGCCGGTCGCAACCGGGCAATCGTGCATGTCGTTGCACATGTTCGGCGTGATCCAGACAAAGCTCGACGGCGACTGTTTCAGCGGCTTGCGATAAACGACGCTGTACTTCCGCGGCACTTTGGTGAAATTGGGCCACGGAACGTGTTTGCGCATGTAGAGCCAGCCGCTCGGGAGTTTATCCGGATGCGCCATGCAGCCCACAAAGCCGTTCCGCGGCATCGTTTCGGCGAAGCCGGTAAACGTGAGTCCGGCCCCGATCAGTTCGCTTCCAAGGCTTGCGCTATGAAAGGTGAGCGGGCATTGGTCGGAATTGATGCCGTGGGTCGAGCCACTGAAGAGCGCGAGATAGTTCGGCTCGCTCGGATGGGATATGGCGAAGCTTTGCGTCATATTGGCCCACGTTTGAGCCAAACTGTTGATGTAGGGTGCATCAGGATTTCCGATGATATCGCCGTATGACTCGTTTTCAAAGATTACGAGCTGAACGTATTTCGTCGTGTAAGCGAGATCCCCGATATGCCCGCGAGTCGTCGCTTGCATCGAGTCGCCCGCACCCGGCGTCAACGGACTCTGAACGCCCGCGCCGTTGCAGCCGGCGAGCGCACCGGCGAGAACGAGCGCTGCAGGAAGAAATTTGAATCTCATGGTTGCTCCTTTTGATGAGATTGAGACCGCAAGAAGGTTTTGTACCGGAGACTCGGCTCCCCCATCGTCTTAACGATTTGGAAGTCCGATTGCTCAGCCTGACCATGGTTGAAGCCCTTGGGGGAGGTCGCGATGTAAGCGAGCGCGTAGTGGGCTCATCGTGCTCGCCCTCGTCATGCTAAATCTGTTGGTTGCGGTGCAAGCAACACCGCCCCCCACGATACCGGATGCTGCAACGATCCTGCAAAGAAGTGAGGCCCGCTGGCAGGGGCTCACCTCGTATCAAGTCCCGGTCACGATCGGCGGCAGCGTCAGGGTGGCATTCATCTCGTTGCCGTTTAAGATGACCGGCACGCAGTACTATCAGGCACCCGACGCGCAGGCGCTGCATCTCGACAATCCGCCTCGCGCCGCGCGCAGCCTCGGCAACTCGCTTTCGACGATGGGCACGCCCCAAACGTGGCTGCGCGACTATTTAATTTCGCTGCCGTCGTCACAGCCACACGGACACCATTACGCGTACGTGCTAACCGGAACGCCGAAGCAGCAGAACCGCGTCAAAACGATGACGATGTCGGTGAGCGCCACGACCTACGCGATCGAATCGGTAACGTTCTCTTATACCAACGGCGCGACGCTGGCCGTGACCTTTCATCGCAAACCCGGCGAAACGCAATATCACTTGCCCCGCAGCGCGACGGTGAGCGCGCACTTCCCCGGCTACAGCGGCAACGCAACCATCACGTACGGCGCGTATCAGCTAAATCAGCCGATTCCCGCCGCGGTCTTCGTGCCACAACACTAGCGAAACTCAAAGCTTATCCAGATGGCGCGTAGATCGCCGCCTCCCAGCCGTACTCGAGTAGGGGCTTCGCTTTCTTGACTAGTGCGAGGCTTCTTTTTATCAGGCCCGTATCGGCAAGGTCGGCGTCGGAGAGCTTCTCGCTCACCATGAACGTCTCGGTCTTGAAATAACTCGCGATCGGACTCTCGGCAAGTGCCTCGAACCCACGAGGCATCCGTTTGAGCGTCGGCTCTTGATCCGACAATGCGAGATCGTTGCGTTCGAGGGTACGCAACACGTTTTGAAAGCGCCGTGGATCGGAGGCCATCGCCTCGCGCCAGCGTTGCAGCGGCTCTTTGTCGAGATGGTAGAAACCGGCGACTGCGAACGATTCCTTTGGCGTTATGTGGATGTAGAGACCGCCGGGCGCGCCGCGAATGCCGCGGTACGGCAGGTACGTTCCAAGGTTGGTCTTGTACGGGCTCTTGTCGCGCGAGAAGCGCACGTCGCGATAGATGCGGAATCCGACGCGCGAAGGATCCGCGTCGATGGGAATCTTCGCCTTGCGTAACGCGCCGGCGAGATCCACGGTCAAAGCGCGTAGCGGTGCCAGGCACTCGCGCTCGTAAAGTTCCTTGCGCGGCGCAAACCACGCGCGGTCGTTGTTTTTCTTCAAGTCGCGAAGAAACTTGAGCGCTTGTGGTGAGAAGCCGGTAAAGGTTTCGACTGCTGCTTTTGCCATCGCAGGCCGTAACGTCCGGTTAGCGGTAAACCCTAAGGTTTGTCGGGCGGTACGACACCGACGCCGATCGGCTCGTAGAATCCTCCATACTGATAGAGAATCGAACCGCCGCTAGGGTACGCGAATTCGTCGACCGTTTTCGACGACACGTCGGTTACCCAAAGGTGCTTGTTTTTCTGGTCGAGCGCGAAAGTGACGGGCCTTGTCACGCCGGTAAGGCTGACGGTTCCAACGTGTTTGCTTCCGCTGTAGATCTGAACGCAGGGGCAGGCTTCGTCGAGAATGTTAATGGTGCCGTTGCGCGCTATTTGAATGCCGCCCGGGGACGTAATGCCCGAGATCCCTAATGCCTTGTCGCTCTTCGAATTGTGCCGCACGACGCCCACCTCGACGGTGCTGCCGGACAATCCGTCGTTGTAAAAGTCGCCGCGTTTGTCGAAGTCGCCGTAGTAATATTGCGACATCAAGCCCTTAGCGACTCTGGTTACGCTTGAGGATCCGGGAGCGTAAAACGAAATGTTTCCGGATCCCGCGCACGACGGCGCCGTGCAGACGTTCGTTACAGCAACCGTACCGTCGTGCGCCACCGCCACATCCGAGGGGAAATAGCCGGTGTCGTTGAGCACCGCAACGGTCGTGCAGGTGTCGGTGAAAACGACGACTCGTTGATTGCCGGAGTCGGCGACGTAATCGAGTGTCGATGTTCCGGGTACGGGGCCGCCGCCATTCGTGGTCACGCCCATCGGCATGCTGAGACCGCTGCCGATGGTCTTGCAACTGTTGCACGGGCTCCCCGGGCCACAGATCACGACGTCGTTCTGCGACGCGTCGGACACAACGACCGCCGGGGAACCGTTCGTCAGAGATCGCAAAGAGGGTGCCTGAGATGTTGCCCCGGCACCGTTCGCCGAGCCCACGGGCGGTGCGGCACAAGCCGACACGGCGATGCACGCAATTACAAATGAGCTATGGCGAAGAAATCGCGCCAGCATAGGTAGAAATGAACTATAGCACCATGCGCGGATTTTGGCTAGCCCCGCTCTAACGTATGCAGACAGTGACATTCGGAGCCCTTCTGCGGCGTCTTCGCATGGCGTCGGGTCTCTCACAAGAGGCGCTCGCCGAACGCGCGCGCATCAGCGCGAAGGCCATCGGGGCGCTCGAAGTGGGAGCGCGGCGCGCACCGCATCGAGAAACCGTCGATCACCTTTTAACCGGGCTCAACGCAACCCCGGAAGAACGGTCGCAGCTCTCGGCGTTGGCGCAAGCCGCGAGAACGCGCAAGCCGCGAGCTACGGCGTTGCCGGACGCCGCTCTCACCGAAAGTCTTCCGTCGCCACCGACCCGGCTGATCGGCCGCGCGAAGGAGGTAGCGGCCGCGGCGGCACTTCTCGAGAGCCATCGTTTGGTAACGCTCGTCGGCGCCGGAGGGGTTGGGAAGACCAGGGCGGTGATCGAGGTCGCAAGAGAACAGCGTTTACGCTTTCCGGACGGCGTGTGGTTCGTCGACCTGGCTTCGCTATCGGGCCCTTCAGCGGTGATGCCTACCGTCGCGGCAGTGCTGGGAGTCTCTCCGCCGCAAAGGCCCACGCCCGAATCCCTGGCCGCGTTCTTGCACGAGCGCCGCGCGCTTCTCATTCTCGACAACTGCGAACACGTGCTGGATCCGGTTGCGCAGCTCGCGCGCACCGTACTGAGAGGAGGAGGAGCATCGCGCATTCTTGCGACCAGCCGCGAGCCTCTCGGAACCGACGGCGAAGCAGTCTTTGAAATCCCGGCACTCGACTGCCCGCCGAAAGACGCCACGCTGACGCAGGCTGCGGCAATGGGCTATTCGGCCGTTGAGCTTTTTTGCGAGCGGGCGTCAAGCCGCGACGCGCGATTTGTCTTGCGCGACGACGATTGCGCGGTCGTTGCAAGGATCGTTCGGCGACTCGATGGCAATCCGCTCGCGATCGAATTGGCCGCTGCTCGAGTGCGGGCGTTGGGCCTAGCGGCGGTGGAGAGCCGGCTGAATCACCGCTTCGAGCTGTTATCGGGCGGCGATCGAGCCGCGCCGTCGAGGCAGCAAACGATGCACGCGCTCATCGCGTGGAGCTACGATCTGCTCGCTCCGCGCGAGCAGCTGTTCTTGCAAAGGGTGAGCGTATTCTCCGGCGTCTGGTCGCTCGAGGCGGCCGAGTCCGTCTGCGGAGACGAAAACGTAGCGGTCTTGCCGAACCTCGCCTCGCTCGTCGAAAAATCCCTAGTCGGAATGGACGTGCGCGCGGGGGCTGCCCGGTACACGCTCTTGGAATCGACGCGCGACTTCGCGCGTGAGGCTATAAGCAGGTATGAAGCAGCGCTCCTGGGGTTGCGGCATGCGCGTTGGATTGCAGAATTGCTGCGCAATGCAGAAGAGCGAACCGACATCGAAAGCGCGAACACGCGGCTCGCGCCGTTATTCGCTGACTTGGAGAATATTCGCGCCGCGTTGCTCTGGTGCGATGCGGCGGACGAGTTCGTGCTCGGCGGTGAGATAGCGTGCCGCATACCGGAGCTCTTCTATTGGTATGGATTTGCCGAAGAGGGTTGTAGTTGGCTCGAGCGGTCGCTGGAGCGCATTCGCCAAGACGACCATCTTGAAATGGCAGCGCGACTCTACGCCGGCGTTGCCCGGCTCTCCAGCGATACCAACGTGCGGTTGAACGCGTCGGAACGAGCCGTCGATCTTGCCCAGCGCGTCGGTGATGGCCGCCTCTGCGCAACGGCGTTTACGCGCTATGCCGTCGCGCTCTATATGATCGGCCGGCTCGACGACGCGCTTGCTGCGAACGATCGAGCCTGTGAGCTCCTGCGTCGCGCCGCGACGGCGTCGAATCTGCCGTTCGCATGGGCTCTGCAGCATCGCTCGTGGATGCTGGTGGAGTTACGCCGTTTCGACGAAGCCCGCGCGTGTATCGAGCAAGCAATTCAAATATTCACGCTGCGCAAAGCCGAGCGCGAGGCTTGGGGACTCTCCGGAGATTTAGCAGAGCTCGAGTTTGCCGCGGGCAACGCGGAACGAGCGCTCGAGATCGTCGACGAAGCGATTCCAGTCGCGGCGGAGTCCGAGGATCCGGAGCGCGAATCAGTCTTCACGTGCAACCGCGCGGGATACTTGCTCCACCTCGGCGACTTCACCGAAGCCGAAGCGACGGCTCGCGACGCCGTCGCGCTTGCAGTAAAGACCCACCGAACGGAACGCGTCCTGCACGCGCTCGAACATCTTGCGGCGGCTCTCGCCTGTCGAAACGAACTTGAAGCCGCGGCCCTTCTCGCTGGATTTGTCGAAGCGGGCTATTCGAGCTCGGGTTACGAGCGCGAGACGACCGAGCGAAGCAGCCACGAGATACTTGTGGCGGCGTTGCGCCGTACGCCCGAGGTCGAGGTTGACGCGCTCATGCGCCGAGGCGCGGAGATGACGCAAGCGCAGGCACTCGAACTCGCCGCCAACTCCGCCGATTAGCGGCGCTAGAACGCGCTCTCCTTTGCAAATCCGATTCTCGTTTGACGCGGGTACTCTTTTCACTGTGTTGAAATGGCTCGCAGATGCGCGCGTTATTACTCGCCTGGGTGCTCCTCGCCGTGGTTCCCGTTCCGGTGACCACTACGCCACAGCCCGACAACGCTGGTCGCCTCGCGGATCGCGAGCTGCTCGTGACGACGGCGCTGGGCAGCGGCTACGCGCGGTACTTCGGCACGTCGTCGCTCGACGGCGATCCAAGCGTCACGCGGGCGATGATCATCGTGCACGGCGTCCTGCGCGATGCGGATTATTACTACGATACGGGCGTGATTGCGGCTGATGCCGGGCATGCGCTCGAGCAGACCCTCGTCATCGCGCCGCAGTTCGTCGAACACAGCGAGTTGGAAGGGCGTGCGGTATCGCCCCGAACGCTCTACTGGGATAGCAAATGGCCCGGAGGCTCCGACGCCGTTTCACCCGCGCCGATCAGCACCTACGACGTCTTCGATGCGATCGTTGCGCGTCTCGCCGACGAGCGGCGATTTCCGAAGCTTCGTGAGATCGTGCTCGCCGGTCACTCGGCGGGTGGCCAAATCGTACAGCGATATGCGGTCGTCGGCCGCGCACCGCAGCTCGATCCCGGCGCCCGGATTCAGGTGCATCTCGTCGTCTCGAATCCGTCGTCCTACTTCTACTTCACGGACTGGCGTCCGGTGCCGCAGACCAACTGTCCCGACTTCAATCAGTGGCGCTACGGTTTGAGCGGCGCCCCGCGATACGTGGTTGGAACCGCGGCAGAGCTCGAGACGCGATACGTTAAGCGGCACGTGACCTATTTGATGGGCACCGGCGATACGAATCCAAAAGAAGAAGACCTCGATCGCAGCTGCGGCGGCGAAGCGCAGGGTCCGTATCGCTTTGCGCGAGCAAAATACTACATCGGCTACATCCGAAGCCGGCATCCCGGCGGCACCAGTCAAGATTACGCCTTCGTTCGGGACGTACCCCACGACAACCGTCGAATGTTCACCTCGACGTGCGGACTCGCCGTAGTTTTCGGCGGCACCCGCTCAACCTGCGCCACCGCCGCTACGATCTAGCGCGCGGTCAACGGATTGTCGGAATCGGCACCGCGCGGCACGAGAAAGTAAATCACGACGAGAAGATATGCGGCGAAGCTCACGAGCGGAAGCACCAGGGCCACCAGCGTGGCGGCAACGTAGATGAGCCATCCCATGCGATAGCCTCGCACGGTCGACGCAATAGCCTCGCGGCTCACCTCGGGCTCAAAAGCATCCGAGCGGACGAGATGCATCAGCATCAGATTGTAAGACGTGGCGGACGCCGACAGAACGAGCCCATAAAGAAACGCCGCCGGAGAACGGGTGGGATACGACCCGAGCGTCGTTGTGGCAAACGGAATGAGCACGGTCGCGGCGAGCAGTTGAAGGTTCCAGAAGACCGTCTTGCGGTCGACGTGGCGAACTAGCCGGAAGAGCGCGTGGTGATTCTGCCACATGAGTCCGATCACTGAAAAGCTCAAGAGGTAGGCGATGAGGTTAGGCCAGAGCCGCAGCAGCGCGGCGGCAAGCTCGCGATTCGACGGCGCA
>DATHOO010000143.1:0-10999 GCA_035484815.1 Candidatus Acidiferrales bacterium
GAGGGACGTCATTTTTAGGTATGCCTAAGATTGCCGATAGGCGCGCCTTTTCCTGGCTGGACCCTGGACCCTGGACCCTGGACTTCGCCTCAGACCCCGGGTCTGCCTCAAAGCAATTTGGCCCCCCTTTGAAAGATAAGTGCCAGCTGAAGCCGAGGAACGCCTAGCCCCCGTCGAACCGCTACCGGGTCGAAAGGAACTCCAAATGTTTGATTTCCGTTTATGCCGTCAGGCTTTTAGCTTTTGCGCGGGCATCGCTATTCTAGCCGGCTGCGGTGGATCGCAGCAGCCAGTGTCGGGTGCGCCAAGTACGGGAGTTCAACCCGCAATGCGTTTTCAGCAGCAATCGCTTAACGGGTACTATCTCGCTAAAATCACTACCGTAGTCGGGAATGGCCTTCCCGGGTCTTCACTCTGTTTTCGGTTCAAGCCTAACGGAAGTTGGTCTAGTACCGGCAGCGCAAGCTTTACCGGGACGTACCTCACTTCGGGCAAAGATTTGTTCGCAGCCGCCATTTGGCTCCCATCACCGGCAGTCTTTTTAAGCTTCCAAGGTATCGTCAACGCGAAGAAAGGCTCCGGCAAATATACTTCAAGCGGCCAAAACGCAGCGGTCTCCGGCGGTGGGCCATTTACGCTGACGGCGGCAGAAAAGGGCTGTAGCTGAAAACTGCTCGCCGCGTCTTATAAGCAAACGCCCGATTTTATGGGCAGCAGCGATTAAAAGACCAAAGCCTTACCCGTGCCTCCGGCCGGAGGCTGCAGTTAGCTAGGCTCTGAAAGCGAAGTAGACGGCGCCGATCAGCAGGATATAGCTTACGCCGTAGTTCCACTTCGGAGTCACGCCGAAAACGAGAATCGCAAAGACCGTGAAGACGGCCAGCGTGATGACCTCTTGTAGTACCTTGAGCTGCATCAGATTCAGCACACCGTAGCCGATCCGGTTCGCCGGTACTTGTAAGCAGTACTCGAGCAGCGCGATTGCCCAGCTCGCGAGAATCGCAAAGATCAGCGGGCTTTTCGTGTTCTTGAGGTGCCCATACCAGGCGATCGTCATGAAGAGGTTCGACCCGGTCAGCAAAAGGACCGTCGCGGCAACCGGATAGCGCGCAATCAACTGAGCCATAGTCGAATATTCTTCCCGAGACCCTACGCAGGCAACCAGCCGGGTTTTGAACGGCCGAGGAAGAACGCGGTGGGGCGATGGCTGAGGTACGGCTCACACGTAAAATGATGGTTCCGGCTGACTCCGCAGGCCCCGCGCTGGGTGAGCTGCTTCAAGCCATTGCCGATCAGACCGGAATGTGGCGGGGATTTGGGCTCCACGTCAGCTTAGGCGACATTCGGCTGCCCGACGTCGGTTACGTCGCCGTGCCAATCCGCCTCACGGTTGCCAAGCATCCCGAGACGCCCAATGCGTACGACGTTACGTTTAATGCGTCGAGCCTTCCGGCCGCATTCCCCGGCTTTCAAGGAGAAATGGGCGCGGAGGCCGCTGGTCTGGGCGAGAGCACACTCTACCTGCGCGGCACGTACGAGCTGCCGATGCACTTCTTCGGAAAACTGCTCGACGCGGCTTTGACGCCGCGGGTGGCCGATCGATCGCTTGAAAACTTCGTCGATGAAATTGGTGAGGCGTGCGAAGCGCGTGTGAATAAAAACGAAGCCGAATACGCGCGCTACCGCTTTTACGCGCACAACCTTCAGTGACGCAACGTCAAGCTGATTGTTGCGTCGTCGGCGGCGGCCCCGCCGGCATGATGGCGGCAATGCTGATGGCTCGCGCCGGCGTGCGAACTGTCCTGCTGGAGAAGCACGCGGATTTTTTGCGCGATTTTCGCGGCGACACGATCCATCCGTCGACGCTCGACGTGATGGACGAGCTCGGCTTGCTGCAATCGTTCCTCGAACGTCCGCACCAAGAGGTCACGACGTTGGCCGGCAACTTGGGCGACACGCTCGTCACGGTTGCCGATTTCACGCATCTGCCGACGCGCTGCAAGTTCGTTGCCTTCATGCCGCAATGGGAGTTTCTGAATTTCTTAGCGGAAGAAGCGAAGCGTTACCCGGCCTTCACCTTGGAGATGCAGGCTCGCGCCGAAGATTTACTCTGGGAGAACGGACGCGTGGTTGGCGTGCGCGCGCAAACGCCCGAGGGCGTCCTCGATATTCGCGCCCGCCTCACGGTCGCGGCCGACGGACGCGAATCGGTGCTGCGACGGCGCGCCGGCCTCGAGGTCATCGAGCTCGGGGCGCCGATGGACGTGCTTTGGCTGAGGCTCACGAAGCATCCCGACGACCCGCACGAGACCTTCGGCTACATCCGGGGCGGCCGCATCATGGCGCTCATCGATCGCGGCGTCTATTGGCAGTGCGCCTACGTCATCCCGAAAGGAACGCTCGCGGAGCTCCAGGCCCGCGGTTTGGAAGCGTTCCGGCACGACATCGGCGCGATCGTGCCCTTCTTGGCGCAACGCGCCGACGAGATCGCGAGCTGGGACGACGTCAAGCTGCTGACGGTGCGCGTCAATCGCTTGCGCGAATGGTTTGCGCCGGGTCTGCTCTGCATCGGCGACGCGTCACACGCAATGTCGCCGATCGGCGGCGTCGGCATCAATTTGGCGATTCAAGATGCGGTGGCAACGGCGAACATGCTCGCCGAAAAGCTGCTGCAAGGCGACGTCAGCGTTGACGACTTGCGAGCGGTTCAGCGGCGTCGCGAATCGGCCGCGCGCATTACGCAAACACTGCAGCTCTTCATTCAGAGCAAAATCATCGGGCGAGTCCTCGCGGATGGACGTGCGCCGTTTCTGCGGCGGTTACCCGCGTTGCTGCGAATGCTGCCGTTCCTGCCGCGCATTCCCGGACGTCTTGTCGGCCTTGGCTTCCGGCCCGAACACGTCTTGAACCTCTCGATACGGTAAGAGCCAGACCAGCGATTCGTCGTGCAGGTCGACGACCTGGACGCGGTTGCCGAACGGATCGATGAAATCGCATCGAAACGGCGGGATCAGCTTGATGCCGTATTTCTTCGTGAGCTTCTCGCGCACTTCGGCGATCTGTTCTTCATCGCGAACCATTAACCCGAAGTGGCGGACGCGGCTCGGATGACTCTTCTCGACTTCGAACATTGCGAGGAACTGATGCTCGCCCAGTTTGAAGAACGCGTCACCCTCACCCTCGTCGAGTCTTTCGAGATTGAACACGTCGCGATAAAACGCGATAGCGCGCTCGATGTCGTCGACCTCGATTGCGATGTGATTGATCCCGTACACCTTGACGCTCATAGGTTCTCCGACCCGCGCGGCAACGCGATGGTTACCGTCGTTCCGGCGCCCAGCCGGCTCTGCATCGCGATCGTCCCGCGGATTCGCTCGACGGCGCGCTTGGCGATGGCGAGACCCAGCCCGGTACCCTCGCCGGTGCGGTTTCCGCCGCGATAAAAGCGATCGAAGGCATGCTCGAGATCTTGCGCGTTGATGCCCGGTCCACGATCGGTCACGACGATGCTAACGCCCGCGTTGCCGGACGTAACGGAGACATTCACCGGCGACGCCGGCGCATAGCGAACCGCATTTTCGACGATGTTCTTGATCGCTTCGTAGAGTTCGTTCTCATCGGCTTCGACGATCGCGGGCGATGCCACGACGCGGACGCGGCCGGAGCCGGCGAGCGGCTCGAGCGCATCGACGGCGCGCTTGGCGACCGTGCCGGCATCGACGCGCGTGGTGCGCGGTGCTGCCGGACGTTCGAGACGAGCGAGCATGATGAGCTTATCGATCGTGTCGCGCATCCGCCGGCTCTCGGCGAGCATCGTTTCGTAGGCGCGCGCGACGCCGTCGGGGTCGCCGACGACGCCTTGCTGCAAGATCTCGAGATAGCCCATGACGATCGTGAGCGGGGTGCGCAGTTCATGCCCCGCGTCGGCGACAAACTGGCGCATCTGCAACTCGTTGCGCTCGCGCTCCGCTGTCGCGGTCGTCAGCCGATGCGCGACTTCATTATAGGCCGCGGTCAGTTCGCGAAGGCTGGTCTCGCCGGCCGGGAGCGGCTCGGGAGCGAAGTTGCCGGCCGCGATGCGGTGCAGCGCCAGCGCCACCTCGCGTAGCGGCGCGACCGCGCGGCGCGTTATTGCACGCCCGAGCAGCCATGCGGCAAACACGGCGAGTGCGCCGATCGGCATGACGAACGCGAGATAACGTGCGAGTAGCCGCGTAAAGCCAGCGAGATCGGGTGCAATGACGATCGTTCCGCCGGCGACGCGCACGACCGACGGACGGAGCCCGAAGATTGCAGCGGCGGCGCGCGTGAAACGGCCCGGCGTCGTAGTGCCGCGACTGCTTGCGGCGAGCAGCCGGTGCGAATCGTCGTAAATCCGCACGCCGATGCGCGGACCACCGATTTCGGCCGCCAGCTCCGGTGCATATTCGTTCAGGGGCTCGTGCAGCTGTTCGTACGTCACCGCTTTTTGCCCCGCGCGCTGGGCGTTGGCCGCAATCGCCTCGTTCAACGAGCCGACATAGAGAATGAAGGCGAGGATGGTGGTCGTCGCAACGACTAAAACGATGAGCGCGACAGCCAGTACGACGTAGCTTGTCGTCAGGCGCTTGGCGAAGCCGGAAAAAGGTTCAGGCACGCAGCGTATAGCCCGCACCGCGGACGGTTTGAATGAGCGGACGGTCAAAGCCCTCGTCGACCTTGCCGCGCAGGTAGGAGATGTACCGTTCGACCGCGCCAGTGCCCACGTCGGCATCGCCCCAGACCGCGTCAAGCAGCTCTTCGCGGGTGAAGACGCGGCGCGGGCGGCGCAGCAGCGTCACCAGCAGATCGTACTCGAGCGGCGAGAGGTCGAGCTTTTGTCCGTCGCGTTCGACGAGGTGCTCCTGGAGATCGACGCTGAGCCCCTCGTACTGCAGCATCGCGCGCGTTTCGAGATGCGGACGGCGCAGCTTGGCTTCGACGTGCGCGACCAGCTCGGAAATTTCGAAGGGCTTGCTGAGATAGTCGTCGGCGCCGTGTGCGAGACCCTCGACCTTATCTTCGACTTCGCCGCGCGCGCTGAGCATGACGATCGGTGCGTCGGTGACGCGCCGCAGCTCCGGCAAGAGCTCGAAGCCGCTGGCCTTTGGCATCATCACGTCGAGGACGATCAGGTCGGGTAGCCATTCGCGTACGAGCTCGAGCCCGGCCGCGCCGTCGGCGGCGCATCGCACGGTGAAGCCACGGTGCTCGAGCGCGAGCGTGAGCAGCTGGCGAATGTTGGGCTCGTCGTCGATCACCGCGATGCGTGCGCTCACTCGAATCGCAGCGCCTCAATCGGGCTAAGGGCGGCGGCCTGTCGTGCCGGATAGTAGCCGAAGAAGATGCCGACCAATGCGGAGAACGCGACCGACGCCAGAACCCATTGCAGCGGAACCGCGGTCGGCCAGTGGGTCAGCAGCGCGAGCCCAAGCGCGCCGACTCCTCCGGCGGCGACGCCGATCAGGCCGCCGATGGTGGCAAGGACGATCGACTCGGCGAGAAACTGTCGCATAATCGAGCCCGCCCGCGCTCCGACCGCCATGCGCAGGCCGATCTCACGCGTGCGCTCGGTCACCGAGACGAGCATGATGTTCATGATTCCGATGCCGCCGACGACGAGCGAGACCGCGGCAACGCCGGCGAGCAACAGCTCCAAGATGGCGCCCGTCTGCGAAGCGGTCTGTGCGATCGCCTGCAGGTTGCGAACTTGAAAGTCGTCCGTCTGCGGCGGTACGATGCGATGCCGCTCTTCGAGTAGCGACGTCACGCTCTGCGTCACGCCGTCGATCTGCGCCGCCGTGGCCGCTGAGACCATCAAGGTGTTGACGGTGGTGAGCCCGGTGAGACGCTCCATCGCCGACGTATAGGGGATGAGAACGACGTCGTCCTGGTCTTGACCGAGGCCGCTCTGCCCGAGCGGATCGAGCGCGCCGATGACGGTAAACGGAGCGCCTTTGATAATGACGGTTTGACCGATCGGCGATGTGCCGCCTGGGAAGAGCTGGCCGGCCACGGTCTGGCCGAGGACGGCGACCTTTGCGTCCGATGTCACATCGTTCTGGTTGAAGAAGCGTCCCGCCGAAAGCCCCCATGAGCGAATGAACGTGTACGTCGGCGCGACGCCGGTGATCGTCGTCTGCCAATTGTTCTCGCCCGCAACGACTTGCGTGCGCAGCGAAACCGTCGGCGAAACCGCGGCAACGCCCGGCAACTTTGCGATTTCGAGGCCGTCGGCCGGCGTGAGTGTTGATGCGGCGCCGAAGCCGGTGCGCGCGCCGCTCTGGGTAACGCTCCCCGGCTGAACCACGATCAGATTCGATCCGAGACTATTGATACTTGCCTGCACCGAAGTGCGCGCGCCGACACCGATGGCAACCGTGATGATGACGGCGGCGACGCCGATCACGATGCCCAGCATCGTCAGCAGCGAGCGCGTCTTGTTGCGAATCAGCGCCGCGAGCGCTAGACGAAGGGTTGCCTTGATATTCATGCTGCCCGCCTCTCGTTGATGGAGTCGCCGGTGATGAGACCGTCGCGAAATGTGACGATTCGCCGCGCGTACGCGGCGACGTCGGGCTCGTGCGTGACGAGCATCACCGTGATGCCCGCTGCTTCATTGAGACGCGTCAATAAATGCATAATGTCTTGCGAACTCTTCGTGTCAAGTGCCCCGGTCGGCTCGTCGGCGAGGATCAACCCGGGATCGTTCACCAGCGAGCGCGCGATGGCGACCCGCTGTTGCTGACCGCCCGACATTTGATTGGGATGATGTGCCGCAAGGTCGGCGATGCCGACCATCTCGAGCTTTGCGAGGGCGATGGTTTTACGCTCGCGCTCGGGGACTCCCGCGTAAACCATCGGCAGCTCGACGTTCTCTAGCGCGCTTGTGCGCGGCAGCAGATTGTAGGCTTGGAAGACGAAGCCGAGCCGCCGCCCTCGAATGTCGGCGCGTTCGTCGGCACTCAAATGCGATACTTCGGCGCCTTCGAAACGATAGGTGCCTGCCGTTGGTTGGTCGAGCAGTCCGACGACGTGCATGAAGGTTGACTTGCCGGAACCCGAGGGACCCATGACGGCGACGAACTCGCCACGTTCGAGCGTCAGATTGACGCCGCGTAACGCGTAGATGCGGTCTTCACCCATGGCGTACTCGCGTTGTAGATCAGCGACTTCGACGACGGGTGCCATTAGTGGATTCCTCGCATGCTGCCGCCGATTGAAGCGCTCATCGGCGGGCGGGCGGCGCCATTCGCCTTGCCGTTGTGCTGCGCGTTTTTGAATCCGATCACGATCCGATCGCCCGCATTGAGCGTGCCGACCTGAAGCGGCTGCACCGCGGCCTGCGTTCCATTGGTGAGTCGAACGCTGACCTGGATCGGAACGGCCTTTCCGTTGCGATCGAGGTCGAGTTCAGCGGTCGAACCGGCGGCGATCGCCGCGCTCCCCGCGGAGCCGGTGACGCTTCCCCACGGCGTGCTCGCCGTCGTGGCCGTGTGCAGCCCGGCCAGCGGAACCGTTAGGGCGTTCGGTGCGCTCGCAACGTTGATGCTCGCGTTCGCGGTCATCCCGGGCAATAGCTTGCCTTGGGTGTTGTCGGCGAAGACGACGACGTCGTACGTGACCACGTTATTGAGCGTCTGCGGGTTGATGCGCACCTGCGAGACGGTGCCATGGAAGACTTCATTCGGATAGGCCAGCACTGAAAAGGATACCGAATCGCTGGCTTTGACGTTGCCGATGTCGGGCTCGCCGACGTTGATATCGACCTCCATCTTCCCGAGGTTCTGTGCGATCGAGAAGAGCGTCGGCGTCTGCAGCGATGCCGCAACCGTTTGACCGACCGACACGTCGCGCGCGACCACGGTTCCGTCGACCGGCGACGTAATCACGCTGTGTGCAAGGTTTAGCTGATCCTGACGGACCACTGCCGCGGCGGCGTCGACGTTGGCCTGTGCCGCTTGGGTGCTCGCGGCTTGGCCCTGCTCCGTCGAAGCACTTTGGCTGACCGTTGCGTTCCCGGCGAGATTCTGCGCCTGCGCTTGCGCGACCGCCGCCTGCGCGGCGGCAACGGCGCTCTCATCCTGCGCGGTGTTCGAGCGATCCGTGTCGACGGTGCTCTGGGCGATATAGCCCTGTGCGAGCAGCGCCGAATCGCGCGCCTCCGTTTTCTGCGCAAGCACGAGTGCAGCTTGAGCCTTCGTTACGTTCGCATTCGCTGCAGCGACCGCGGCCGAATCGGCAGCAGCGGTCGCGCTCGCCACGTTAACACCGGAGGCCGCGCCGTTTGTGCTCGCCGCCGCCTGCGCCACCTGAGCGCGCGCTTGCGCGAGCGCAGCCTGGGCTTGCGCGAGCTGGGCTTGAAACGTGCTGGGGTCGAGGCGAGCGAGTACCTGCCCCTGCTTAACTCGGCTGTTGTAATCGACCGAAAGCGAGGAGATCGTCCCGGAGACTTGCGTGCCGACCGAGATAAGATTCTGCGGATTGACCGTTCCCGACGCGGTCACGGAAGCAACCAGCGTTGACTGAGTCACCGGGGCGGTGATCAAATCGTCGCTCGTGCGCGTTCGCACAAACATCCAGCCGCCGATGAGGCTGAGCAACAGCAGCAGCACGGCGACCGGCGGAAGCCACCGGGGAAAGGTGCGCGGGGCGGGAATTGTGATTGCTGACATGCCTCCACGATAGTCGTGGTAGCTGACAACCAGTGGAGAGTTTGGCGCCGCCGGTTAAGCCGCGATTAGCGTCGAAGCAGCTTCAATGGCACGTGGATTCATTTTGGGGGTGGTCGCCACGTTCGTCGCGCTCACCCTTTTCGCTTACTTCGGCATCGTCGCGGGCGTCATGGGCGCAAATGCGGACGCGAAACCCTCGAAGCTCGAACGCTGGATGGCGAGCCGATCGCTGCACGCAACGCTCGCGCGCGAGGCGCCAACAACGCCCAATCCCGTGCCGCTTAACGACGAGAACCTCATCGCCGGCATCAAACTCTATGCCGAGAACTGCGCGATCTGCCATGGCGGCGCGGATGCGCAACCGTCACACATCGCGCGCGGGCTCTATCAAAAGCCTCCGCAGCTCGCCAAAGACGGCGTCGAAGACGATCCCGAAGGCGAGACATTTTGGAAGATCAATCACGGTATTCGGCTGACCGGAATGCCGTCGTTCGGCCAATCGCTCAACGACACGCAAATGTGGCAACTCACGCTATTTCTCAAGCATATGGACTCGCTGCCGCCGAAGCCGGAGCGCGCCTGGAAATCAGTGAAGAGTTAGGGTGACGGCGTCGGATAGAATCCGGTGACCGGCGTCGCGCTGAAGATGTACTGATCGTTAGCGTTTTGGGAGTTCGGCAAGTTATTCGTCTGGAAGTTGTACTGCATCGACAGGCCCGAGAGCACCGCAGCTGTCTGGGGATAAACTTGGCCTTTGAACGAGCCGTCGCTATCCATCGTCGCGACGACGTGCAGCTTTCCTTGCGGCCCCGCACCTAGCCCGAGGTCGTAGGAAGACGGTCCGATATCGAACCAAATGTAGTTCCCGTCGCGCCCGCCGGCGACCGGAACGAAGAGTTTGTAGAACGTCGTATGGTAGTAGCCTCGCAAGGTCCCCGAGGGGAAGATCTCGAGGTCGAGATGTCCCGTCAGAGGGTACTCGGAACCGTACGGCTCCGTGATCGCCGTCGCGAAGTGCAGCTCCTCGGGTGCAGTCTGAGCTACCGCCACGTACGGCAGCGCTACCAAGCCCATGCATGCCACCGCGATACAGGTGGCGACCCTCGGAACGAAAGACCTTACCATGCTGACTCCTCTCGATTGACCTTTCTAAGGGAGTAGAGCGCTTAGCCTGGCGAGAACGTGACGAGAGTGGTACAGCCAGCCGAAATCGATTTGCGCGCCCTCCCCGTCTGGGAGCGTCCTGATCTGGTTCGGAAAGCCCTCGACCGTCTTCCATCGGGAGGCTCTCTTACCCTTATTACCGATAACGAGCCGCGCGCGCTTTCCTCGCGCGTCATGCAGGATCGGACGGAGCGGTTCGTCGTCGAAACGCGGCGCGTCGCCAGCCGCGTCTGGCAGCTAAGGCTCACTCATCGCCCGGGCGAGGTAGCCGATCGCAACGCCGCCGCGCAAAGCCTGGCCCGGTGCCCGCCCTTCGCAGCGCTTGACGCCACCGTGCGCTCCGAGCTCGCCGCGTCCGCGCTGTGGCAGACCGGCCGCCGCGGACAGACATTGGTGGCCGAGAACGTCGACTGGCCATTCATGGGCATGGTCACCGAGGGCATCGTCGCGCGCGCAAACGGCGGCGGGCGCGAGCGCGAGCGCATCCTGTATGAGATCTTCCCGAACGAACTCTTTGGCGTGGCCGAGTACTTCGATCGCGGTCTAAAGATGGCGCGCATTGCCGTGTTTTCGAAGACCGCGCACGTGCTCAAACTGCCCTGGGACGTCGTCTCGCGCGTCGCGGCGCGCTATCCCGAGCTCACCAATGCGCTTGGAATCGTAATGGCGCAGCGCGTGCGGCTATTGGCCGACGCGCTGAGCGTTCAAGGATCCCTTCCGATCCTCGGCCGCATCGCACGCGTGCTGCTTCCCTACGCGATGCCCGAGCGCGGGCTCGTGCAGGCCTCGGCCTCGCTCTCCACGATCACGCAATCGCAGATCGCGGCTGCCGGAGGTACCGTCAAAGAAGTCGCGGCGCGCGCAATTGCGGAGCTCGAGTCGCGCAACGCGCTGCGGCGCGAACACGGCCACATCCGCTATCTCGACCGGGAAGTACTGCTCGAACTCATCCAAGACGTTTCCTGACTCAGAACGACCTTGTCATCCTGAGCGGAGCGGCAAATGGGATGCCGTTTACGTTGCGACGACATAGCGCAGTCGAAGGACAATAGTGTTGCTCACTTGGATGACAAAAGGGTATAGTGTGCTTTACTCGGATCACGCGCGCGGAAAATTGTCATCCTGAGCGGAGCGGCAAAAGA
>DATHOO010000144.1:0-3610 GCA_035484815.1 Candidatus Acidiferrales bacterium
AAGGAGGAAAGTAGGGGTGATCGATCACCTTCCCCAGCATTTGAATGGCACAGGCGGCGTCGCCTATTTGGTTGCGCTGATAGATGGCGCGACTCAACGCCAAAATATCGTACAAATTCTGGGCCGGCATTTCCATTGCTCGCTCGAGGTCGATCGCTGCCCGGTCCGACTGTAAATAGTCACGCTCGTATGCGGACCGCGTCGCAATCGCACCAACAGAGTTCGGATCCAACTCCACCGCGTGGTCGAACATCTTAAACGCATCGCTCGGATCGTGCCGATCACCAAGCACGGCGTCGATCTCGCCGAGATTTACGAAAGGCGTTGAAGTGCCGATAATTCTCGCGGCAGCGGCGTACGCCTGCTTCGCGTCGACGTAGTGACCCAAGGCTTCATCCAGGGTCCCTAAGTAGAAGGCCAAAACGCCTGGACTGTCCGTGCATAGCGATTGCCTTGCACACTTACTCGACGTGGAACGTTTGATGGTAGGGTCGGCGTTCCTCGCCTTCTCCAGCGCGGCATTCGCGCTAACGAAGTCTTCGTGCCCAAGTTCCTGGAGCCCAACGATAGCGTCTGCTATGCGTCGCCCATCGTCGAGAAAGCGTGGAATGGCGGCCGCCTCTTCGAGATCGCCACCGCAGAGCTGTTGAATTTTCACGACATTACTAGGAAAGTCCCAGACATAGAGCGGCGGGCTCTTAAACTGAAGCGGGATCGTTGGAACGCGGGCCACCTCCGGGTTGATGACGATTTCGTCGGGTTCTTCGGTGCCCTCTGAACTCGAGCTGTGCAACGTGTACTCGCCGTACACGATCACGTCCGCGGCATCGACCGTGCCGTGAAACTCCGCCCACAACTCTGCGAATCGGTTCTCCGGATCGACGCTATACGGCAGTTCGTATGCGGTCAGGCCCCCAAATCGCTCGCCGACTCTTGCGAGCGTACGAACGAGCATATCGCTCGGCCGACACTCTTGATATGGTGAGGGCAACTTAGGCCCCACGAATCGGGCAACTACAATCGTCGTCCCCGACTCAAGGTAGCGCGGGACATACGAATACCAGACGAGTGCCAAAATGGAAACCAACGGAGTCGCGATCAGAAAACCGATTGCTGCGCGACGGAGAGCCGCCGCTTTTGCTTGATCTTGCGTTGCTATGCGATGAGAAACCACATAGAGGGCGACGACGATGGAGGCCAAAACTACCGTGACCGCCGCCAGTCTCCACTGAGCCTCGATGATGCTCCAAATTTGCGTTGCCACCGTCAGAATGCCCGCAACGGCGACTAGATATTGCTTCGAACGGTCCAGTGCTGCTAGCGCGCCGGGTTGCGGTTTCCCGTTGTCGTCGGGCGGAGGTTTGTTCTCCATTAGTGCTCTCTTTCTGGCGAGTCCAACCTCGTAGCAGCTCTTCGGTGCTCGCGCGGCTAACTACTTAGCTGAATTCAGTGCACTCCCAGGGGCGTTCTGGTTACGGAACCATTGTGTCTAGTTTAAGGAGAGCGGTGCGATGACAACCGCACTGCAGATGCCACCGGCCGTAGATATAGATTTCGCGCAAAGCCTTAAATCATAGTCGGGACCTCCGCCGAATGGGCTGGAACCAGACCATTTTATTTTGGATTTAGCCGACTTTGGCTAGTTTTTTAAGATAGCCTATGCTACCGAATTTGACAAGGCCTCGCCGGCTTGAATGACCTGCAAGGATGCGCGAGCGCTAACCGGAGCTACGCAAGTCTGTTAAAGTTTGGCGGCGACTTTCGATCCGCTCGGACTGCCAAGGCCGGTGCAAGCGTCCCACCCTGACGTGGCAGAGAATCCGCCGTTGTTTCCTTCGGTAATGTCGTTGCACGGGCTGGGCGGGGCATACAAAGCCGCATTGGCAAATCCAACCGGCCCGGTTCGGCCCGGAGTGGCGTTGATTCGCGCAATCAGCGCTGCCCAAAGAGGCGCGACGGCACTGGTGCCACCGATAACGGTATCGGATCCGTCGACGCGCACGTTATATCCGGTTGCGGGATCTGCATCGCCGGCAACGTCGGGGATGCCGCGAAATCCGAGCGGCGCAGGAGGTCCGTTGACGGCGGTGATGTTCAATCCTGTTTGCCACGCTGGTAGCGGAAAAAACGCGCTTGGGCCACCACCAGTGGCGCCGCCGGCAGCTCCGTCGTTCCACACCGTCTCATCTGCGATCTTGCCTCCAGCGGCCCGCAAGCTCGTTCCTCCACACGCTAATGCATGAGGACTGGAGGCAGGGAAGTCGGCGTGGTTCGCACTCCCGGGTACGCCGTCGGTCGAGCCGTTATCTCCCGTTGCAATGCAGACCGTTACTCCAAGTGCCGCTGCCGATTGGAATGCCGCATCCATTGCCTGCATCGCCTGATCGGTCCACGCGGATTCCGAACCGCCCCAGCTTATCGAAATAACGCTCGGTTTGTTGGTTTCATCGTGAACCGCCGTCGTTATTGCGTTGAGGAACCCGGCGTCGGTGTTTGGCGCAAAGTAAACCGCAAGAGTTGCTTTGGATGCAATCGCGCCGGCGACCTCAATATCGAGCATCACCTCGCCATCGGGTCCGTCGGGATTCCCAGTCGGACTATTGGCAGCGTGATCCACAGAGATCGCCGTGACGGATGGAACGCTGATGTTTAGCCCGGAAAAATACTGTTGCAGATCGGCGGGGCGATAGCCACCGCCGAGCTCGATGATGGCAATGCACTGACCCTGCCCCAGCGAAGCCGGAAAATCGTAAAGCGATGCAAGCTGAACCGGTGTAAACGAAGCAGGGGCTGCGGCAGCGACCGCTCGAGAGCGCATCCTGAAATGCGGTGTCGCTTGCGGACGGTTATCGAGTCCAAGGACGGCCTCAACGACACCGTCGAGTTCCTCCGGCAAAAAGATATCGCCAACGCGTCCGCGGTACGAGCCGCCCGGATAGTCGAAGCTCTGAAGCTCCACGCCGAAGGCGGCCTGGAAGTCGGCAACGGTACCCGAAAGTATGACGGTCCGACGCGCCGGCGCTTCTTGCACCGTTGTAAGGTTGTGCTGCGCGGCAAAGGCCTTCACACTCGCGACGTCGCCAACCGACGCCCCGAAACTACTTGCGAAGGCCGCACGGGGGATAATCGTTTTCGCCGACTCGCGAGTGATCGCCGGCAACGCGGTAGCGCGCCGCAGGATGAGCGTTACTTCCAGCCTCTCCGTCGGTTCAGCTTTCCCGCGGGAAACGGCGCCGGGAAGCGGCGCTCTGGTACTGCCTAAAAGTTTGCGCGCAGCCATGTGAATCCTCGCCTCCGGATCGGTCGCTTGGTAGGAGCCTGCATAGTAGCATTTTAGGGCCAGCTAATTCAAGCCGCATAATTGCTTACAAAGTTTAAGACTCCCTAAAGTGCGGTTTAGTAAGCGCTACCAGGAAATGACGATCGTGCCGTTGCCTGCCGGCGCTGCGCCACCGAGATCTTTGACGTGCGTGGCGCCTTTCTCGACGAACGACGAGCCGCCACCACCACCGCCACCGCCGCCTTGGCCGCTGGTAGCAAGCGAACCGGCACCGCCGCCACCGCCGCCATAGAGGCCGCCGCCTCCGCCGCCACCACCGCCGCCGTCGGA
>DATHOO010000145.1:0-13247 GCA_035484815.1 Candidatus Acidiferrales bacterium
GCAGAGTTGAGATCTTCGCTGGAGAAACCCGGACCGTCATCCCGTACGGCGATTTCACATTCCTGATCGTGACCATCGACGCTAACCGTCACCGCGCCTTTGCCGCCATATTTTATAGCGTTATCGGTCAGAGCTACGAGCGCTTCACGAAACTCGGCTGGGGCGGCTTGTACGTTAAGCGGTGTTGAACTGAGCTGAATGCAAAGCCGCCGCGCAAACTCAGGTGGAAAGGCCCGCGGCAGTTCGCGTGCGACGTCGTTCACGTCAAATGATGTTTCGGGGAGCGCTGCAACATGTTCGAGGCGCGCTAGCCGAATAAGGTCGTCGATCAGGATCTTCATTCGCCGGCTTTGGGCAAGCATGGTTGCTATGTGTGCCGAGTCGGACTCGCGCAGTCCGCGCGCCGCCATCGAGCTGAGATATCCTATGACCACGGTGAGCGGCGTACGCAGTTGATGCCCCGCATCGCCGACGAATTGTCGCATTTCCGCGCTTGCCTGCGATCTCTCATTAAGCGCGCGCGTAATCTGTTGCACGGCGCGATTGTACGCCTGCGCGAGATCGCCGACTTCGGTGGTGTCGTTGGTAGAAACGGTGGCTGGAGTAAAATCGCCTTCCCCGAATCGGTTTAACGCGGCGGTGGTACGCAGCAGCGGTTCAAGGGAGTTCGCGGCGACGACGATGGCGACGCGCCACGCGACAGCGATGACCACTACGGCCACGATGGCCATAGCAGCCAAATAATATTCGACGAAACGCTCGTAGAACGACGGGGGCACGAAGAGGGTGGTGTGAATACCGTTGTAGTCAACGTCAGTTGGACGAACTTCGGCCATGAGCAGCCTCACCAATATGCCGGCGCTCGGCGGCCGGTGCAGAAGGCCGCGACGGCCTAGCCCAGGTTCAGCGTTGGTGCGCGTCCGCACAGGCAATGGAGCAAGTTGTTGCGCGAGGTACGAGTCCAATCCCGCGATCGTTCCGTGCTGCGAGCGATACTGCATAGCCAGCGCCGGAATCCGCCTTTGCGCCGACAACATCGCCTCACGCGCTTGGTACGAAAGCACTTCACCAATTACCACCGCAATCAATACGCCGACGCAGAGCACGACCGCGGCGCCGGTCATGACGTACCACGAAATTAAGCGGCTCCGAAGTGACGATTGCACGAGTTAGGCCCGCAGGGCGTAGCCGGCCCCGCGGACCGTTATGATAAGCGCCTCTTCTTGCGGTTCGTTAAGTTTGGCTCGTAAATACGAAATAAACGTTTCGACACAGTTCTGCGATACCTCGGAATCGTACCCCCAGACGCGATCGATCAAGTCATTCTTGCTAAAGACCCGCCGCGGGTAGCGCATAAAGGCCTCCAGCAATGCGAATTCGCGCGTCGTAAGTACGATATTACGTGCTCCCCGGCGCACTCGTCGCGCCCGAAGATCCACCTCTAGATCGGAATGCGTCAAGACCTCAGGAGCATCGAGCTGCGGTCGACGTAGTGCCGAACGGATGCGAGCAATGAGCTCGGGCGTTTCGAATGGTTTTGCTAGGTATTGATCGGCGCCGCGCTCTAGGCCGAGCACCTTGTCGCCCGTTTCGCCCTTCGCGCTCAAAACAAATATTGGTGCTTGCGTGAGGGACCGTAGCCGCGGCAAAAGGCTGATGCCGTCGATCTTGGGCATCATGACGTCAAGCAGGATGAGCGAAGGCTCCCAATCTTTGACCGCCTCTAATCCAGAAGGCCCGTCCCGCGCGGTACGGACCTCAAAACCTGCCGCCTCGAGCTCGGATGAAAGGAGGCAACGGATATCCTCTTCATCGTCAATCACGGCGATGCGCGCCCCTGCGCAATTCACACTATTCACGGTATCGCACGATTCTGGGGCCAACCTTAATCCCGGCTGAATCAAAGGGCACCCGGGCCCCTAAAGCCGCCACGCTCAAGGGCCGTCCTGCCGGCCCCCGGGGCCAACTCGGAGCTAAACGGCGAGCTCTTTGTCAAATATGAAAACCTTTACCGTGTCGCGGAGCAGCCCGTCGTTCTCCATCGCTTCGGCGGTCTCGGGCGACGATATCGCCGACATCGCCTTCGTCAGGTCGCTCGTCTCAAAGCAGGCGCCAATGTAGTTGTCCTCGCCCATTCCGTAGCTTATGGGTTTGGAGACGCCGTACACCGTTCTAAAGAGATCGGCGTGAGTGCGGAAGCCCGCTTCCCACTTTGCCTGATCTTTGCACTTCGCGATAACGAGGATTTTGGTCATTTCTTATTTCCTTTCAGTGGTAAAGTTCGTTTGCGGAGGAACCCTTGAGTATGAAGCTGGCCGGCTTGAGTCGGCTGATACAAGATGTATCGGGCGCCTTCTCCGGAGCAGCGTAGAACGAAACGACGATCTTTTGAGCACAGGGAGACCAGGGCGAGACCGTGTGCCCGACGCCTGGGACGCTGATGATCGTTGCACGGGATAGCCGCGCTGCTGCCGCTCTTGCTCCGGCGAGTGACGTCAATGTGTCGAACGTCCCGGACACGAGGAGCGTTGGAATGTTGCTGGCGACGGACTCGTGCATCGATTTCGGAGCGCGCGGGAGTTTCAAAACGTCGCGACAATCTTCTTGAACGTACGCCCAGCCGCCGATGCCTTCGCGTGTTATCGAGACCGGATAATCAGGAAACGCTTCTCGACCGGCCGCGGCGAGTTCTTGCGGCGTCCCGAGGTCATCTTCGCGGCAGGTGGTGCCGAAGGCCAGCCCGTCACCGAGCGCGGGTACGCCCGGATGGTAGGGTGGCGCCCGGCCCGCGCGATCCTTCGCGATCGCCTCGATGGAATCGCGGCGCCCGGCAGCGAGCCCAGTAATTGTATCGGGCGCGGCTTGGAGCGTGGGAATGCCGTATGTTTGGTTGCGCAACCAGTCGACTAGCGCGCCACCGTCAATCATCACCGTAATGTTCTTGCGGGTATTGGGGTCACTGATGGTCGGCGTCAAAGGCCTGGCTTCGAGTTTGTTGACCATTCCGGTAAAGGTCTGCTCGAGATGGGGATGGGCCGCGTTGCAGGCCGGTTGTGCTGCGCAGGCCGCGAAGATGTTTTTGAACGCGTAGCGCGCGTTCCACCAGTTTACCGGGATGCTGTAGCTCGTCGGTAGGACCGAGTCGATAACGACGCTGCGGATTCCCTCGGGATGGTCGCGCATAAGCGTCTGGGCCGTATACGTGCCAAACGAGTTCCCGTAAACGTTCCACTCCTTAATGCCGAGCACTTTACGGAGGTCGACCAGATCGGCGACGCTTTCGGTTGAATTGTAAGCAGCGAGATTTGCGCCGGTGGCTGTGAGCTCGCGGCGGCAGGCCTCGGTCGCAGCCACGTGGGCGCGCTTTGTTGCTTCGGAATAGAAGCGGAGGCCAACAAGTTCTCTAGCGAAGTCGTTAGATGCCGCACAGATCAGCGCCGGCTGCGAGGACCAGGTGCCGCGTTGACTCACCACCCAGATGTCCCGGTCGCGAATGAAGTTCGCTTTGATAATCTGGTCGATTTCAAGCGGTGCTATGTCGCCGGGGCCGCCTTCTAGATACAGAATCGGATCGGGCCGCTTTTCCGAAGATGGTGCGCTATATTTTGCAACCATCAGCTTGATGGTGCGGCCGTTGCGTCTACGACGATCCTCCGGCACGACGAGATAGCCGCAGGTCGCGTGGGCGAGCCATTCTACGCCCTGGATCGTCGGACACGGCGCCGGCTCGAATCGCGGCACCGTTGCGGGTCGGTCGGCCTGCGCGACTCGCGAGAAGACTGCTTGCGCCATAACGCCTGACGTGAGGAGAAGGGCGAGCACGACGGGCCGATTAGGCGTTCATGCGGGCGACGTCGGCGGCGGAGATGCCCTCGAGCGCGAGTCCGTAGCCGACGCTTTCATCGACCAGGCGGCGGAGCTTCTGAGTGAAAGCCACGCGAGCGTAGCTCGTCGTGAGCGGCGGGAGCTTCGTCAGTTGTGCTGCGACCTCGCGAGCCCGGTCCATCAGCCGGTCGCGTGGAACGATCTCGCTAATGACTCCCAGCGTCTTAGCCTCGTCGGCGCCGATGATCTGCTGGGTCAGCAGAAAAGTCCGGCCACGAATCGGCCCAATGACCTCCTGCCACAACGAATGGACGCCATCGCCCGGCACGATGCCGAAGTTCAGGTGCGGCTTATCCTGGAAGATCGTGTCGGGCGTTGCGAAGACGATATCGGCGAGCAGCGCGTATTCCGAATGGACGGTCGCCGGTCCGTTGAGCGCGACGATCAGGGGTGCTGAGATGTCCAGGATGTTCCAGAGAAGTTTCTTTCCTTCGCGATAGATCTTGTCGAAACCGCGAGGCGTGAAGAAGTCGAAGCCCTCCGGGTCGATGTTGTCGATGAAGGCTCGACCGGCGCCGGTGAGGATAACGACGCGATTGTCGGCATCCGCACCAATTTGGTGGAAAAGTTCGACGAACTCGGTGTGCGTATATCCGTTAAAGACGAGCGTATCGCCGGCGGTGTGTAAAACGACCTCGAGTACGCCGTTCGAGGAACGCGTGAGCTTTGCGTGAGGGAACGAATTATTATACGTGTCAAAAGAAGCCAAGGTTTCTCTCCGTTCCGGTGGCTTTCGTATTGTGCCCAGCAAGAACTGGTTGAGCGCGCCGAGGGTTTCGCAAGGTCCGGGCTCGGCGTGCCGGCTTTTGGGCGGCTTCATGCGCCACCGTGGCGAAACCGTCGCGCAAGATGATCGCGGCGCGTAGCCGGCCGTTCCTTCAAATCGAACTTGCTGAAGGCGTCAGCGTCAGCAAAGTCCTCGTGATGCTCGCCGCCTTGATCTCGCTTTTTGTCGATCAATCCTTCAATGGCGTGTTTCAATCGATCCAGCAGTATGCCGGCGGCAGCCTCGGTGCGAGCGCGGATGAGTTGCCCTGGACGTTGATTGGATTCAGTACATTCTACTACGTTACGATTTTGCTCACGCCGTGGCTCATCGACCGGTTTGGACGTAAACCGGTCTTTGGTTTCGGACATCTGACGTTCGGCGTTATTTCGCTCTACCTCGCAATGACTTTTTCGTTAAGCGGCTTCATCCTCGGCCGCTGCTTTCAAGGAATGGCGCAAGGAACGTTTTTCGTCTGCTCGGTGGTAACCGTGTTGACGCTCTTCCCTGCCAAGCTGCGCGGCATAGCATTTTCGTTCTTTTCCGTTATCTCACTTTCAGGCGCGGCAGCGGGGTCGTTCATCGGTGGCTGGTTTATCGACCACGCATATTGGCGCGATGCGTTTGTCTTGTACGCTCTACTCCCCGCCTTCGCGGGGGTAGTCGTCTTCACGCTGCTGGAAGCGCCGGGCCCTCGATCAACGGGGCGCTTCGACGTCCCGGGCATCTCGTTCGCCTTACTCGCATTCTTCTGTTTTCAATACGCCTCGTCGTTCGGTGAACGCCGAGATTGGCTTTCGAGCCCAGACATCTTCTGGTCTTGCCTCCTCTCCGCCGTTGGATTTGCCGGATTCATCTGGCGCGAATTATGTGAAGATCGGTGTGGCTTCATCCAGTTAAGGTTATTTAATATCCGAAATCTCGCGGTCGGGAGCGTCCTCGGATTCGGGCTCGGCGTGCCGCTCTTTGGCGCGAACCTCTTCCTGCAGTATGCACAAGTCAGCCTCGGCTTTCCACCGTCGACCGCGGGTGCGCTGCTGCTGCTGCGAATCCCGGCGATCATGCTCGTGGCGCCGATTGTCGTGATCCTTGTAAACGCCGACAAGATCGACGTGAGGATCCCGGTCGTGATCGGCTTCCTGCTCGTGCCGCTTTCTTACGTGTTACTTGTGACGCATACGGCGTCGGGATCGGATTTCGCGACGTTTGCGCTTGCCATCGTTATTTCGGGTGCCGGATTTGCGTGTCTTTTCTCACCGATTGCAAACGTGCTGGTACGCTCGCTCCCCGCCGAAGTACGTGCCGAGGGCGTCGCAATTTTTAAGATCGTGTTGTTACTCGGCGGGTCCGTTGCCTCTACCGCCCTCGCCGTCGTCTACGACCACAGCTGGGCCTGGTATCAAGCGCTGCTCGCGGGTGGCGCCACGTTGGGCCATTTAGTGCCGATCGATACCGTACCGGCGGCGGCGACGATGTCGTACCTCGTCGATCAGCAGGCGTCCATTCTTGCTTACATGGACAACTCGAAGGTCGTGGCCCTCGTCTCGCTGCTCAACTTGCCGCTCGTCGCTTTGCTAAGAAAGCCCGAAGCCGCGTAACCTCGCTCTCGATGCTACTGGGTATCGGGGTCTTGCGGGCGGTCCTCGTGAAGCATCCGTAGGACGTCCTGTGGGCGCTTGCGTGACCCGAACGGTTGGAACGGGCGTGGCGGTTGGGAGAAATCGAAGCAATCGACGGCCGGAGAGTTCGCCCGGGTGTCGCTCGCGGCGAGGCGGGCGAGGCCGAAGCGATCCTCGACGAACTTAAGGATGCTGCCATGTTCGTACTGTACGTGCGAGACGTAACCGCGCTTGGCGAACGGTGAGATGACCTCGTCCCACATCACGAAAATGACCGTCGAGTTCCAGAACCGGCTTTCGCCGATCGCGTTCACGACGTCTGATACCCATTGCGGGCCCGACGCGCTGCCGCACGCCGAATGGTCGGAGTTCTTGCAGCTCGGCGTAACCCAGGTAACGTTGGCAAGCTTGCCGTTTGCGACGTCGGTAATCACCTGCAGCGATGACCCGATAACGTTGGTACTCCAATCCGGTCCGTAGCGGATGTGCCGAATCGATCGATAGCCCATCCATTGATACTTTTTGGTAAAGCTATAGAGCCTCCAGCTCAATCCCGCCGCGTCGAGTTCGTCACCCAGTGTCCGGTAATTCTGGCAAACCGGGATCGTCGGACCATACGCGCGCGCATCCGTCAGCGTATTGATGACGTCGCGACCCGGGGTGCATCCCCATGTGCGGCTCGGAAAATCGACGGCGCGGTTAGCTTGGCCGGCAACCATGTACTGGTGCGAGACGTAACTCATATCCAAATTCGAGGCGAACATCCGATCCGCTAAGACATACTGATGCGCCATCTCGAAATAGAGCCGCGTCTCGTAGTGCGGAACGTAACCATATTGCGGATCCCGGGGACACGCGCGGAAGCAGTACACTTGCTCACGATCAAACCCATTCATGCGGCAATGCGTCCCCGGAAGCCTCGACGTACCGTTGCAAGCTCGGAAAAAGGAGCCCGACGTGTGCGAGATGTCGTAACCCCTGGTGAATGCGATGGGCGCGAGCGGGACCACGCGGCCCTGCGAGTCTTCACCGCTCGAACGCGTGTCGGCGCCGGGATAGCCTTGAAACAGGTTGTCGAAGCTGCGGTTCTCCTGCATGATCCATACGATATGCCTGATCTTGAAGATGCCGCTCGGCATCGTTGGCGTAACCGACCCGCTCGCGAAACGCGGTGAACACCCCGCATAGACGAAGATCGCGAAGATCGCGCACGCGCAGCACGCTCTCATCTCTTCCATCGTAGGCCGCAATCATGAGGAAAGTCTAAACTCCTGCCCCGATGAGTTGCGCCGGAGAAGTTATTTGGGGTTGCCCTTCCTTTTGCGTATGGTGGCGCGAACTCGCAGCGGCTCTTCGAGCCGAGAAGCGACGATCAGTGCAGCGACGAGCACGAAAGGGATGAGCGAAAGCGCGAAGGCGACATCGTCGTAAAAAAAGTTTTGCCCCTGGCCGCCAAAAATAGTGTCCATCGGCTTACTCGACCGAGAGCACGATTTTGCCGCGCGCGTGACCCGCTTCGCTGATCTGGTGCGCGCGCTTTGCGTGCGATAGCGGCAGCACGGTCTCGACAACCGGCCGCACGTACCCGAAGTCGATCAACTCGCCGATTTGTGCCAATTGAGCACCGTCGGGACGCGAAGTGAAGATGGCCGCCGTCGCCTCGCGCCGGCGTGCTTCTTCGGCGGAGGGCAGCGCGACGGTGGAAACCAGCATGCCACCCTTGCGCAGCACGTTCCACGAGCGCCGTTGGGCGTCGCCGCCGACCGTATCGAGCACGACGTCGACGGGGCCGACCAGATCCTCAAATCGCTGCCCGAAGTGATCGATGGCCTGGTCGACGCCCAAACTCATCAAAAAGAGCTGGTTACGGCTCGAAGCGGTTCCGGCAACTCGTGCGCCTTTCCATTTCGCCAGTTGCACGGCGAAGCTTCCGACGCCGCCGGCGGCGCCGTGAATCAAAAGACGCCGGCCTTCCTTCAAACCGGCGATTTCGAAGAGCGCCTGCCACGCCGTGAGTGCCGCTAGCGGAATCGCAGCCGCGTGGATGTGGTCGACGGTTAGCGGTTTACGGGCGAGTGCCGCTTCGTTAGCGACGGCGTACTGAGCGTATGCGCCATCGGCATTACCAAATACGGCGTCGCCGTGCGCGAACCGCGTAACGCCGGGTCCAACCGCCTCGACGACGCCGGAAACGTCACGCCCCGGAATGATAGCCCGGAGCTTCCAATCGGCGGGGTTCACGCTAGCCGCGTGCACGCGCACGAGAACTTCGCCTTCTCCGGGGCTTGGCAGGGGCGCGTCTTCGAAACTGAGCATGCCGGCATCGCCGTAGCCGTGAGCGCGGACGGCTTTCATCGTGGCGACAGATATGGTTTGCATGTCACCTGAAACTGCGCAGCAGTTGCCGGCGGTTCAACGCAGGCAAGGTAACAAGACGAACCGTTAACGGCTGTATCAAGTTGTCACACGCGACTCGAGCGTCGAGGGCTGCTCTTCGTATTGCAGGGTCTCGGGAAGCCGTAGTCGTGCAACCCCGATGTATCGATCGGCCATTCCATAATAGATGTCGAAGACGTCATCTGAACGTTGGTCGACGCCGGTTGGGAAGACGACGTTATGACCGTTGTCACGCTCGTCCTCAACTTCCGGAATGAGGATCGGCGTCGCCGAGCGATAGCGGAGCAGGCGATTCTGCTCGCGTCGAAAGATCAAGACGCCGGCATCGTAGGTCACGTGGTTCAACTCTCCGGGTGCCTGCGCGAGCACGCCGTTGACGCCGTGATAGACGATCATGTATCCAAGCCGCGTACGCACCGGCGGAGTGCCGACACCCACGCGCAACGACTCCCAGTCGGCCGACGGTTCAACGACGCGGGCGTGCCGATTCATGATACGAAGCTGGCGAATATCACGTTTGGCCGCATCGAGGTCGCATCCCGATATCCAGATGGCAGGAACCGGGTGATCGATACCGCGCGGCGCGTTATGCGCGTCGTACAAGGGACGGTGGAACATGCCGAGGGCCGCGCGCCCGTCTTTGAAGTGTACGGAATCGGGTAGGAACGCAGCGTCTTTGTTATCGTAGTTATTGAAAGGCTTGCCGTAATGTGCCTGCGCATCAGGCTGAAAGTCAACCAGGCCAAGCCGTTCCCAGTCGAGGCAATTCTCGGAAATCGCAAGCGCTACCCGGGGGCCGCGAGGACCAAGGGCGACGTACGTCATGACGTAGAGCCCGATCGGCTCGACAAACGTCACGCGCGGATCCTCACAGCCACCCGTAGCTTCCCGCGGCCGCAGTTCGTACGGCTCTTCCGGCTTGAGCGCGATGCCTAAACGCTCGACACCGGTGGGAATACCTTCATCGTTAAACAACACGCGTGCGATACCGATACGCGAGTAGTTATTTGCGCCGACGAGGCGCGGAAACAAGTAGAGTTCACCGTCGGGTCCGCGGATTGCCGCCGGATTAAGGACGCCTTCGATCTCTTCGGTACGAGCAGGGTCGGGACGCATCACCACGCCAAGGCGCTCGATGGTGAAACCGGATGCGAGTTCTATCGGCATCGTCGCGACCTAGAAGTGGAGGCCGAGGCCGGCAAAGACACCGTGATCGGAGATACTCGCCGGAACGCTCAGCCTACCGTATCCGTAGTCGCCCATGTAGCCCACCTCGACGAACAAGGGATTATACCGGTTGTTCGAGTGGGCTTCGATGCCGGCTTGGTACTTGTAAAAGCCGTATTGCAGGTATTGACCCGCGCCGAACTGCGGATACCACAGGTAGCTGCCGAAGAATGAAACGGTTTTATCGTTAAAGTCCGGCAGCTTTTCGATGCCGAAGCCATAGCCCTGAAGATTCGGATAGCCGTAGTTGTTTAACCGTTGGGCGTAACTGGCCACTAGGAACACCCGTGGATGCTGCAGCCCAACGCCAAGCCGTGCATCCCAATCATTGGAGTGAATGAAAAAGGACGGTACGATCGCCTGACCGTTCCCGCCGATGACCGTCACCGGACCGGTCGGGTGGGTGTATTCGTACTGATCCCACGTTCCCTCGGCCATGACGGCAAGCTTGCCGACCGGATACGAAGCGCCGACGCGCCCCGCGAACGAGCCCGAACCACTGATGCCCGATGGATTGAACTCGTTGACGTTCTGCGTGTCAAACAGGTAATCGCCCGAGATAAAATACTCTGCGCCGCGCCCACCGTGCCACGCCATTTGAGATCGCGGGATCAACCTCGTTGTTGCGGCAGTCGTCGCCTCGGGCATTGGTGTCGGAGTGGTCGGCGTCGTCGCGGTCGGCACGGGCTGGCTGCCCAAAGGCAGGGTTAAGATCTGCTGCGCCTGTGCGATGGTCGTCGTGAGCACCCCGATTGACAGCGTCGCTGCGACGCACTCGTGAAATTTCGACAAGACTTTTTTCTCCCTGACGTTTCTTTGGTTCTCTGCAGTTAATGATTTGCGCGAAAGGATCGACGGATTCGGAAGGCTCGCATTTGGAATGCGAACACGCAAATGTCTCGTTAACTCAGATGACGAAAGTCGCAGTGTGCTAGAAGAGCTGACCTTGAAGTTCATAGGTGAGACGGCCGCCCTGCGATCCATAAGCCAAATTCAAGCGCACACCGCGATACATCACCCCGACGCCCGAATCTCCGTGCCACGCAAATGCGGGCGGTGCGAATGATTGATCGCCGCCGCGTACGCGGCTCGCGGCCGTCTCCGTGAAGAGAATGAATTTCCAATTCCCCGGACGCGCGTCGGCGATGCGATACTCCGCCTGCAATACATCGGCGTCCGTACCGCATGTGCCCTTTGCATAGCCGCGCAAACCGGTAGCGCAAACCAAGGCGCTCGTTGGAACCACTCCGCCGGAGCGCCAGACTCCGCCATGTAGCACGAGCGTCGATGAACCAACGCGCGTATACTGCGCCGCGTCGGCAAGGACCGCGCGATATTCGGTGTTGGCGCCGAGACCGCCGATGGCGTCGACCGCCTCGACGCGATACTGCAGGTAGCAGTACGGAGGGTGCCATTGGGCCGGCGGCACCGGGCAGCTGTGCGAAACGCCGGCCTTCAGCAGCGTGTTGCGCACCGGCGTGTAGTAGGTGTCGTACAGCGAGGGGGCTACGATATATGTCGGTTGCGCGCTCGTCGAGCGCACCGCTTCGGCACCCAACTCGATTTGCGTTCCGTTCGTATAGCGCATCAAATAGAGCGCTTCCGCGCCCATCGCCCAGCTGTAGACGTTCACCGCAAGCGGTTGACTCGCACGATAGACGCCACGCCCGCCAAACTCATCGACGATAAAGTCGGATTCGCGACCGCTCGTCGAATCGACTGAGAGCGGCGTCGTGTATGCCGCGTGGAAGAGGTTCGCTCGCCGCGAGAGTTGCGAGGTCGTCGAGGCCGTCGAGCCTCGGTCGTCGAGAGGCGACGATTTTGCAATCCAGCCGACGCCTTCGATCGGCGTCGAGAGCGGCTGATCGGCGTAGTACGGATGGTCGGTCGGCTCAAATTGTCTTGCCATGACGATCCAATGCAGGGAGACGCTGGCGGTCGAGGGATCGCTGCGAATGGCGAGGCGGACGCGCCAGCCACCGAGCCTTGTTAAGTTGTTGTAATCGCGTTCGACGGCAGCCTGTTCGAGCGTGTCACCTGCGCGCAGCGAAAGATAGCGCCGCACGATTGGCTCTTTGACGACTCCGTAGGTTTCGATCGTGACGGTTGCGATTCTCGCTCCGCGCTCGACGATTGCCACCCGAGGCG
This sequence comes from Candidatus Acidiferrales bacterium, assembly GCA_035484815.1. GTDB lineage: Bacteria > Vulcanimicrobiota > Vulcanimicrobiia > Vulcanimicrobiales > Vulcanimicrobiaceae > Cybelea. Next base: position 12,043 of record DATHOO010000145.1, read on the forward strand.
TCGCTTCCGGTATTGCCGCGGCGGGAAGGGTGGTGGTCGCAACGAGGAGCGACGTTACGACCACCACCATTCTGCCGAAGCCGCGCTTCATGAGGCCAGCTCGTTGGCGACCGGGCGCACGTGCGAAACCGGCGACTCATGAATCACCAAGACCGGTACGCTCGTCTCAGTGAGCAGCGCCTTCGTGATGGCGGCATTGCTTGCAGAGCCCGCAGGGTTGCGTTGGTGCGTTCCAACGAAAATGGCATCTGCACCGATTTTGTCCGCGACGGTTTTGATGGCTTTGGCGACGGGCGCGTCGCGGACGACTCTGATCGACGCTGTTGCGCCGTATTCGGAAACGATCGCTAAAGCGTCGCCGAGAAACCGATTGAGCCGGCTGCGATTCTCGTCGGGGAGCAGCGAGAGAAGCGGCGTCAAGAAGCCGCCGCGCTCGTCCGAAACGTAGACCAGTGTCAAGTCGGCGCACTGTTCGACCGAAAGCGCAGCCGCCGTCATGAGCGTGGTTTTCGGCAGATACGGTGGGGCGATCGGGACGAGGATATGATTGAACATGAAGTTCTCCCTGAAGCAGAGCGTGACCTAAGCGGCGTCCGAATGTTGCTCGGCGAGGTGACGCCGCATAATAATGGCGGCGCGGCGCACGTGGGACTTCACGGTGCCGATCGGCTGGCGAAAGCTGCTGGCGATTTCACGGTGCGTGCGCCCCTCGAGAAACTTTAGCCGCGCCGTTGAGCGAAGGTGTTCGGGAATGCGTCGCAGCGCTGCTTCGACTACCTCTACGCTCGCGCGTTCGTCCAGCGCGGATTCGGGCGTGTCGCGTTCGACGTACTGCGAGAAAAAGGTCGCTGGATCTTCGACCGTGTCAAACGAAACGACGGCCGGTTGTTTTTTGCGCAGGCGGTTGCGCGCGACGTTCAGCGTAATCGTGTAGAGCCAGCCCTTCAGGCGCAGGTCCTGCCGCAGGCTCTCCGGCATCCGCTCGAGCGCGCGGTAGGCACGGACGAATGCGTCTTGCACGATCTCCTCGGCGTCTTCGCGGTTTCCAGCCATGCGCTGCGCAAAGGCGCGAAGCTTTGCCTGATATTCGAGAACTATGCGCTCGAAATCGCCGATGCTCACCGCGGCGGTCACGATGCGCTGCTCGTACGGACGAGCGCCTGCGCCCAGCCCACTGGCGTGTGCATTCGCGCGTGGAGAAACCC
>DATHOO010000146.1:0-9026 GCA_035484815.1 Candidatus Acidiferrales bacterium
CCGAGCGAAGAGTGCGCCTTCTATCTCTTGACTCAAGCGCTGCAGGTATCGTTCGCATCGCAACCTCAAAACGCAAGTTCGAGCGATTTCGCAAAACTCGTCGCGCCGCACGAAGGTCGTTTACCGGTCCTTTTCGAGCGGGCCGTCCGGCGGCTCACGAAGTGTTGGGATTTTTCGAAAGTCGAATCCTGTGCCACAAAAATAGCGTTTCCTCTGCCGGGGATCGCCCTGAGCGTCGCACCGATGAGCGGAAACGGCGTGATGATCGGCGTTTCCATTAAGCTCGAGGTAGACCGCCATCCGGCCGCTGCAGCCGCTGCAGCGTATCGTCTTTCGCCACGCGAGCGTGAGGTGCTGTATGCCCTCCTCGACGGTCGATCGGTAGCCGGCATCGCGGCAATGTTAAAACTCGCCGAATCGACCGTCAGCGACCATATCGCGCGGATGATCGTCAAGACCAACGCGCACAACCGCATCGAAATGGCGGCGCTGCTTTTGGGCTGGCCCGCAATGCGACCGCACCTCGTGTCGGCTGATGCGCCCGCAAACGGCTCCCTTACCGAGTCGTTAGCACATCCCGAGCCAACTAACGGCGAATCGTCGCGCCGCGTGTCGTGGCGCTACAAGATCCGTTCAGCCCACTAGCCTAATCATTTCTTACTACGCTTTCGAGGCGTATTTCAGGCGAAATGGGCCGAAAGCCCGATGTTTACCGCCATCCAGACCATCAGACCCACCCAAAAACGTGGTTGGCACCGGTTGCGACTTCAGCCATGCTAATCGTGACGCGGTTTACACACGGCGGACTATCGGTATTTGACCGCGCGAGTCATTTCGTAGGAAGAGGAGTATGAGCAACACAACCGGACCTTTACGAGTTCTGATCATCGAGAAGCAGCTGCTTTTTGCCAAAGCGGTAGCGCAGGTGCTTTCGGCCGATCCCGACATCAAAGTGGCGGGGATCGCCGCAGGCCGCGATGCTTCGGCACTCGCAAAAGACGTCGACGTCGTGATCATCGACATCGACACCGAAGAGATCGACGACGTGGTCGAGCACTTTAAGAACCGATCGCCGCAAACACGAATCTGCGCCCTATCCTCGCATACGCAGGGCGAGCTGATGCAACACTGCCTGTCTGCTGGGGCCGACGCCTATATCGTGAAGGATTCCTCGCTGCAAGAGCTCGTGACGGCAATCAAGGCGCTGGGCGAAGGCTCGAGCTACGTCGATCCGCGGGTCGCGGCTTCGCTGCTTCGGCGGCGTGCCCCCTCGAATCGGCCGACCAACGAACTCTCGCCGCGTGAACGAGAGATCATTCGGCTCATCGCGCAGGGACTCTCGAACCGAGACATTGGACGCCGCCTCGTGCTCTCAGAAAAGACGATCAAGAATCACGTCAGTCATATTTTCGCGAAAATACACTGTACGGCGCGCTCGCAAGCTGCGGTTCATGCGATCCGGATAGGTTTGGCGTAACGCCGATCGCGGAATCAACCTCGCGCGGCCGAGGCACTTGCAGGCATAGGCGCACCGCGCAAATGGTAACCAGCAGAAGGCCGATCCAGGTAGGGAACTTGAGCAGCAAGGCCGGCGCGGTGAGCGCCGGCGTTGCCCGCAGATACGCCGCCCACGCGTTGAACGCCCAATCGCCGGCAGCGGCGTGAAACACCTTCGTGACCATGCTCGATGCCACCAAGGGCGGCTGCATTCGTTGCAGCGCGACGACTGCCGCAACGGTTGCGAGCGACGCGAGCGCCGAGACGGTAACCCGGTTCTTCATCGTCCAGACCGCGAAGACCCCACCCCCGATGGCGAGCGCGTCAAGCGCAACAACGGCGGTTCCCGCGCGCTGCGTCCAAACCGCGACGAGGAGGGCGACGGCAATCGTTGCGAGCGCGCGGAAGGCGATCCCTCGAACGCGGGAAGCGAGCATCAGCGCCGCTGGGAGCGCAAGCAGCATTTGAATGTCGTGCAAGTAGATGCCGAAGAGTAGCGCGGCGGCCGGCGGCACGAGCGGCAATAGCTCAGGCTCTCTCCGGCGCACTGCAAGAACTCCCGCGATGACGATTCCGAAGACCGCCATAACCGCGAACCAAACCTTGCCCAGCAGCGCAGCAATGGGCGCTGCAAGACCGGCTGCAAAGAGCAAGTGCGTGAGGTTGTACTGGTCGGAGGCCACGATTTCGGCGTTCGCCATGCCCGGCAGGACCTGCGTCAGATACTCGACGTTGCGATCGAAGCCGATTGCGATAACGCTTAAAAGCGCTAAGGCCGCGACTCCCGCCGCTACTGCACCCCGCGCTCGAGGCGCAAAGAGAAAGACTGCCACGACCGCCGGAAGCCCGACGTTCGGCTGGATCAAGGCAACGCAGACTGCAAGCCCGGCGGCGAACCAGCGTCCGCGCCAAATCAGGAAAGCGGCGCCGCATAATCCAGCCAGCGCGAACGGAACCACCTCACCGTACGCGACGTTGAGTAACGTCAGCGGTGCGAGGGCGAGTAAAACGGCACTTCGGGGCGCCGGAAGCATTTCGGCCAGCGCGCAGGCCGAAAGCGTTGCCGCAAGCGCGAGCAGCGTTGCGAAGAGCAAGGCTGCGAGCCTGGGCGAAAGCATCGCGAGCGCGCCGAAAGGTGCCATTGCGTAGCCGGGAAGGGGCGCGGGCTCCACGTAACCGTCGGGCAGATTCGATGGTGCCAGCCGCCGCTCGCAGGCGCGTAAGGGTTCCACGCGATACGGATCGGCGCGCTCTTTGACCGCCACCCCGGCGCAGTAGAAAGCCTTGAAACTTTGTCGCTCCACGCTGCCGTGATAGGCCAGCAGCAGTGACACGCCGGCCAAGGCAAGCGTGACCGCAATAAAGAGCACCGTTGATCCCTTTTGCACCATGTGGTTTAGCATAGGCGCCGGCGTAAGCGCGCGCGAGGGCCAACCGTCGGTACGAGGCGGGCGAACGACTCAGGCCTTATGGTTCACTCCGAAGTAGGCACCGCTTTCGTGGCGGCTTAAAATGGCTTTTGTGGCCGCCACCCAAGAGATCTCGCTAGCGAACGCGCGCCGGCCGTCGCTTGCGCTCATTGCTTTGAGCCTCAATCTAGCCGTGACGCTCCCGCTTGCCTACATCCTTAACATCTGGCAAGACGAAGCCTACACGCTTCAGACGACCGGCCGCAGCCTGCTCTACGCCTTTACGCAGGCGCTGTCGTTCGAGCAGAACGCGCCGCTGTACTTTGTCTTTCTCACCGCCTGGCGTCACCTGGGAACCAGCATCTTCTTTTTGCGCCTGCCTTCGATCTTATGCATCGCTCTCGCGATCGCCCTGGTTCCCGAACTCTCGCGCCGATATATTCCATCGATCGACCCCGGGCTTGCGACGTTGGTCGCAGCATGGAATCCGTTTGTGATTTGGGCGGCCGTGGAGATGCGCGTTTACGCGCTCGTCATCTTGCTCTCGGCGCTGCTGCTGCTGAGCTTCTTTGACGCTTTCCTCGCGCGCCGACCGTCGAAGGTCTCGGCCGTCGCGTATGCGGTTTGCTGCGTTCTCGCGCTATACACGCAGTACTACCTCGGTTTTCTCATCGCGGCGCAAGGCTTAACGCTGCTGCTCCTTGCGCGACGCCAGGTCGGGCGCTTTGCCCTCTGTGCGGCAGCCGCTGGGCTGGCGTTCGCGCCGATGCTCGCGATCGTTCCGGCACAGGTGCAAAACTTCAAGAGCGCTTTCACGCCGCCGAGCTTTCCTCGAGCGGTCGAGGTGCTCGGCGCCATCCTGGCTCGTTATGCACTACCGCTCTCGTTCCCGCACGCGAAGCTCGCCTACCTTGTGGTCGCGATCGCCGCAATTGCCGCCGCCGTGGCAGCGCGCAAGAAGTTCACCGGCAACGGCGACGGTACGATTCTGCTTATAACGCTCTGGACGTTCGCGTTCTTCGCCGTCGCCAGCTACGCTACAGGCGTTCACGTGCTGGACCGTCATGCCGCGTCGCTCTATTTGCCTTGCATCCTCAGCGTCTTCGCGATCCTCACGTTCCTACGCAAGCCGCTGCAGGAGCGCGCGGCGCTGGCGTGGTCGTGCGTGGCGCTCCTCGCCTCGACGGCGACCCTCGTGCAGACCTACGCACCGCTGGCAAAACCCGGCGACTGGGTTCGAGCCACGGCCTACCTGCGCGCCCACGAGCGCCCGCGGGAGCCGATCGTCGTCTTTGAGGCTGAGAACGCGCTGCCGCTCGCCCATTACTATAATGGCCCCAACCGCGTCGTGGCGATCCCGCGCGGGGTGGATTTTCGGCGATACGACGTGAGCGGCTTCGTGCTTCATAGCACGAGCGAAGTCGAAGCGGCGGTACCGCCGGCGCCGCGCGTCTGGCTGGTTACCGCCGGCGAGTGCAGCTCGGCAAATATTCGGTTTGGCTGCGACGTCCTCGAGCGATTCGTCGCGACACGCTACCGCGTTGTCTCGGACGTCTCGTTCTACGGTTCCCGCATCCGCCTGCTCCGGCGTACGCTGCCCGCAGGCAAGCCGCCCTCCTAAGAATGGGCGACCTACCGCTCGCTAGGTTGGCCAAGCGGGAGATTTTTTGTGCTCTTACTACTAGCCTAGAACCTCTTAATGTTGTACGCTCCTGGGGCCTAGTCAATTCTTACTAGATCCCGTCCCCGCCGCAAAGGAATTTAGATGTCCTACTTCCTCGTCTTTCTCCTAAACTTCATGGGTTTTAGCCCCGGGCCCGCCGATACGCCGGGAGGATTGGTTTCTTGCGTTAATACGCCGGCGCCGGTCGTAGCGACAATCGGCAGCCGGATCACGTAAGAATTGCATAAAAGAAAACATTAGTCGGCAGGAGGTCACCCGACTAGGGCTTAAGCGTAGCGCCGGAAGCGACAACTAACCGGCGCCCTTTTTGGTGCTTAGATTAGCGAGGAGCTAAATTTTCTTTTCCGGTCCCGAGACCGTCTCGGAAACGTCTCCCCTAGAGCTCTTTATGCAGGGCCGGCTTGACGCATGTCTGCGAGCGACGGCCGGCGCGGCCTCCACGCAGGACCAAATCCTGCGCGTTCGAGCGCTGATCCGTAAGACCGACTACCTCAGCGCCCTCGACACGATCGCCGGCGTCGAGCAGCGCGACGACAACGTGACCGCGCTTTTGCTAGCCCTGAAGGCCTCGTGCCATGCCTATCGCGGCGAACTCGGTCTCGCGCGCGCGGCCCTCGCCGCCGTCGCACTGGGCGAGTATAAGCTCAACGCGCGATTCGAGCTTGCCTACGCAAAAGTGCTGATCGCCTGGGTGGAGCGCGACCCCGATGGAATGGAGCATGCTCTCCACGAGTTCCAGGAGAGCCCGCCGGCGAGCGTGCTCGGGCGATGGTTCTTTGCTCGCTCATGGATTGCCGCGCTGCGCGGTGACTACGTTGGGCAGCTCGCACTGCTCGAGCAAGCGGCTCAACATATCGTCGAATCGCCGCGTTGGCCCGATCTCTACCTTCTAGCGAACGTCACTCGAGCCATGGTGCACCTCGTTCGCGAGATCTACGCACCGAATAGCTTCGCCTTTGCGGTGCGGATGGTGGAGACGTTACCGTGGAACGAGGAACTCGAAACCGAGCGCTTCTTGACGTTCCGGGGGCTTGCGTGGGCGTATGCGTTGCGTGGTTTCCATGAAAAGGCTTTTCAATACGCGTACTTCGCCCGCGATATCGCTCCTTCGGCGAGTTGGGTGACCGCCTCGTACTGCGACCAAGCCTATCTCGCGCGGATGGCCGGCGAGCATCGCAGCGCCGACGCGCTGCTCGATCATGCAGTCGCCTGCGCGAAAGAGACCGATTGGTCGTCGCGCGGTGAAGAGCGCGTCTCGCTGTTAAACCTTGTAGAGCTCGTCGCGGATCGCGATCCGGCGACGGCGCGTGCCGTTCTATCGATTTACGAAGGGATCCCGGTGAGCATCGCGCCGTCGCTCGCCTTCGCGCACGACGTGCGCCTGTCGGCGATGGAAGAGCACGCCAAAGGCATAACGCTTGCGGTATCCGGCGATCGCGCGGCGGCCGTGGAGAATCTCGCGAGCGCGTATGCAACTTTCTCGTCCATCGGATATGCCTGGCGAGCCGCGGCGGCAGCTTTGCGAATTCACGTCACAACCGGAGAGGATGCTTGGCTGCGCTACGCAAGCGAGGCAGTGGAAGATTTCACGCAGAGCTCGGTCGCCGAGCAGATTCGGCAGCGCGCGGCGGCGACCACGGTCGATCCACGCGTGGCGGCGCTCACTCCGGCTCAGCGGCGCGTCTTCGCACTGCTCTCCGAAGGTCTCAGCGACAAAGAGATCGCGCAACGATTGGGCATCTCCCCGGAGACCGCGAAGAACCACGCTGCGCGCGTGCGCCTCGCCTTCGGCGTCCGCTCTCGCGCGGCGCTGATCGCCACCACCCGGGACTTGGCTAAGGCGGTCTGAGGCACCGGTATAGGACCGCGGCCCCACTGAGGCTGCGGCGTGCGGCGCTTCCCGGCGTGGGGTCAAGCGGCGTACAATTCGCCCAGTATGGATCGCCGTTCTCCCCTCACCGCACTGCTTTTCGCCGGATGCCTCGCGCTCTGCGCTGGTCCTGCGCTGGCGGATTCCCCCGCCACGGCGACCCGTATCCATCCGGGAGATCAACTGAGCGTCCAGGTCTTCGGCGACCAAACGCTGACCCAAAACGTGATCGTACTTGCTGATGGCACCGTCGACTATCCGCTGATCGGACGCGTTCCGGTCGCGGGCAAGACCCCCGATCAGGCGGCCGCGACCTTCAGTGCGCGCTTGCGCCGGTACGTGCGCAACCCAACCGTCAACGTCCTGATCGCGCAACTCGGTCAGCCCGATGTGCTGGTCCTCGGCGACGTCAAGACGCCCGGAAAATATCAGCTCCGGTCCGATGCGAAGCTGACTGATGCGATTGCCGCTGCGGGCGGGCTGGTCAACACCAACGGCGCGTTTCCCGACGCTCGCGTTGCCGACGCCAACGGCAACGTGAACACCGTGTCGTTACAGAGTCTATTGCAGCGCGGCGATACCGCGCTTGACGTACCGCTGGGCGAAGGCTCCGTCGTTTACGTCCCCGGCAGAATACCGCTCATCGTCGAAGTCGCCGGCGCCGTCGACCATCCTGGCGACATCCAGGTGAGCGAGGGGGATCATCTCTCCATCGCCATCGCGAAAGCCGGCAACAGTCAGAACGCCCAAGCCGACCTCAATCACATTCGCGTCGTGCGAACTGACGCGAGCGGAAAGCAAACGACGACGGAAATCAATCTCTACGACGCGCTCAACAAGGGCGATCAGAACGCCGACGTCGCGCTTCAAAAAGGCGACGTCATCTACGTCCCGCAGGCCTCGCGCCATTCCGATTTCTTCGGCGGTCTCGGCTCGGGACTGCTCTACGTGCTAACGCGACTCATCCCCTAGGGAAGCTAGCTCTGCAAAAAGTCAGACGCGAAAATTGTCACCCTGAGCGGAGCGGAAAAAGGGGACGACGTCTGGCATTGCGGCGACGTAGCGTAGTCGAAGGGGAATCGTTGTTGCTCACTTGGGCCAGGATGACCAGCTGAGTGCGGCTACTTCAGGGTTTCCCTAGTTCGTATCGACGGGCATGTTCGATGGTCGTTCGTGCTCGAAATACGATCGCGAATACTTTGTGGCGACCGGCTTGAAGGTGCGCGGCCCCTTTCCGAAGCTGAAAACGTTGCCGATGCTCGTCGCGCGAACGTCGGTCGTGCCAAGGCTTCCCAGGTTGAATGTCTGCTCGACGAACTTTAAGATGCTCCCGAACTCGTACTGCGTGTGCGAGACGTATCCGGTTTTTGCGTAGGGCGAGATAACCAGCAGCGGCACCCGGAAACCGAGTCCGGTGTAATCGAGCTGCGGCGGTGCGACGTGATCGTAGAACCCTCCCCAGTCATCCCAGACGACCACGATTGCGCTCGAATTCCAATAGGGGCTTTCGCCCACGGCATTGACGATTTGCGCGACCCAGGATGGGCCGGTATCCTTATGAATGCCCCACTCTTGCTGGGCGGGATGGTCCGAGTTCTGGCCATCGGGAATTACCCATGACACGGCGGGCAGCGCGTTATTCGAGATGTCTTTGAAAATGTTGGTTTCGGGCGACGAGATGTTGGTGGTCCATTCGGAGCCGTCGCGCACCTGCTGGATCGCATCGAACGCGTTCCAAAGATCGCCTCCGTGGCTGGTGATTGCGGGCGTATAATACTTCCACGAAACGCTTTGAGCGTCGAGCAGATCGCGCATCGTCTCATAGGTGAAGCAAGGGAAGGGCCCTTGGTCTGTCAGATACTGTTGCGAGCTGGTAAGCAGCGAGGTCGTCACGCCCGGTGGCGCGTCGCATCCCCACGGTCCGTCGGTCGGGAAATCAATCAGCGTCTCATAGGAGTTGAGCTCGGTCCCACCACGGATCAAATCCTGGTGCGCGGTGAAGCTTCCGCTGGCCTGCGTCGGAAACATATGATCCCCCAAAACGTACTGCTGCGCCATCGACCAGTAAGGTTGGATCTGCTTGGGATTGACGTATTGATACGCGCAAGTGCAGCGGTGCTCGTTAACGTAAACAAGATTGAATCCATCCATCTTGCCTCCGTCGTAATCGGTCACAAACGCGGGCCAACTGTTGGCGAGGATCAAGCCGCTCTCGAGATTTCGTTCCTTGAGATGAACGGACTTACCGCCGTAAAGCAACCCTTTCGAAGTCCCATCGGCTTTAGGATAGTGGGCAAAAAGGTTATCGAAGCTTCGGTTCTCTTGAACGACGATAACGACGTGTGAAATATGCTGCCCCGATTGGGAGGCCGGAGAGCGCGCGGGTGGGCGCGCTTGCGGCAACGAGTCAATCGAAGACTGCGCGCCGCGACTACACGCACTAACGCCCAATCCAATGAAGACGAGAAAAACGCCATAAGCCCATTTCATCTGGGTCGACTTCCTGTTTGGTATCGGCGGCCCTAGGCCCGAACCGAACGAAGAACCAAATTGAGACGAACGGCCC
>DATHOO010000147.1:0-2729 GCA_035484815.1 Candidatus Acidiferrales bacterium
CTTCTTCGACCGGGTGAAGGACGCGTTTCGACCGGAGTGACGACGCGCCGCTTCTTCGTCGAGGGTACGCGCGAAGTTGGGAGCATCGTCGAGATCGAGGGTGGCGACGCGCATAAAATCACGCGTGTCCTTCGGCTGCGCGAAGACGACCGCATCGAGATCGTCGATTCAGCTTCAACCGCCTTTGTCGCGGCGATCGCCCAGACGGGACGCGTCGTTCGCGCGCGGCTCCTCGAGATCGTCGGGGGCTCAGGCGGCAGCGAAGCGACGCGACTCCTCGACGTCGCACAGGCAGTCCCGAAGGGCAACCGGATGGATTTCGTCGTCGAGAAGGGCACAGAGCTTGGTGCGAGTGCGTTCATCCCGTTTTATTGCGAACGCAGCGTACGGCGCGACGCCGGCAGCGAACGACTCGGGCGCTGGCAACGCCTAGCGCGCACTGCCGCGATGCAGTCCGGGCGCCGTGATATTCCCGAGGTGCGCGAACCACTTCGATTCGAAGCCTTGCTCGCGCGCTTTCGCGACTACGACGCCGTACTATTTGCGTGGGAGCTGGCCCCGCCGGCGCCGCTGAGCGAGCGTCTGCGCGCGGCTTTGCCGACATCGGGGCGCGTGCTTCTTGTCGTTGGGCCTGAAGGCGGATTCACACATGAGGAAGCCGACGCCGCGAGGCATAACGGCGCGATCCTCTTTTCGCTTGGGCCCCGCATCTTACGGACCGATACCGCCGCGCTCGTGTTGTTGGCGGTTATTGGCGCCTTGACGTCGTAGAGAGGGCGATTCGGCATGCCCCTTCCTTTCTCGATCGTCATTCCAACCTACAACGAGGCCGCAGGTATCGAAAAGCTGCTCGGCGCGCTCGATGCCACCTTTCGAGCAAACGGGCTCGACGGCGAGATCATCGTCGTCGACGATAACTCGCCGGACGGCACGGGTGAGCTCGTCGACCAGCTTTCACGCCGGCTGCCCGTGCGTGCTCTACACCGCAGCGGCAAGCTGGGCTTGTCGAGTGCCGTGATCGAGGGTTGGACGATCGCACGCCCGGAGTCGATTGCCTTGGGCGCCATGGACGCGGACTTCAGCCACGACGTCAACGCGTTACCGAAAATGGTCGCCGCACTCGATTCGGGTGAGCACGGGTTGGCCGTCGGAAGCCGCTACGTCGCCGGAGGCGGCATCGCGAACTGGCCGCTGCGCCGCGTGATTACTTCGCGTGTCGCGTGCTGGCTGGCGCGCCCGCTGACCCACGTCAAGGACGTGACGAGCGGTTATTTCTTGGTTCGGCGCGATGCACTGGAAGGCGTTACGCTCGATCCGATCGGTTTCAAGATCGGCCTCGAGGTCATCGCGAAGGCGCACTACGGGAAGGCGATCGAGGTGCCGTACGTCTTTAGGGATCGAGAGGCGGGTGTTTCGAAACTCAACCAAGGCGAGATTTTCAACTACCTTCGACAACTCAGGCGGCTCTACGCGGCGTGGCTCGTGCCGCAAGCCGCAAAAGGACAACGCTAGCCCTTATGCCGAGACCGGAGCGGTTTGCATCGCGGCACGCGAAAACGGCGGAGGGTAACGACGCCGCCTTGTGGAGCAAATGCCCGAAGTGCGGCGAGGTGCTCTACAGCCGCGATCTCGCCGCAAATCTGTACGTCTGCACGCGTTGCGCGTACCACTTCCGGATGAATGCCTACGACCGCATCGAGTCGATCGTCGACGGAGAGTTCACCGAAATCGGCGGCGACGTCGTTTCCGGCAATCCGCTGGGCTGGTCGGATAAAAAACCGTATGACGCCAAGCTGAAGAGCGACCGCGAGCGCAGCGGGCTCTCCGAATCGGTCGTTTGTGGATTCGCCGAGATCGGCGGCCATCCGGTAGCGCTCGCGATCATGGACTTTCACTTTCGCGGCGGTACGATGGGACGGGTCACCGGCGAACGGATCACGCTGCTGCTCGAAGAGGCGCGGCGCCGCAGCATTCCCTGCATTATCTTTGCGGCATCGGGCGGTGCCCGCATGGAAGAGGGCATGCTCGCGCTCATGCAGATGGCCAAAACCACGGGCGCGGTTACGCGGTTCATGGATGCCGGCAACTTTTTGCTCGTGGTGCTCACCGACCCGACGACCGGCGGCGTCTCCGCCTCGTTCGCCTTTCAGGCCGACGTGATCGTCGCCGAATCGAAGGCGATGATCGGGTTTGCCGGACGGCGCGTGATCGAGCAGACCATTCGCCAGCGGTTGCCCGATCAGTTCCAAACCGCCGAGTTTCTGCTCGACAAAGGCGCGATCGACATGGTGGTCGACCGCCGAAAACTGAAAGAGACGCTGGTGCGCCTTCTCGAATATGTGTCGGCGTGAGCAATAACGTCATCGTCGAGCGCGAGAAAGGGCTCCTCCAGCTCGAGCGGCGCATTGCCGAGCTGCGCGAGGCTTCGGCAGCGCAGCCGCTTGACATGTCCACCGAAGTTGCCGCCCTCGAGCGGAAGTATCAGGAGATCCTGCGCGAGCTATTCGGCGAGCTCTCGCCATGGGAGAAGGTGCACATGGCCCGCCATCCGGCGAGGCCTACGTCGCTCGATTACATATCCCGCTTCGACCGGTTCGACGAGCTACACGGCGATCGCCACTATCGCGACGATCCCTCGATCGTGGGAGGCTTTGCGCTTTTGCGCTCGCGCCGGGTAGTCGTGCTCGGCCAGCAGCGCGGCCGCGATACGAAAGAGAATCTGCGCCGCA
>DATHOO010000148.1:0-26007 GCA_035484815.1 Candidatus Acidiferrales bacterium
CCCAGACCCCGACGGAGACGATAAAGGGGTTTGGCTACCCCTACGCGCTGTCGATCGACAAGAGAGGCACGGTCGTTATCGGCAACACTGGTTCGCCCGCGGCCGTCTATGCGTACAAGCCGGGGCAGTACACACCATACGCGACGCTGACGAGCGGAGTGTCGATCCCCACCGGCGTGCTCATCGGAAAACCTTGATGCGTAGCGCCGTCCTTACCATCCTCGCCGTCGCAATAATCGCCGGCTGCTCGGGCGGCCCGCCACCGGTCTCCTCGCTCGCGCCGGCGCAAACGGCACCATTCTTCCCGCACCATCGAGCGAGGGCTGCCGGATTACAGGATCTGGCCATCGCCGAGTATTCGGACAATTCGGTTCAAATCTTCAACAAGAACTATCAGCCGGTCGAAACGATCACCTCGGGCGTTGACGGCCCCGTGTCCACCTGGTACGACCCCAAGGATGGCGCCCTCTACGTAGCCAACGCGAGCAACGGCACGATCACCGAATATCCGAAAGGGTCGAGTTCGTCGAGTTTCACGTATGCGAGCGGGCTCCAGTGTCCGTACGACGTGAAGACGGATCGACACGAGAACGTCTACGTCGTGGACGGCTGTAAGGCGATCGTCGCCGAGTATCCACAAGGCATCAACCGCATATCGGCTGAGTGTCCCGTCGGCGCTCCCTACCCGAAGAGCGTCGCGGTCGACCAAGCCGGCAACGTATTCGTCGGCGTCCAGTTTAGTGCCAGCGGGATGGGTCAGGTTCAGGAGTACATACGGAAAAGCGGCGCGCTGAGCGGTTTGAGCGGCTGTAACGACGAGTCGCTGATCAGCCTCGGAGACCCCACCGGCCTCCTGTTCGATAAAGCCGGGAATATGATCGCGTGCGATGAGGGATTTTCTGGGTATCCCTACATCCCGCCGAACGTGGACATTATTCCGCCTCCGTACACCTCGATCTCGGAAAAGCTGGGCGGCTTCAAAGGGCCGGTTGGTTCGGCGCTAAACGAAAAACAGAACACGCTTTTTGTCGCCGACCGGATCGGCGGCACCGGAAACGGCGACGTAAATGTCGTTACGTATCCCGGCGGCCGTCTACTGGCCACGCTGGGAGCGAGTTACGGAGTAACCGATGCTTGGGGCGTCGCCGCCTATCCGGTCGCGAAGTGGTAGCGATGTCCGCGGCGCGCATGGCGCGCAGAGTGCTGGTTGCTTTGATCGCCACCGGTGGAGTCATGTTGCTGTCAGCCTGCGAGAACCGCGCTTTACCAAGCTCGACCGTCGCCGTGTCGAGCGCGCGATCGGGTGTTCTGCCGCGATTCATGAGACTTCCGCGCTTTGGCAGGGTGGTACGGGACGATAGAAAGCCCGGCTCGCGCGGCGTTAACGACTTGCTCGTCGATGATTTCGGTACCGATAAGGTAGAGATCCTCAAGAACAACTCTTGGAAGGAGATCGCCGAAATATCGGACGGGATCGCCGGTCCGGACGGCAACTATGTCGACGCGAATGGGAACTTCTACGTCGCCAACTATCTCGGCCCGAACATCACCGAATACAAACCCAAGACGACGCAGCCATCCTTCACCTACAAAAACGCCATGACCGATCCGGTCGGTGTGAGCGCCGACGCCGGCGGAAACGTCTACGAGGCCGATTACAACGGCGGCTTCGTCGGCGAGTACGCGCAAGGAGTGGACTCCGTCGTGGCCGCGTGTTTTCCAGGCGGACAGGTGGAAGGCGTTGCGATTGACCGGAGCAACGATGTCTTCGTTGCGTATAACCGCAAAAACGACGCGCGAATCATCGAGTACATGGGCGGGCTGACCGGCTGTTCGGGGAAGCTGCTCGGTGCAAAACTGGAGTACGCCGGCGGCCTAGCAATCGACAAGGATGGGAATCTCATCGTCTGCGATCAAGCCACGTCGACGGTTGACGTCATTCCGCCGCCTTATCAGCGTGTTTCGAAGACGCTTGGCTCCGGATTCGAAGATCCATTCCACGTGACGCTCAACCGCAGCAACACGATCGTCTTCGTCGCCGACGTCGCGTGGGGCGACGTCCAAGTACTCGATTACCCGAGCGGCGCGGGAGTCGCAGAGCTGGGCCCTTCGAACGGAATCTCAGATGCCACTAGCGCCGTTGACGGACAGAACGCCGTCTACTAAGCCGGACGCTGATGAAGGGGTTTTTCGACGTGATGATTGGGAGAAATCGATCTCGGTACGCGCTGGGGCTTGTCGTAGTCGCAATGACGGCTTGCAGCGCAAGCGGCACGTCATTCACACAGCCGCAGCCGCTATCTTTGGCGACGGTGTCGGAACGCCCGGACGCACATGCAGCGCGTCCAAAAGAACTCGTGATCTCCGAGTACAACGGCAGCGGCTCTCCGAGCTCGTACATTTCCATTTACAAAGAAAAGTACAGCCTCAAAGGAACCATCACCAATAGCCTAGACCGCCCTTACAGCCTCTGGTACGACCATCAAGGAAATCTATACGCCGCGAATTACGGGGCAGCGGATGTCACCGAATATTCCAAGAACTCCGACACTCCATCTTTTACGTATTCGTCCGGGCTCACCTGTCCCTCGGGTGTGACCACGGATACGAAACTAAATGTGTACGTCACCGATAGCTGCAATGGAAACGTCACCGAGTATAACCAGGGCACCAGCAGCATCAGCGTCCAATGCACCATCTCCTATGTTTCGGCAAAAAACGTCGCCGTCGATGCGTCTGGAGACGTCTTCGTCTCCTACCAGGCCACCAGCGGCCACGGCGGAATAGCCGAGTACGTCGGCGGTCTCGGCAACGGCTGCAACGCTACCTTCTACCAGCCGATCAACGGTAGCCAAGGTCCTCCGGTTCAACCCGCTGGCCTTGCGATCGATAAGAAGGGAATCTTGATTCTTTGCGATGTGATGGGCGCGAGGGTGGACGTCATCCCGCCTCCGTACTCGTCGATCTCAAAATACATCAGCGGCTTTTCATCGCCGGAGCGAATCGCCCTGGATAAAAAGCAATCCCTACTGTTCGTTACCGATAGCGGTCTCAACGAGACGATGGTTCTGAAGTATCCGTCGGGCAAGTTAAAGACGACCATTCCTGCCGCTGGGCCGGGAAGCTTGTGGGGCGTTGCTGCTTACCCGAACTAAGAGTGTGTTTTTGCGAGACACGTCATAATAAACAAAGCGAGATGAAATGAATCTGACCCGGAAACCAAGACCATGGCTCATGGTGTGTGCGCTGGCGGCAATCGTCGCCGGCTGTTCGGCTGGAACGCTTTCCAGCGTCGGCGCGCCCAATAACGCCGTATCGAAGCTGGGTACCGCTCGGAGTTCGTGGATTCTACCGAATGCCGCGAAGCAGTGGCTGCTTTACGTCTCCGACTATTCGAGCAATACGGTTGATATTTACAATTACCGCGTCAAAGCCGGCAAATTGTACGGCCAGATCACGGGCTTCAGCCATCCGCTCGGCGAGTGCGTCGACTCGGCCGGCAACGTCTACGTTGCCGACTTCCGCGACAATGAAATCTTCGAGTACGCTCATGGCAGCATCACGCCGGTTGCGGCAGCCTACGATTACTACGGTCGCCCCAACGGCTGCGCCGTCGACGCCTCGACGGGAAACATCGCCGTCACGAATGGGGTCACGATCTCCTCACCAGGCAGCGTCCTGATCTTCTCCGGCGGGTTAAGCGGATCTCAGACCGTCATCGACGGTTCCTATCTTCGCCTCGACAACCCGGCTCCGCCGGCTTACGATCCACGCGGCAACCTCTTTTTCGAAGCGCAGACCTATTCGACGGAAAACATCTTCGTCGAGTTGCCCTCCGGCAGCAGCACCCTCCGGCAGCTCAATGGTTTAACGATCGGCGGAGCGGCGAGCGTTCAATGGGACGGTGCCTACATCGCCGCAGCAGACGCGAACTATCAGAATACGTCAGTTGCCGCGATCAATCGCGTAACGGTCTCGGGATCGGACGTGAGGGTCATACGCACCACCGTATTCACCGATACCTGCAGCAGTGGCGACTACGTCGACATTTACCAACCCTTCATCGGCGGCACGACGAAAAAATTGAACATGGTCATAGCTGGGAACACATCATGCAGCAACCGTCTCGATTTCTGGAGCTATGTGCAAGGCGGCAATCCCAGGCGCGTCATGTCTTCCAACATTGCGCCGGTGAGCCCCGGCGGCGTGGCTCTGAGCCCACCCACAAGCGGCGTCCGCTAAACCGAATCGAGTTCGACGAGCGCCTACGCCGCGACGAGCACCCGTTCCCGCTCTTCCAATCGCGACGGCAGCAGATCGGCGTTCTCCGCGACGAACGCGTGCAAGTCGAGAAGTGCCGGCGAGCCGGTCAGCCGCGCCGAGCCGTCACAGAAATCGAGGAAACGATCGAGGTTCTCGATGGCGGAACGCCACCGAACGTTCTCCGGGCTGCCCGATGCGTGATGCATTGCCGCCGCAAGATTCCGGGTGGCGCTCGCCGCGGCAAAGACGGGCGCGCATGTCGTTGGTCGAAGCTCCACCAGCAGGTCGGCGATTTCGTCGCAGATTCGGTGGCATGCCGTTTCATGTTCCACTTGAAAAAACTCCTACGCGGCTCGCCGCCGCAAGAGAAAGACTCCGGGTGTGATCAAGAGCGCGAGGACGCCGGTTACGAAAAAGGCGTCGCTGTACGCAAGCGCCGAGGCTTGCGCGACGACCTGCGCCGCGAGCTGGCTGCGGCTGGCGTGCTGCAAAAACTCCGCCACCGGCAGCCGCGCAAGCGTGCTCTCCGCCGCAAGGATCGTCTGGTGAAACTGCTCGCGCCGGTCTAAGAACGCCACGGTGGACGCCGCCGAGATCGATCCGCCGAGCTGGAAGAAGAGAACGATGAAGGATGCGGCTTTGGCCGACGCTTCCGGCGAAACCGCTCGCATCGTCGCGACCAGCAGGGGCGAGTAAACGAACGCTGCGCCGACACCGATCACAACGAGTGGGACGGCGAAGGTCGCAAGCCCGCTATCCGTCGTTAGGCTGTTGCCGAGCCAGAGCGTTCCGACGCCGGCTAGGGCTAAACCGCCGCCGATCGACCAGCGCAGGTCGAAGCGTGGTATCGCGGTGAGCCGCGCGACCGGAATCGTCAACAGCAGCACCGGCAACGCGCGGATGCCGATGAGCAAGCCCGCGAGCGTGCTCGTGAACCCCAAGTTGTCGACCGTGAACTGCGGCAGCAGCAGCAAGCTTGGAAAAATGATCGCTGCGTATGCGCCTGCAATGGCTAGCGCGGCGGCAACGGCCGGCTGACGCATTACGCGCAGATCGACGATCGGCTGCGCGACCCGAAGTTCCCACCAGACGAACGCGGTCGTCGCGGCGATCGTCAGGAAGGTGCAGATCACGATCGTTTGGTCGGCGAACCAGTCGTCGCGCTGGCCCTGATCGAGAACGTATTGCAAGCAGCTCACCGCCACGATCAGCAGCGCGATCCCGGTAATGTCGACCGGCGCTCGCTGCGGTCGCGCGTTCTGACGCAGGTAGCGCGCCAATAACACGAACGCGATGATTCCGGGCACCAGATTGACGTCGAAGATCCACGGCCACGACAAATTGTCGACGAGAATTCCGCCTAACGTGGGGCCGACGGACGGGCCGACGATCGTGCCGAGCGCGAAGATCGATTGGCTCAAGCCCAGTTGCTCGGGAGGGAATGTCTCTCGCAGAATTACCTGCGCCGTTGCGAGTAGGCCGCCACCGAACGCGCCTTGTACGACGCGAAAGAGAATCAATGCACCCAGCGACGTTGCCATGCCACAGAGCACCGATGCGAGGGTAAATCCGGCGATCGACGCCAGGAAATAGTTCTTACGTCCGAATCGGAGTTGCAGCCACGGTGTCATCGGAATGACGACGACATTGGCAATCACGTAGGCTGTGAGCACCCACGTCGCCTGATCAACCGTCGCGCCGAGATTGCCCTGGAGGGTTGGAAGCGCGACGTTGACGATTGTGAGGTCGATCGTCTGCAACAGCGCGGCCAGCATCACTCCCGCGACGACGAGATAGCGGCGGGTGCCGTACTCGACGAGCGACGGCGCACCGGGCGCCGGCGTTGGCGGCGTGGGTCGCGCGATGCGTGCGGGAACAAGGCCAACGATATTGGCGGGCCGCTGGGCAACCGGCATATGGGATGCTGTGTCCTGGATAGAGAGTGGGTTGCACCTAGGGTACCGCGTATGCGATACTATGACTAGAACCGAGTTTATCCTAGCACTGACCTGCTAACCTTGACCGAGGTCCGAGCATGAATGCCACCCCCGAACGGCGCTCCGAATTAAGCGATTTTCTCCGAACGCGGCGCGCGAAAGTCGTCCCCTCCGACGTCGGCCTGGCCGATGGCGCGCGGCGGCGCACCCCAGGCTTGCGGCGCGAGGAAGTAGCGTTGCTGGCAAACATCGGCACGACGTGGTACACGCGACTCGAGCAGGGCCTTCCGATTAACGTGTCGGCGGAAGTGCTCGAGGGAATCTCACGCGCGCTGCGGCTCACCTCCGACGAACGCCGGCATCTCCATCTGTTAGCCGGCCTACCTTTAACAGTCGTTCCGCAAGATGAGGAGCGTGTGAGCGACCTCGTCCATCGCGTTTTGACCGCGCTCGAGCCGTGCCCGGCCTATATTCGCGGGCGGCGCTGGGACGTGCTCGCCTGGAACCGCAGCGCCGAAGCGCTCTCGGAGTTTTCCCGCACCAGCGGCCCGTCGCGCAACATTGTTTGGCGACTCTTTCGCGACAGCGAGATGCAATGCCGGCTCGGCGATCCGGCGTGCGCCAAGCGGCGCTGCGTCGCTCAGTTTCGGGCGGTCGCCGCGAAGTATCCGAACGACCCGGCATTCACCGAGCTGATCGACGACCTGCGCGCGAACTCATCCGAGTTCCGGCAACTCTGGGCGGAACACGACGTTCTGGGGTCGGCGGACGGTCTCAAGCGCTACCGGCACCCGGAGCTCGGCGAGTTAATTCTCGATTACACCGCCTTGGAGCTGCCGGGCGACGGCGACATGCGCATGATCGTCCTGACGGCGGCGCCGGGCTCTGAGAGCGAACGCAAACTGATGCAACTACTCGCCTCGACGCTTACAAGCGTGTAAAGGAGAAACCGCGATGCTGAAGCCCGGCGACCGCGTTTATATCGATGGGTCCAACGAAGAGGGCACCGTGAAAGACGTGCATCCGCACGAGGTCGTCGTCCGCGTCAAGCTCGCGGATGGCCACGAAGAGCGGAAGTATGCCTACGAAGACTTACGTCTCGACCCGACGCTGCCCGAGATTTCCAAGTTCTACGACCACTGACCCGCGCGCAGATTAGGGTGTGAAACCGCCATCTTTCCAGCGTTTGAAGGTTTCACACATAGCCTCCGTCCAGCGCGACTCGCCCGAGCTCGAGGGCGGCATCGAGCCGCTCGTGACCGTCTGCAAAATAGAATCAGCCAGTCGCACGACGTCTTCGTAGCTGCTCAAATCGAGGCCAAATCCTTGCATATGATCGACATCCATATCGGTGAACATTGGGCGGATATCCGTTTTGAAGCTAAGAGGCTTGGAATCCATCGTAGGCTCCTTTTTAGTTTAGCGATTCCGGAGTTGGTTCCGTGGACGCATTGATTTTCTTCCCGGCGGAAGAGAGGAGGCAGATCTTATGAAGTGGTTTTTCGAACCCGGCCACAGCGCGGCGGAGTTTCGCGCCCGGCACATGATGGTGACGTGGGTCCGCGGCTCGTTTAAAAATGTGCAGGGAACGCTCGATTTCGACCCCGCCAATCCGAGGCAGCTCGCGGTCGAAACGACGATCGATGCGTCGACTTGCTGGACCGGCGTTGACGCGCGAGACCAGCACCTGCGCAGCCCGGATTTCTTAAGCTGCGAGCGTTATCCGCAGATTCGCTTCAAAAGCACCGCGACCGAAGAGATCGGACCGGTTGACTATCAGGTCACCGGCGATTTGACGATCCGAGACGTGACGCGGCCCGTGACGCTGCGCGTGCACTATCACGGAAGCTGGGAGACGCCGTGGTGGGAGGACGGCGTCGATAAGGGGCCCAAGACGCGGGCCGGATTCGTTGCCCGCACGCGCTTCAATCGCTACGATTTCGGCGTTAACTGGAACGACACGATGGCGGACGGCGGCTACGTCGTGAGCCCACAGATCGACATCGTCATCGACGTCGAAGCGATCCGGGAAGGTTAGCTTTCCGCGGCCTGCTAGTTCGGACTCGTCGCGACCGGCACGGGCCGGCCTTCGTCAAGGTCCAGAAGGTCGAACCAGGTAGCGATCTCAGGACGGCCCGGTGCGACCTTTTCGCGGAGATTCGCGAAGTATTCGGCGCCGTGCGAACCGGGGTCTGGGTGCCAACGCATGCGCTCGGCATCGAAGGCCTCGATCTCGGCCGGGCTCTTCTTTGAAAGAAATGCGGACTGAATCCACGCGCTTATTGCCTCGTCGGTATCGAGTTCTTTGACCTTGCGGGCGAACTCGTCGCCGTTGGTGCCGAGAAACTCAAAGAGCGGCTTGTCGTGGGGGCAATCGTAATCGTACTCCCCCAATAGTCCCTCGTTATACGCCTTCGCCTTGTCGATCGCGCGCTTGAGCGAGACCAGACCGGCGAGCTTGTCCTTTGCGCTGCGGGGCGCGGTTTTTGTTAAATCCATGCCATCCATAACCCATAGCGGGTTGCACCCGATAGGTGTGGACCGGCCATGAGCGTATTCTGCTCAAATATGCGCTCTCTGGTCGTGCGCGCCGGGACCGCGCTGACGACGGCCCTGATAACGGCAGCGGTCGCCGATGCGGGGACTGAGTTTGCCGTGAATCTCGGCTGGCTCGGCGGAAGCGTGCGCGACGCCCAGCATGAAGCCATCGCGCCGACCATCCTGATCGGCTTGGCCATCGGAACGGCGCTGGCCGCCTTCGTCGCCTTCGCCAGAATCAATCCCCGAGATCCGTTGCTTCGGACCACGAGCGTTTTGCGCGCACTGGTGAGCGACGCCGCGATTGCGTTGGCTGGAAGCGCGCTCTGCACGATAGCGATGGAAGGATACGAGACGCGCTTTGGCGGCTTATCTCCGTTCGATCCGCGCTCGGTCGTCTGCTCGCACGCGCTCGCATTGCTGGTCGCATTTGTTGTGGTTGCTCCAATCGTTTGGGGTGTTATTGGCAAGGCACTCTGCGTCGCGAGGAACGCCGGCCAATGCGCAACCAGCGTGATCGGTCAATTTCTTCGCAAGATATCTCCCGCTAACGCCGGCTCGGAAACGGCCCATACTTCCGCCTTCACGTTGCACGTCGTTCATCTCTGCGCGGCAATCGCCGGCGGCGTCCGCGGCCTGCGCGCGCCGCCGCGTTCGACTTTCTCTGGCTACTTTGTAACGTAAGCCCCGGGGAGCGTCGCGCGTGCGATCTCCTCGAACAGGAGGTCGAATGCATGCGAAGTCTTACGCCCGGCTTTTGCGCTTTCATCAGCATCCTCATTGGAAGCAGCGGGTTCGCGCCCGCGGCCGAGCTCACGACCGGCGCCATCATTGGCAACGTGCGAACGGCGGCGGGCACTCCGGTGCCCGACGCTGCGGTGCTGGCGGTCTCACCATCGGGACGCTACGCTGCGACCAGCGATTCAAAGGGAATGTTCGTCATATTGGGCGTCGTTCCGGACACCTACGCTATTACCGCGCAGGCGAACGGATACGAGACGGCTACTGGGGTATCGACCGTTCTGCCCGGCGAACGCGAGGAGGTCGCTTTCACGCTTAAAACGCAGCTCAAACAGATCGCGCACGTTGAATCGAAGGCGGAAGCCTTCTCCGTCGGCAGTACCAGCGACGTTTTCACCGTTTCGGGCGCGCAAGCTCGCGCGACGTCCCCAACCGTAAACGCCTCCGGGCTCGGTCAATACAGCCAAGGCACGGTTCAGGGTTCAATCGCAAACGTTCCCGGCGTGCAGTTCGACTCGTTCGCCAACGTCATCGTTCGCGGCAACAAAGTGCAAGACACCGTCTACGATTATGATTCGGTCCCCGTTCCGCAAGGATTGATCGCCGAGCCGGGGGGCAACATCGTCGGTGCGCAGCTCGGCACGACGGGCGTCGCCGCCACAACCGTTACGCTTGGCGGTTACGAGGACGTGAGTCAAAATTCGCTCGGCGGCGTCGTCAACCAGGTTCCGGCCATCGGTACGTTCCCTGCTCAAGGAAGTTTCGACATCGCCGCCGGCATCGGCGCGCAGATGAACGAGGTAAAGGCGAGCGAACAATGGGCGACGCCGGACTTGCGCTGGCGCTATTCGCTGGCGGTGACTTCCGGTCAGCAGTACTTCCCCTATGGCGACGGCACAACGTTTTATCCCTCCGAGATGGGCACGTATGGCCTCGCGCTGCAGGCGCGCGCGCAGTCGGCGTGGTCGGGCAACGTGCACTTTCAGCCCAACGCGCAGAACGATTTCTCTGCCACATTCCTCACCGGCAACGCGGTCTACGAGCAGTACGACACGCCCTACCAAGGCCTGCTCTGGTCGACGTTCAACGGAAGCACGACATCCTTTCCCGGTGCGCCCGCGAATCCCAACCAGCAGGTCAACACGCCCTCGACCGCGCGCGGGACCTACTTCGTCGGCAAGTTGCAGTGGCTGCACAACTGGTCGCATTCGCTTGGACGGGCGTACGTTTATCGCTCGCAAATCGGCGCCCAGGCCAACGGACCGTTCTGGGACGATCTTTCTTTTCCGGACGGGGTGATCTCGCTCTGGTCGCAGCAATGGCAGCGACAGGACGGCGTCGGCTTCGACTACGACGACCAAGCCGGCCAAAAGAACGATCTTCGGGCCGGCCTGCAGTATTCGGTAACCACTAGTTACCTCGATCAGATCGTGCCGACCGCCGACGAGTTTATCACGTCGAATCCCCGCCTGAACCAAGACCTGCTCTATCTTGGCGACACCTGGTCGATCGACGACCATCTCACCGCGACCGGCACGCTGCGTTACATCGCTCAATACGTATTGACCGGTACCGGGTTCTCTTACAGCAATGTGGCGATCGACCCGCATCTGGGAGTCGCGTACACATTCGGCAACGACAACGCTCTGCGCGCGACGTTCGATCACACGTCGGTCGCACCGCTACCGCTCGAGGTGCAGCGCAACGACTCGACGGCGCCCACTCCGGCTGTCGTTCTATCGCCCGAGTCCGCCGACGACTACGCGTTTTCCTACGAGCACGGAGGACCCACTCAGATTCGGTTGACATACTACCTGCAGTTCGACAAGAACGTAATCGACGTCTTACCTTTTAACTACCGCGACATCACCCCGGAGAACCCGAGTGCAGTCGGCGTTCCTACCAACGCGGGACTTCTGCGATCGCGCGGAGTGGAGCTCTTTGCCAAGCACGGCGGGCTGACGCTCGACGCGATGTACAACCGAACGTTCACCTCGAGCGTCACGCAGTTCGCGTACAACGACCTCAACCCGGCCGCCGTTCTCGCCGGCCACCTCTATCCAGCCGGTTACATCCCGAACTTCACCGGCTCGCTGGGCTATGAGTTCGACTTCGTCCATCGCCGCCTACGCGTCACACCGCTGCTCTCTTACCAAAGCGGCTATCCGTACGGCAACGGAAAGATGGTCTACATCACCAACCCCACTACCGGCGCACCGGAGCTGGTGCCTAATGACAACTACGTCAACCCGGGGTATAACTACTACTTCTTGAAGAATCCGGCACGCCCGTACAACGCCTTGACCAACCCGTACATTGCGACGCTGGGAACCAACGAGGGTGACGATCCAAACACGCTGCGAACGATCCCGCAAACGCTGGCTTCACTCCACCTTGAATACGATCTCACGCGGCGCTTGACCGCGATTGTGGACGTCGTGAATATCTTCGCCACCGATAGCCCGACGCAATACCAAGGCAATCCGTACCTGATCGGGCCGCCCGGCTATACCGGTGGCGACATCTACTACGAGCGGGCGTATGGCGCGCAGTATTGCAAACACTGCCTCTACACGCTCGGCAACGGGATCCCGACCAATAACGGCACTGACCAGATCGCGCCATGGACGTACGGCACGGCGGGCTACGTTCCGGAAGGATATCCGATGGCGCGAAGCGCTCAGGTCCGATTGCGGTACCGCTTGTGAATCGAGGGACCGGCCGGCAGGGAAGCTCCGGCCGCGCGGGTGAAGATTACGGCACCCTACACTGCCACTTGCGCACCAGAAAATCGGATGGAAGATAATCTTAGATTCGAAACAGCTTCCGTTGCACGACGGGAGCGCCCCCTGGATAAGGTTTCACCGGTGCTGATCGCCATCGCGTTGTTCGCGATGCTGCTTGGCGTGTTCCAGTTCTTCGTGCGGTACGAGTACATCCACAAGGGGTCGGTTCTTTGGCGTGTCGACCGGCTCACGCGTCAAGTCTGCCGGGTCGTTGCCGGCGCGCACCTGGACTGCTCAGGCAAGCAGAGTACGAGCTTGAGCGTAAGTCCGAGCCTCAGCGTCAGTACCAGCACGGGGCTAGGGACCGCGCACCACCCGCACTAGGCCACTAGTACGACGGGTGGTCCTGGCACCGCTCGACGGACGGATCATCGCTGGGGAAGAACGTGAAGATCGTCCCGCGCGGGACGACGATGTTCTTTCCTTTGTGGAAATAGTTGAAGATGCCGACGGCGGCGCCGACGCCAAAGAACGGAATCGCGCCGAGATACCCGGGAACGCTGGTGCTTGCCCCGGCTTTCTCGAGCGGATCGGTGTTGTGGTTGAGCACGATGCCCAAGCGCTTGCCGTCCGGGAGCGCGAGGTAGCGAGGCTCGAGGACCAGCGTGCCCGGGTGTGCATCACGACTCGCCGGCGACGCCACGGTCACGACGCCGTAACCCATCGTACGCGCCGGAATCACGATCTTCGCCCCGTTCGTCACCGCATTGACCGTTTCGAAGCGGAAGAAATCGCCGGGGCGGGCATCGGACGAATCGACGTTATCCATCATTTGCGCAGCGACCACGGTGCACTCGTCGAGCGCCGCGGTTGCCTTTGCCGGAATGGGACCCAACGCAAAAGCGGCGATTGCTACGGCCGCGACTCGCCGCAGCGTTTGCCGGAGGATGCGGCCTCCTCTCGTCAAGTTCTCGGCGTGAGGTGCAGCGTGGCTGCGGCGTAGTCGAACTGCACGATGAACTGCTGTAAGAAGGCGGCGCCAAGGTGCCCGAAGGCGGTGCCCTGCAGCGTCTGCGTCGTTCCGATGCGCTGCGGTCCGGTCCGGTAGTCGCCGATCTTTACTTGCGGAATCTGCCCGATCATCTCGACGCTGCTCCCACCGATTCCGCCGACGAATCGTCGCTGAGTAATGCTGAAAAGTCCCGGGTGCTTCCCATAAAAGTCGTATGCAAGGTTGATGTTCGACTCATCGCCCGTATCCACTGCTAGTTCGGTTTCCAGCGTGCCCAATCCAACGTTGACCACCGGGATGAAGTTTTGGAACGTGAGCGGAAGCGTAATTGGGCTGCGCTGGGGTGCCCCGCCCAGGCGCACGACGTGTGCGGCGCCGTCGATTTCGAGCGTCGTCGAAGCCAGCAGGTCCGCACCGAGCACGATGTCGTAGCCGTATCGCCGCAAATCGCTGAGCACGGCGTAGTACGCTTCAGGGTAGGTCACATTACCGATGCGAAGCGGGCCGGCGCGCACGACCTGCGTCGTGTAGCCGCCCAAGCCGCGTATTTGATAACTTCCGACGACCGGCCCTCCGAGCCGGCTCGCAAGTTCGGTGCTCATCGAGAGCCCCGAGTTGCCGGTGTCGATCAAGCACCGCACGGCGACGCCGCCAACGCTGCAATCGACGATCGGTGTGACGGCGTTCGGGTCGGTCGCTATCGGTGCAGGCGGCCCCAGGAAAGCCGGCACCAAACCGCGCGGGGGATGGAAGGCCGATGAAACCGCGGCGCGATCGTCGTAGCGCTCGAAGATTTTGCCGTCGTGCAAAACCTCGAACGGCAGCATCAAGGCGCCGACGCGCCGGTAGTTTCGATATTCGAAGGTTTCGGTGCCGGTGGCATCGCGGGCGAGGCGGATCAGCCCGTTCTGCGGGTCGATGTAGATCCGGAGCGGCACGGAGTCAACGTCGCCGACGACGAGCGTACGAAAGGTCTTGCCTTCAAACTTCGCGCTTCCGGCGCCGCCGACACGCCCGCCCCGCGCCAGGAAACTGGGCGAAAGAAATTGCAGCGAAGCGATGAGGCGGAGCGAGCGCAGAAAGGGCTCGGGCTCGAGCGAGGGCGCGAGCGCCGTGTCGTTTAGGTTGAGCGAGTAGAGATGTATGCCGTCGAAGTAGGTGCCATTGCAAACTTCGCCGGTGCAGTGTCGGACCGTGATGCGAAGTCCTTCACTGTCGCTCGACACGACGTTTTGCTGACCGCCGAGCGTCAAACGTGAGACGGAAACCAAATGTGTCTGCCAGACCGGCCCGGCCGCACCGCGCATTTGCTCGAGCAAGCGGACCACGTCGCTCTCGCTCCGGTTCGCGCCGAGCGTGAAGAGCGCGAGTGCGAAGAGCAAACCGACCCGTGCGGCGAAAGCCATGAACGATGGACTTCGAGTTGCTCGACGGCTATCTTCTCGACGGCGCGCCTGCCAAATCCGAGGTGGTTCGCAAGCTTCTCGAAGCTCGCCCTGCCGTTAGCGGCGCGGCGCCCTTCTACGAAGGCATGGAGCGCCTCGGCGCGCGTACGCCGGATTTGGCCTTGATTGCGCTTCGGCTGGTGCTTGCCGGACGAAAAGCCGACGATGCGGGCGTAACCTGGCTGCGCGACGTCGTCGCCCGCGCTCGCGCCGGCGACGCGGCCGCTCGCGACGAGTACCGTCGTGCTATCAACTGACGCGCTCGTCGTTCGCTACGGAACGACCGCGCGGCGCGCGCTCGACGAGGTTTCAATCGACGTCGCCGACGGAACGACGCTCGCCGTCGTTGGTCCATCGGGTGCCGGCAAGACGACCCTGCTGCGAGCGATCGCCGGCCTCGTCCGCGTAAACGGCGGCCACGTCCGGCTCGATGGAGCCTCGATCAACAGAATGCCGCCGCAAGATCGCCGCATCGCGCTCGTCTTCCAAGACGACGCGCTCTTCGCGAACATGACGGTGCGCGAAAACCTTCGTTTTGCGCTGCGGGGTGGAAGCTCCAACAACGATCAGCGAATCGGCGAAACCGCACGCGCACTGCACGTCGGCGATCAGCTCGATCGGCGGCCGCGGCGGCTCTCCGGCGGCGAGCGGCAGCGCGCTTCGATCGCCCGTGCGTTGCTATCGGATCCGATTGCCCTACTGCTTGACGAGCCCCTTGCCCACCTCGATCCGTCGTTGCGGCGCTCGGTGCGTGACGAAGTGATCGGCGTACGCCAGCGCTTCGCAGGTCCGATCCTTTACATTACCCACGATCACGTCGAAGCGATGAGCGTCGCGGACGTTTTAGCCGTGCTCGTTGACGGGCGAATCGAAGATTTAGGCGCGCCGGAACGGGTCTATAACTCGCCGAGCAGCATCGCAGTCGCGCGATTCCTCGGCGAACGTCCAATGAACCTCTTCGAATACCAAGGAGTCATCCTCGGCATACGGCCGGAACGCGTCGCGATCGCGTCGGGCGGCTCGCTTTCCGGACGTATTGCGCGGCGCGAAAACACCGGCGCCGATGCGTATCTCGACGTCGCGACCGAACGCGGGACGCTCGTCGTTCGCGTTCCGGCGCAGAGCAGCGTGCACCCCGGCGACCAGATTGCGCTCGATCTCCCCGCCGACGCGCTTCGTCGTTTCGAATCGGCGAGCGGGAAAGCGATCGCATGAACCGCGTCGGCGAGCTCGCGCACGGCGTCATTATGGCCGGCATAACGGGTGCGAACTTCGACCGCAGCTGGCCGCGCTTCGGCAGCTACCTGCTCTTCGGCGGCGAGGGCATTTCACTGCACGCAATCCGGTCGCTGACCGATTCGTTGCGCTCGGATGTGCGCACGCCGTTGCTGATCGCGATCGACCAAGAAGGCGGTCGCGTCGCTCGATTGCACGCGGGCGTCGAACCGATGCCGGCAATGATGGCCCTCGGTGCCGCCGACGATATCGATCTCGCGGATCGCGCCGGGGAGCAGATCGCGTTCGACTTGCGCCGCGCCGGATGCACGCTGGATTTTGCGCCGGTGCTCGATTTGGCGATCGAGCCGAGCAATACGGTGATCGGTACGCGATCGTTTGGCGCCGATCCCCAGCGCGTCGCCTCGCTGGGCGTCGCCTTCGGCAAAGGGCTGCAGCGGGGCGGCATCCTCCCATGTTTCAAGCATTTTCCCGGACACGGGGCCACGGCGGTAGATTCCCACGAAGCGCTGCCGATGGTTGATGCCGACGAAGCTACGCTTCGGGCTCGCGATATCGTGCCGTTTGCGACCGTCGCACCTGCGGCGCCCGCGATGATGAGCGCGCACGTTGTGGTCCGCGCTTTCGACGCGCAGCGGCCGGCCACGCTTTCTCCACGCATTATCAACGATCTCCTGCGCGGCGAGCTCGGATTTCGCGGCGCATTCATCACCGACTGTTTGGAGATGAACGCCGTCGCAAAAAACGGCTCGCTGCAAGCCGCCGTCGAAGCGCTCGCCGCCGGCGCGGACCTATTGATCTTCAGTCACGACATGGCTTTGGCCGCCGCCGCCGCGGACACGATCGAGCTTGCCGTCGAGCAAGGGCATGTCGCGCTTGCGCGGCTGGAAGAGGCGCACGAGCGCGTCTTGCG
The DNA here is from genome assembly GCA_035484815.1 of Candidatus Acidiferrales bacterium. Classification (GTDB taxonomy): domain Bacteria; phylum Vulcanimicrobiota; class Vulcanimicrobiia; order Vulcanimicrobiales; family Vulcanimicrobiaceae; genus Cybelea. The sequence continues at coordinate 16,812 of DATHOO010000148.1, forward strand.
CCTACGCGAAGCGGGGAGTGCGCCACTGCCACTCGATGCGTTTCCTCCGCATCCCGGAATCGGTCGCGAGATCGGACGGCGCGCGATCACGTTGCTGCGCGGCATTCCGCATGCGGATCCCCTTTCGTCGATCGCGATCTCCTTCGGCGTCGAGCGGCGCGTGCTCCAGCCCGAGGCTCCTGCGCTCGAAGAGCTTCTTGCGCCGCTCGAGCCGACTTCGCAAGAGGCGGAGACGCTGCTGGCGCAGCTCGAGGCGCGCGAACGCCGCCCCATTCTGCTAGCGCGCCGTGCGCACTGTCATCCGTCCCAAGCGCAAACCATTGCGCGGATCCTCGATCGCAATCCCGACGCGCTCGTCGTCTCGGTGCGGGAACCATTCGATACGGCGCTCTTTCCCGGCGCGCGTCACCTCCTGGCGGCCTACGGCGACGATATCGCCTCGATCGGCGGCCTCGCCGACGTCATCTTCGGCGGCAGCATGCCCACCGGCCGTTTACCGACTCGATGAAGCGCGTGCATCAGATCTTGGAAGAAGCGTGCGGCACGCAGTTCACCGCCGCGGTGGCGCGCATCGAGCACCGTGGGCGCGTGATCTTCGAGCGCGCGTACGGCGTCACACGCGCGGATGACCTGGGACGGCCCGTCTTTGCCGACACCCGCTTCGATCTGGCCTCGCTGACGAAGCTCTTCATCGCCACCTTGGCCTTGCAGTTCGTCGCCCAGCGGCGGCTCGAGCTCGACGGTTCGCTCGCAGCTTTCTTGCCTGAGTGGCGCGACTACCCGCAATCGAAAGTGACGTTGCGGATGCTGCTCGCCCACACGTCCGGCATGAACTCCGGCGCCGATTACCGGACGATTGCGAACGAGAACGTCACAGCGTTTGCGTTGCGCTCGTCGTTCGTCGCGGCACCCGGCGAGCGAGTCATTTACAGCGACCTCGGATTTATTGCGCTTGGCGCCGTGCTCGAACGCGCCAGCGGCCGTTCGCTGGCTGCACTCGTCGCGGATCCGCGATTTCCGTCGTTGACCTTTCGTCCGCGCAAACCGCAACGGCTGCAGATTCCCGCAACGGAAGAAGATGGTTGGCGCGGGCGCGTGCAAGGCTTCGTTCACGACGAAAAGGCTTATCTCATGGGGGGCGTTGCCGGCCACGCCGGACTTTTTGGAACCGCCGCCGACGTTGCGGCGCTCACCGAGTCGTATCTGGGGCCGCTCCACGCGCGCGATCGCGCGCTACTCCCGGGCAAGCTGGTGCGCGAGGCGATCGGCGAGCAGGCCGGCGACCCGATCCTGCGGCGCGGGCTCGGTTGGGCGCTCAAAACCAGCGACGGCAACTCGTGCGGGCGCAAGATGAGCGGCTCGTCTTTTGGACACACGGGTTTTGTCGGCACCTGCGTTTGGGCGGATTCGGTGCGCGACCTTCAGGGCGTATTGCTGACCAACGCGGTCTATTTCGGCCGCGACGAAGATATGCGGGATCTCCGCGCCGCCTTCTACGAAGCGATGGTCGACGCCGTGGAATGTTAGCGATTGGGTTGATGAGCGGAACGTCGCTCGATGGAATCGACGCGGCGCTGGTCCGGGTGCTGCCGCTCGGTTTGGGCTATCGGGTGGAGTTGTTGCGTTTCGAAACCCATCCGTTTGCGCGCGATCTCGCGGGTACGCTGCGTGCGGCGCTTCCGCCGAACACCGGAAGCGTCGCGGCGATTGCGCACCTTCATCATGCATTGGGCGGCGCATTCGGTGAGGCAGCACGCGGGATATGCGGCGACGATCGAATCGGCTACGTCGCGTCGCACGGGCAGACGCTTTGGCACGACGGCGCGGCGCAGGTGACCTTGCAGCTCGGCGATGCCTTCGTCATTCGCGAGGCCGCCGGTGCGACGGTCTGCTACGATTTCCGGAGCGCCGATTGCGCGGCCGGAGGTCACGGCGCTCCGCTCGTCGCGCGTGTGGACGCGTTGCTTTTCGGCGGCGCGGGCGAGGACCGCGTTGCGCTCAACCTTGGAGGCATCGCGAACGTGACGCTCTTGCGCCGCGGCGCTTCGCCCGAAGAAGCGATCGCCTTCGACACCGGCCCAGGCGGCATGCTGATTGATGGCTTCGTGCACGAGCGCACCGCCGGACAACGAGACTTCGATCGCGACGGCGCGCTTTCCGCGGCCGGGCGCGTGGACGCAACGCTGCTCAGCAGATTGCTCGCCGAATCCTACTTCGCCGCACCTCCGCCAAAGACGACCGGGCGTGAGCATTTCGGTACGCACTTTCTCGCGCGTTATCGGGAAGCGCTGGCTGGTCTTTCGCTCGAGGACGGCGCCGCGACGTTAACCGAGCTGACGGCCGCATCCGTGGCGCAGGCGATCGAGCGTGCCGGATTCGGCGGCGCGTGCGTCGTTGCCGCCGGCGGCGGTGCGCGAAACCCGACGTTGCTCGCGCGTATCGCCGCACGGCTGAAGGGCGCGCGCGTCGAAGTCTCGGATGCAATGGGTATTCCAGCCGAGGCGAAAGAGGCGATCGCATTTGCGGTGCTGGGTTATGAAACGCTGCGCGAGCGCGCGGCGAACGTGACGGCTGCGACCGGTGCGCGACGGGCCGTGACCCTTGGAGCGATCGCCCCGCTGCGTCTTGCCGAGTTACTCGCGGAGATTGCCGCGGAGATTCGAGCTTCGCAGTGAGTTCCGAGCTTCCGGCGACCGAAGCCGCGAACGCCGAGAGTGCCGGCCTCGACCTGTTGGAAACACCGGCGCTGGTAGCGCTGCTCGTTGCGGAGCACCGTCATGCGGTCGATGCCGTGCTCGCGCAAGCCGTCGCGATCGCGCGCGCGGTCGATGCCATCGTCGCCCGGCTTTCGCGTGGGGGAAGTTTGCACTACGTCGGCGCGGGAAGCAGCGGCCGCATCGCGACGCTCGATGCCGCCGAGATGCCGCCGACGTTCGGGACGCCCCCCGATCTGGTACAAGCGCACATCGCGGGAGGAATCGCGGCGTTCGAGCGAGCGGTCGAAGGCGCCGAAGACGACGGCGCCGCCGGCGAACGTGCGATGGACGAATCGGTTGGCGACGGTGATGCGGTCGTCGGCATCTCAGCCAGCGGCGGTGCGGCGTTCGTTGTTGCCGCCATCGAACGCGCTCGTCGTTCGGGCAGCTATACGCTCGGAGTGACCAACGTCGAGAACTCACCGCTCGCACGAGTCGCCGAACACACGATCGTTCTTGCGACAGGCCCCGAGGCGTTAGCCGGCTCAACGCGGTTGAAAGCCGCGACGGCGCAGAAGATCGCACTCAACGCGATCTCGACGGCGGTGATGGTGCGCCTAGGAAAAGTCCACGACAATCTGATGATCGATCTCATTGCGAGCAACGCGAAGCTTCGGCGCCGCGCGTTGCGACTGGTTACGCTCTTAGCCGACATCGGCGAAGAGCGTGCCCGCGAGATGCTCGACGCGGCCGAAGGTAACGTACGAGTGGCCGTGGTGATGGCGCGTCGCAACCTCGACGTGGCACAGGCTCGCGCGTTACTCGACCGGCACGCCGGCTCGCTGCGCGCGGTGCTTTGACGCACGTGCTGGCCGCAATCCTTGCCGCGATCGCGTTCGTCCCGATTGACGATCGCCCCGTCGTTTTGCAACTGCCGGTTATGCTCGGCCGCATCGCAGGCGTCACGGTCGAGCCGCCGCCGCGCGCGCTGATCGGCCGCTTTTTTGAACTCGGTAAGCCCGACGCAATCATCGCGTGGCTCAATCATGAGGCGGCGAAGCCGCAGACCAATGCGTTCGTGATATCCACCGACATGCTCGCGTACGGTGGGCTCACCGCCTCGCGCGCTCCCGGCCCCAACTACGCCGACGCCGAATCCCGTCTGCGTGAGCTTGCACATCTGCGCACGCGCCGTCCGCACGCGTGGATCGGGGCGTTCGGCACGATCATGCGCCTGGCACCTACCGGCATTCCGGCCGGCACCGACTTTTTTGCTCCCTATCCAACTTGGTCGTATCTGCAACAGTACGCAAACCTGCACGATCCGCCGCTGCCCAGCGAGACGGCACGAGCGCAACATCTGCGCGAGCTGATCGGGCAGCCGGCACTGGACGCGTACCTGGCAACGCGCGGACGCGATCTTGCGATTAATCGGCTTTTGCTCAAACTCACCGCGAACGGTACGATCGATCGGCTCGTCCTCGGCCAAGACGATGCCGGGCCCGTCGGACTGCACGTCCGCGACCTGCAGCTCTTGCAAGCGGATCTTGGCGCGTTGGGTCTAGCGGGGCGTGCCTCAATCGAACCAGGCGCCGATGAGCTGGGTACCGCACTCGTCGCCAATGCCATCGCGCGCGCCGCCCACTGGATACCACGCATTGCGGTGCGTTACTCGCTGCCGGACGGTGCATCGTTCCAGGACCCGATCGAATACGCGCCGATTTCAACGGCGATCGATGCGCTGATCGGCCTTTGCGGTGGCGTCCGCGATGACGAACATCCCGATATCGCACTCTATGTGCGCGTGCCAACTACGACCGCCGCGGCCGACGATACACTCACTTCCGCAATGGCGGCAGACGCCGCAGGCGGTCGTTCCGTCGCGCTCGCAGATCTCTCCTATTTGAGATCCGATCGCGATCAGGCGAGCTTCGCACAGCGGATCCTCGCATCGGGTTTGGCCGCGCGGCTCGACGCCTACTCATCCTGGAATACCAACGCCAATACGGTCGGGACAGCGCTCGCCGAGGCGATCGCCGCGGGCGCGGGCCGGCGAATGAACACCTACAACGCGCTCGCCCACCGCACGTTCACGTTTATCATGTTTCTCGACGATTACGCGTACCACGATGAAGTTCGCCCTGACCTCAACGCGACGCTCGCCGCCGAGGGCATCACCGATCACACGTTGCTCGCACCCGATGTCGCCGCGTCAATGACGCAGCGCGACCGCGCCTTGCTTTGGGGCTATGCCGATGCGATTCTCGCGCAGCTCGATCCCGGCTATCACATCGCGGCGATGTTAATCGGTCTGCCGTGGAGCCGCACCTTCGAAACGTCAATCGACGCCGCCCTGGCCCCCAATCTGTAATCGAAGGATCAGCAGTTTGAAAGCGTTGCTAGCGCCTCGTTAACATCAAAGGGTAACGCTGTGGCGCCGGCTTCAATGCAGCGATGGTTTCCGTCCCAAACCGGATCGATGCAATGTGGCGGCGGCTGCACGGCGAACCGCTGCTTTCCCAGTTCTTGTGCAAATCGCATCGTATACATCGCGCCGCCGCCGGTCTCGCTGCAAACGAGAACGACGGCGCGCGCGTGCTCGGCTTGAAGACGGTCGCGCGCGATGCGGCGCCGAGGAGAGACTCGCGTGCCTGGTGGTAAGAGCGTAGCAATGGCGCCTCCCGCAGCCACGATGGCGTCTTCGAGCTCGCGAAACTCCGGAGGATCGGTGCAGCCGAATCCATAGCCGACAAAGGCTATCGTCGGTACGCCGGCGTCGAGTGCGCCTCGATGTGCGGCCTCGTCGATGCCGGGCGCGAGACCGGCGACGATTGGTTCGCGCAAACGATAGCTGAGTTCGTAAGCAAACTCCACCGCTGCGGGCGGCGGCTTCCGGGTGCCGATGACGGCGATCCCGCCCGCCGGAAGATGCCCTCGCACGTAGAGCCTTGCTACGTCCACTCCACGTACGTGCGGTCGAGCTCCTTGGCCTCGTGACAGCCGAGCAGCCGCAGCGTCCTGACGACGTCGCCGCGAAGGATTTCAATGGCCCGCGCGACGCCGGCTCCGCCGGCGGCGGCGAGACCGTAAGCGTATGCGCGGCCGATCAACACGGCGCGAGCTCCGAGGCAGAGCGCTTTGACGACGTCGCTTCCACGCCGAATTCCGCTGTCCAAGTAGATTTCGGTGCGATTGCCGACCGCCTCAACGATCTCCGGCAGCGCGCGCAGCGTCGGCGCAACGCCGTCGAGCTGACGTCCGCCGTGATTGGAGACGATGACGGCATCGGCGCCGGCTGCGACGGCGTGTTGCGCGTCCCGCGCGGTCAAGACGCCCTTGATGACGATCGGTCCTTGCCACTCGGCACGAATCCAATCGAGATCTTCCCATGCGACCGTCGAGCGTTCGAGCGCCGCCGCGACGTCCTCGTACGGCATCGGCCCGCCTTCCGGCAAAACGACGTTCGGAAATCGCATCATGCCCCCGTCGCCTAAAAAATCGACGAGCCATCGCGGGCGCGTCAGGAGCTGCGGCAGGTACGGGAGCATCTCGCGAACGTTGCCCTTGACGAGTTCCCTCGCGCCGTTGCGGAGATCGCGTTCGCGTTGGCCGGCGACTGCCGTGTCGACCGTTACGACCAGCGCCGCGTAGCCGGCCACGCGAGCTCGGCGGATTGCAGCCGTCGCGATGTCACGCCCTCCCACTAAGTAGAGCTGAAACCAAGCCGGACCGCTGGTCGCGGCTTTGACCTCCTCCATCCGGCATCCCGAGAGCGTTGACAGCACGTAGACGGTTCCGGCCGCTCCGGCCTGCGCCGCCGCCACACACTCGCCGCGCGGATAAAAGAGGCGGCTGCTCCCGACCGGCGCGAGCATGAAGGGAAGCTCGAGCGTCGTGCCGAGCACGGTGGTCCGCAGGTTGCACGGCGACGTCGCAACGGCATTGCGCGGGCGGAACATGACGCGGTCGAAGATTCGCGAGTTTTCGCGCAGCGTAAGCTCGCCGTCGGAGCCGCCGTCGATATAGTCGAAGATCACGCGTGGCAAACGGCGCTCCGCCAGGCGTCGTAGATCGCCGATATTGACCGCCCCGCTCACGCGCTTGACGTTGGCCTTCCTTTGGCGATACCCTCGTCGGACATGGACGTCCAGTTTGTTGCCACCGCTTTCGCCACCGCGATTACGATCATCGATCCGATCGGCATGATTCCGATGACGCTTGCGGCGACGGCGCGCGACTCACCGCAACGACGCAATCAGATCGTCAATCAGGCGGTGCTCGTCGCGTCGGGCGTAATTCTTTTTATGGGCGTGGTTGGACGCATCGTGCTCGACTATCTCGGGATTACGCTGCCGGCCTTCCTGATCGCCGGCGGCATTCTGCTCTTCTTGATCGCCATCGATATGCTCTTCGCGCGCCCCACCCGTGCGAAGTACACGACTGAGGAAGAACGCGAGGCGGCGGTTGCGGAGAATCCCGCGGTCTTTCCGCTCGCGGTGCCGATGATTGCGGGACCGGGAACGATCGCGACGGTCTTGCTGCTCGTGAATTTGTCGCGGAGCGATCGGCTCGATCTCGTCGTCATCGCCGCCGCCTATGCGGCCGCGCTGCTTGTGACGTGGCTTTGCATGCGCGCTTCGTCGTTGCTCCTGCGCATCATCGGTACGACCGGCATCCACGTCGTCAGCCGCCTGCTCGGCATCATCCTCGCTGCGCTCGCGGTGCAATTCGTGCTGAACGGACTTTCGCAGACACCGCTACTTCGGCGCTGAAACGCCCGCACTTCCGGCCGCCCACTGGTCGTAAACTTGCTTTTCGATCGGCGGCAGTTGCTCGTCCGAAGGAAGCTTGAAGCCCAGCAGCGGCAGCGGAAAGGGAATCGGGTGGGGCGGCTCTTTGAACGGATCCACACTTGGATCGAAGCAGAAGGGCCAGACGATATCGCCGCTCTCGTTTGCGCCGTCGGGATACGTGTATTCGTAGCGCCCATAGTAGCAGTTGCGCCCGTTATCACTCCAGCTTCGCGTCGGAAAGATGAAGCCGTTTCCGTGTTCGTCACCGCGCGCTGAGGCAGGAATCTGAAACGCGTAACTCTTGCTCGACGACTCCCGCGCGCCCGGATCGATCGTTGGAATCGCGTGAGGATTGTTTTGCGCGTTGAGCTGCGCAACCTCATGTGCGAATCCAGCTTCGTCGCGCTCGAGTTTGGAGGGCATCACAACGCGGCGTACGGGCGGCGCGGGCGAAGCCGGCGCTGCCGTTACTTTGGCGATCTCGCGGCGGGGTGTCGTTGCCGGCGACGATTCGTGCTGCCGGACCGGGCGGACCGGTCGCCGCGGCGGCGGGGTAGGGACTGCGGCCTTGGCAATCGTCACGATTCTCGTTTGCGAGATAACCTCGCGGCTGCCGCGCGGCGTCAAAAGGCGCGCGACCGCATAGAAGAGTAGCGTCAAGACGATAAGGTGAACGGCGGCCGAGGCAATCGCCGACCAAAAGAGCGCCCGGCGGCGCCGGTCGAGCTTTCCGGAAATCAAGCGATCGTTAGACTTTCTTTGTCGTGGACTCGCGCAGCGGATGCGGTTGACAGAGTTCGATAAGGACGCCGCCCGTCGCCTTCGGATGCAGAAAGGCTATGAGATTCCCGTGCGCTCCGTGGCGCGGGTGCTCGTCGATGAGTCGGACGCCGGCGGCCTTTAGCTCGGCCAACTTCGCCTCGAGGTCGGCGACGCGGTAGGCGGTATGGTGCAGCTTGGTCTCGGCCTGGCCCCGGTATCGCGCAAGCGCCGAGCTCTCGTCCAGAGGCAGAAGCAGCTCGACGGCCGATTCGCCGGCCTCCAGGCCAACCGCCTCAACGCCTTGGTCGTAAATGACTTCGCGATAGATCTCTTTGAACCCGAGCATTCCTGTGTAGAGACGGATGGTGGCTTCGAGGTCCTTCACCACGATCGCAACGTGGTCGATCGTCATTAGGCCACGACCTCCCTGGAACGATAGGTCCCGAAGACTTCCCGCAAAACGTTGCAGATCTCGCCGAGCGTGACGCCGGCGTCGACGGCGTCGACGAAAGCCGGCATCAAGTTCTCCGAGGTTGCGGCGACGGCGCGTATCCGCACGAGATGACGCTCGACGGCAACGGCGTCGCGGGCCGCTCGAAAGGCCTGCAAGCGCGCAACTTGATCGCGCTCGACGCGCTCGTCGATGCGCTGCAACGCGAGCTCCGAACCGCGGGATCTTTCAACGAACTTGTTGACGCCGACCACAACCTGCTCGCCGCGTTCGATTGCCTGTTGCGCCAAGTACGCCGAATCGGCGATCTGCGCTTGCATCCAGCCGCTCTCGATCGCGGCAATGCTGCCGCCCATCGCATCGATCTCCTCTATGCCGCTTCGCGCCGCGCGAATCAACTCAGCCGTCAGCGTTTCGACGTAGTACGATCCTGCCAGCGGATCGACGACGTCGGTGACGCCGGATTCGTACCCGATGATCTGCTGCGTGCGCAG
>DATHOO010000149.1:0-10534 GCA_035484815.1 Candidatus Acidiferrales bacterium
TCGGTGCAAGTGCATCCCGACGATGCGTACGCGCAGCGCGTCGAACACCAGCCCTTCGGGAAGACCGAGTGCTGGTACGTGCTCGACGCTCAACCCAACGCCGAGATCGTCTACGGATGGACGCGCGATACGTCGCGCGGCGAGTACGAGCGCCGGGTTGCGGACGGCACGCTCGGCGAGCTGCTTCGCCACATCCCCTTAAAGACCGGCGACACGGTCTATATACCGCACGGCTTAGTGCACGCGATTGGGCCCGGCGTGACCGTTTTTGAGACGCAGCAGGCTTCCGATTTGACCTATCGCATGTTCGACTACAACCGGGTCGGCCTCGACGGTAAGCCGCGCGAACTGCACGTGCAAAAGGCCGCCGACGTTTTGAACTACGAGGCCACGACGACGGGTACGCTCCTACAGGTTCCTTATCACTTCGAAGGTCTCGAGCGCATCGCACTGATCGCCGACGCGCACTTCGTCGTCGAGCGAGTCGTGGCGAGCGGCGAACCCGCATCGATGGCGACACAGGCGCGTCCGCTGATTTTGATGTCGCTTGGCGCCGCGCTGGAAGTGCAGAGCGCCGACGTCAAAGTAATGCTGCCGCCATATCAAACCGTCTTGATTCCGGCCGCCGCGCAGTGGTGCACCGTCGTCGCCGCCACCGGCGATGCCGCGCCTTTCATGTTCGTGACACCGCCCCAGAGCGTGCAGCAGCTCCCAGCCCGCCTGCTCGCCGCCGGAGTCGGCCAAGCGCAAATCGACGCCTTCATGGGCCAATTCTGAACGCGTTTCCGGCCTGGCGCGAGGGAGTAGCTCCGGGACAAACGCGCGGCGCGGCGGGCACGCTCCTTCTCGGCGAGGTTGCCACGGAACGGTTGGCAGAGACGTACGGAACGCCGCTGCTGGTAATCAATTTGACGGTGGTCGACGACGCGATCGACGCGCTGACCGGACGCGAAAGACCGCCGGGACTTGAGCTATCGTACGCCGCCAAAGCCTTCGCGAACGTGGCCTTCTTCCAGCATTTAGCGCGCCGCGACATCGGGATTGACGTCTGTTCGCTGGGCGAGATCGTCACGGCGGAGCGCGCAGGTATCGATGCCAACCGGCTCACCCTGCACGGGGCGGGAAAAACCGCCGACGAGTTGCAGGCAGCCTGCGACGGTCGCGTCGGCACCATCGCTGTGGACGGCGTCGAGGAGCTGGAGCGCCTCGGAGCGCTGGCACGCGACGGACGTTGCGCCGCCGTGTTGCTCCGTCTCAACGTCGGCATCGAAGCACACACGCACGCCTTCGTGCGCACCGGCGGCGACGATACGAAGTTCGGCATCCATCCCCGCGACGAAGGCGCGGCGCTCGCGCTGCTCCAGTCGAATCCCCAACTGCGTTTTGCCGGCCTGCACGCTCACATCGGCTCGCAGATTTTTCAGGTTGAGCCCTATCTTGCCAACGTAACCGCACTGCTCGACGTCGCGACGCGTTTTGCCGCGAGCGGCATGCCAACCCCGCGTATTGTGATCGGCGGCGGTTTTGGCGTGCCGACGCACCCCGACGCCAACAACGACGCGCTCGAACTTACCGCGACGGTTCGCGCGCTCGCCGAGCGTGTGGCGGCCGGTGCCGGCGAACGCGGGCTGCCGGTGCCGCGGCTCGGAATCGAGCCCGGTCGCGCGCTGATCGCGCTCGCGGGGACCACGCTCTACCGCGTGCTCGCGGTCAAGCGACAGTCGCGGCGAACCTTCGTCGTGGTCGATGGCGGTGTCGCCGAGAACCCTCGGCCGGCGCTCTACGGCGCTCGCCACCATGTGCTCGCCGCGCGAGCGCGCTGCGACGAAGACGAGCGGATGACACTCTGCGGGCGCTCGTGTGAAAACGACGAACTCGGCGAAGTGCGCCTTCCGCGCGATCTGAAAACCGGCGACCTGCTGGCGATGTGCGCGACCGGCGCCTACACCTACAGCATGGCCGGAAACTACAATCGCTTCCCGCGTCCGGCCGTCGTTGGCGTCGCCGCCGGTTCGCATCGCCTGTTGGCGCGTCGGGAGAGCCTCGACGACGTCCTCCGCAACGATGCGTGAATGCATCCGGCCGGCGTCGCCGGGCGTTCTAATTGACGTATGAACACGCAAACTGCAACTTTTGCGGCCGGCTGCTTCTGGGGCGTCGAGGCCGCTTTTCGCCAGGTCCCCGGCGTCATCGACGCCGTTTCGGGGTACGCGGGCGGAGCAACCGATCATCCGACCTACCGCGAGGTCTGCGGTCACCGGACCGGGCATGCGGAGGCCGTCGAGGTAACCTTCGATCCAGAACGCGTCAGCTACGATCAGCTGCTGAGCGTCTTCTGGCAAATTCACGACCCGACGCAGCTCAACCGTCAAGGCCCCGACGTCGGCGATCAATATCGCTCGGCGATCTTCACGCACGGCGAGGAGCAGCAGCGCGCCGCGATTGCATCGAGAGACCACGAGCAATCGCGCTACAACCGCCCGATCGTCACGCAGATTCTTCCGGCGCCGCGCTTCTGGCCGGCCGAAGAGTACCATCAACGCTATTTTGAGAAGAACGGCGGCGCGGCGTGCCACGTCATCCCCACCACGACACGATGAAACGTTCCGAGTTCGTGGCAGGAAGCGCGGCAGCATTCGCATTGCTCGGCTTTTCACTGCGCACCGCGGCCGCAGCGACGTACCAAGTAACCCATAGCGACGCGCAATGGCGGGAAATCCTCGGACCGGATCGCTTCGAGATCTTGCGGCGAGGCGGCACCGAGCCGGCCTTCTCAAGTGAGCTCATCGGCGAGGCGCGGCACGGCACCTACCGCTGCGCCGGCTGCGATCTGGCGCTCTTCTCCTCGAAAACGAAGTATGACAGCGGCGACGGCTGGCCGTCATTCTGGGACGTCCTGGCGAACGCGACCCGGACGCAAGCCGACTACGCGCTGATCGAACAACGCACCGAAGTGCACTGCCGCCGGTGCGGCGGGCACCTCGGGCATATCTTCGACGACGGACCGGCGCCGACGCATTTGCGCTACTGCATTGACGGGCTCGCGCTACGCTTCTCTCCCGGCGCGGCATAAGCGCTGCGTTGCAGATCCTCATCACCAACGACGATGGGATCGACTCTCCGGGGATCTCCGCACTCGTCGATATCCTGATGCCGGCTCACGACGTGGTCGTCGTGGCGCCGTCGGGTAATCGCAGCGGCGTCTCGCACGCGATCACGGCCGATGAAGCAATCACGATGGAGCGTCGTCACGATGCGCCGGTCCTCGCGTACGCCTGCTCCGGAACTCCAGCCGACTGCGTTTTCATCGGATCGACGGAGCTTGCGCAGCGCCCGCAGCTGGTGATCAGCGGCATCAATCACGGTCCGAATCTGGCCGATGACGTCAACTACTCGGGAACGGTCGCGGGCGCGGTAGAAGCGTCGTTGCTTGGCATTCCCGCGCTCGCGGTGTCGCTGGCTTCCAATCACGAAGAACCGCTTGGCCGGCGTTATTGGGAGAGCGCCGCCGAGATCGTTGCTCGCTGCATCGCGCAGGCGCTCGTTGCGCTGCGTGACGCCGCGAGTTATTGGAACTTGAACGTGCCGAATGCACCGATCGAAGCAATTCGTGGAATCGCCGTGACGCGTCTGGGGCGCAAACGCATTTGCGGACGAATGGTCGGCCAAGAACGCGACGGCGCGACCCGATACTACCGAGCGTGGGAGTCACCGTTTGAGACCGACCGTGAGACGCTCGGCACCGATATCGGCGCCGTGCATGCCGGCTACGCCAGCTTGACGCCCCTTTTGCTCGATCGAACGGCCGAGTCAGGGCTGGCCGCGCTATCGTCGCTGACGGGCGACGCGGGATAACGCTTCGGCAATCGGCGCCCGGTGAACGCGGCGACGGGCTCGAGCCGGCGCATCAGCCGCTCGAACGCGGCACAATCGAGCGATTGCGCGCCGTCCGAGAGCGCGTTTGCGGGGTCGGGATGCACCTCGATAAGCAGCCCGTGCGCTCCCGCCGCGAGGCTGGCGACGGCGATCGGCGGCACCAATCGCGCGATCCCCATCGCATGCGACGGATCGACGATGACGGGAAGGTGCGTCATTTCTTCGAGCAGCGGCACGACCGAAATATCGAGCAGGTTTCGCGTGGCCTGATCGAACGATCGCACCCCACGCTCGCAGAGAACGACGTTGTCGTTGCCCCCAAGCAAGACGTACTCGGCGGCAAGCAGCCACTCTTGGACCGTCGCGGAGAGTCCGCGCTTGAGGAGCACCGGAATGCGCATTGCCCCAACTTCACGCAAGAGCGGAAAGTTCTGCATGTTGCGCGTACCGATCTGCAGCATGTCCGCGTACTGCGCAACCCGCTCGACGTCCCGCGGATCCATGACTTCCGTGACGACGCCCAAGCCATAGCGATCGCCCGACTCGCGAAGCATCTTGAGGGCGTCTTCGCCGAGGCCCTGAAAGGAGTACGGCGACGTGCGCGGCTTATAAGCGCCCCCGCGTAACACGTTCGCCCCGGCCGCCGCAACCGCGCGTGCCGCAGTATCTAGCTGCTCCCTCGACTCCACCCCGCAGGGTCCCGCAGCGATTGCAATCTCGTCTCCGCCGAAGGTCGCACCACCGCGAAGGCGCACGATCGTCCTCTCGCCCCGCGCATCGCGCCGGACCAGTCGGTACGATTGCGGCACATTGACTCTCCGCTCCACCTTTCGGCCTTCGACCGCGCCGTCGGCGCCTCATCCTCCTTGCTCGTCATAGCAGGCGAGTGCCGAGGCGCTGTATGAATGAAAGCGCCAATGGAGCAGGTTGCCGTCACCGGCGTGGGGATCGTTTCGCCAATTGGCAGCAACGTAGAGTCGTTCTGGCAGCATCTACTCGAAGGGCAGCGCGCGATCGCCCCGATGCCGGAGCGCTCGAAAGTAACCGGAAACGGGTTCTGGGCGGCCGTCTCCGACGATTTTCTCGCGCAGAGCGCGCTCCCGCGGAGTGCGTTGCGCAACACCGACCGCTTCACGCAATACGCCATGGTGGCCGCGCATGAAGCGATGGAACGTGCCGGGCTCCATCCACCGTCGGCCCGAACCGCCGTGATCATCGGAAACACCATGGGTGGCTTCCCAACCGTCGCGCAGGCGCAGACGCGCTTTCTCGACGAAGCGCGCAGCGTTACACCCAAGCTGATGGCCTTGGTGATCCCAAACATGGCCGGCGCGTCGATAGCGATGCATTGGAAGCTTCACGGTCCCCAACTCGCAATCAGCACCGCATGCGCGTCGTCGCTCGACGCGATCGGACTTGCTTCGGGAATGATCGAGCGCGGCGAAATCGATGCCGCAATCGCCGGCGGCAGCGAAACGCTCTTAAGCCCGCTCGTCTACGAAAGTCTGGTTCGCGCCGGCGCCCTTTCGCGGAATCCCGATGTTGCTCGAGCGTCGCGCCCGTTCGACGTCGATCGCGACGGTTTCGTCATGGGCGACGGCGCCGGCATCCTCGTGCTCGAACGCGCGGAGCACGCAACTGCTCGCGGCGCGAGCGTTCTCGCGCGAATTCGCGGTTATGGTTCGGTCGCCGACGCGTATCACATTACTTCGCCCGATCCCTCGGGATTGTACGAAATTGACGCCATGCGCGATGCGATCGAGGGCGCCGGTGACGCGGGCGAGCGCTGTGACGTCGTCTATGCTCACGCCACGAGCACGATCGTCGGCGACGCTGCCGAATCGAAAGCGATTAACGAAGTCTATACCGGCGGTAGGGCCGTCGTCACCTCGATCAAGGGAAATCTCGGGCACAGCATGGCGAGCGCCGGAGCGATGTGCGCGATCGCGGGAATTTCCGGCATGCACGCAGGGTGGATTCCGCCGACGATCGGCACGCGCCACTTGGATCCGGCGATGCGCTTCGACTTGGTGATGGAACGGCCACGCCGATATTCGTACGAGGCCTTTCAGGTAAACGCTTTCGGCTTTGGTGGACAAAACGCGTCGCTGATCCTCTCGCGGTGACGGCGAGCAGGGCGGCTGCGCGCGCAGTAGGAAGATTCGGAAGGACGGACGCCGATGAATCTTCTCGTTAAAGGAACGAGCGGGCCTTTGACCGGTGAGGTCGAGGTCCCTAACTCAAAGTATCACGCACACCGCGCGCTCATTTTGGCGTCGCTCGCACCGGGAACCAGCCGAATCGCCGGCCTCTCGGACGCCCGGCACGTGCAGTACACGATGGACGTCCTCCGCGCCCTGGGTACCAAGATCGCGATAGAAGGACAGACGCTGAAGGTAACCGGCGGCCCTTACTCGGTGAAGCGCAAGGCCGTTTCGGTTGGAAGCTCCGGCTCGACGCTCTATTTCATGATTGGATTGGCAGCGCTCGCCGACGCGCCGATCACGCTCACCGCGCAGAAGTATTTCCGGCGTCGCCCGGTCGGACCGCTGCTCGATGCACTCGCCCAAATGGGCATCCGTTTCGAGTCGGCGGGCGGCTGTCCACCGATCGCGATCGATCCCGATCCTCCGCGCGGCGGGACGATCGTGATTCCCGGAACGCTCTCGCAATGGATATCGGGCCTGCTGTTGCTGGCGCCGTTTGCGAAAGAGCGGACCATCATCGAGGTGGAAGGCGAGTTGAACGAGCGTCCCTATATCGCGCTCACCGTCGAGATGATGCGCGTTTTTGGGCTGCACGTGCGAATCGCGCCGGATTGGCGCCGCTTCGAAATCGAGCCTCGCCAGCAAGCGCATCCGGCGAACGTGGCGTTGCCGCCCGACATCGGCTCGGCGGCATTCGGACTCGCGGCCACGGCCATCCACCCGTCCGACGTGCTCTTTCGCGGGCTCCACACGCCGCCGGCTGAGTTGCCCGATCATCCGGAAGGTGCATTTATGGAGATCGTCCGCGAGATGGGATTGCCGATGACCTACGATGCGCAAGCCGGTGCGATTCGCGTGAGACATGACGGCATCGTGCTGCGCGGTGTGCGCGTCGATTGTCGCGACATTCCGGACATGTTGCCGATTCTGGCAACGCTTGGCAGCTTTGCGAAAGGCGAAACGATTCTCGAAAACATCCGCCACATTCGCTTGAAGGAGTCGGATCGGGTCGCAGCCATGTTACAGCTCAACCGGATGGGCGGACGACTCGAAATGGAGGACGATCGTCTGATCGTGCAGGGCGTTTCGCAACTCTTCGGCACGCGCCTCTCCTCCTTCAACGACCACCGGATCCTCATGTCGTTGGCGGTAGCGGCGTCGCGGGCCGAAGGTCAGAGTTCGCTAACCTATCCGAATGCCTACCGAATTTCGTATCCGCGCTTTCTCGAGGCAATGCGCGGCATCGGCGTTCCGATGTCGATCTCAGACGCGCCCACCAACGGCCGTTCTTCGGTAAAACCGGCGTCGCCGATGCTCAAGCCGGATCGCGCGAGCCTTTTCACCCTCGACGAGCTTCTCGCGGACATCGCACGCGACCGGCCACAAGAAATCGCTGCCGTCGAAGCGCGCCAAACCAGCGACGCGACGCTGACGTGGCAGGAGCTATACGACCGCAGCGAACGCGCCGCGATGCTGCTGCTCGAGCTCGGCGTCGCGCCCGGCGAATGCGTAGCGTACCAGTTGCCGAACTGTCTGGAGTTCATCGTCGTTACGCTCGCAACGCTGCGCATCGGCGCGATCTGCTGCCCGCTTATGCCGATTTTCCGCGAGCGCGAAGTGGCCTTTTGTCTACGCCGCTCGCGAGCGCGGGTGCTCGTCGTGCCGGATGAGGCGCGCGGCCGCCATCCCGCCGGCGAGGTCGCATCGTTGCTCTCGGAAGCATCGATCTTCAGCGGCAGCCTGCCGTTGAAGCTCGAACACGTCATCGTCTCCGCAAGCGGACGCAAAGTGCATCCACTTCCGGCCTTCAACGAAAACTCCGTGCGCTGGCTGCGACTTCAAGAGGCGTTGTCGGCAGTCAAAGTCGACCCGGCAGCGCTCGATGCGCGCCGCCCCAAGCCCACGGCCCTCGCGCAGTTGCTCTTCACGTCGGGAACCTCGGGCGAGCCAAAGGGCGTGCTGCACCGTAACGATGTGCTGATGCGCGCCGCCGCGATGGAAGTCGAGCACTTGGGGCTGCATTCGGACGACCGCGTCTTCATCCCATCGCCGCTCGCGCACCAAACCGGGTTCCTCTACGGCATGTGGCTCGCAATCGTTATGGGCGTCCCGCAGATCGTGCAGCCGGTGTGGAATGCCGCACGAGCGCTGCGCGCGCTCAACGATTGGGATGGAACGTTCGTGCAAGCCGCAACGCCGTTCTTGGCCGACCTCGTTCAAGCCGTCGAGGAAGGTGCGAGTCCGCCGGCGGCGCTGCGCATCTTCGTCGCAACCGGAGCGGCGGTGCCGCGCAGTTTGGCAGAGCGTGCGACGCGAATTCTCGGTACGGCCGTCTGCGGCGCGTGGGGCACGACCGAATCCGGTCTCGGAACGCTCGCCGCGCCGGGCGACGAAGCCGCGAAAGTCTGGGGAACCGACGGACGAGCGCTGCGAGGCATTCGTTTGCGCATTGCCGACGCTAACGGACAGGTGCTTCCAGCCGGCGAGGAAGGACACTTCGAAGTTGCATCGCCGACGATGTTCGAAGGATACGTCGACCATCCGGATTGGACGGCCGCCGCCTTTACTCCCGACGGTTGGTTCCGCACCGGCGATCTCGGCGTGATGGACGAAGCGGGATATATCCGCATTACGGGGCGCGTGCGCGACGTCATCAACCGCGGCGGCGAAAAGATTCCGGTTGCCGAAGTCGAGCAGCTCCTGGCCGACCATCCCGCGATCGCGGACGTCGCGATCGTCGCGATGCCGGATGCGCGTTTGGGTGAGCGGGCCTGCGCCTTCGTCGTCCTTCGCGCCGCATTGACGCTCGATTTCGCTCGCATGCAGCATTATCTCGACGCCTGTCAAGTCGCCAAGCAGTATTGGCCCGAACGGCTCGAGATCGTCACCGAACTGCCGCGCACACCGTCGGGGAAAGTGCAAAAGTTCGTGTTGCGCGAACGTGCGCGCGGATTGCGGCCACACGAGCGCCCCAAGGCGGCGATCTCGTGAAGCAGCTGGAGCGCGCCAACCAGTTCGACGAAGCGGCATTCACCGCGCTGAAGGACGAGATCGCCGCCTACGTGGCAGGACCGGCCGAGGCTTGGGCGCAGCGAATCGAGCGCGAGCGGCGCGTTCCGCCCGAGCTGTGGCAAGAGCTCCGCGCCCGCGGCTATCTCTCGCTGGCGGCTCCCGCGGAGTACGGCGGCCGCGCGATTCCGTTCACGCGCTACCTCGAACTGATCGAACTCTTCTCGATGTCGCATGCGTCGGTTCGCATGATCGTGCACGTCGTCAACGGTACGTGGCGCGCGATGGATCGCTTCGCGACCGGCGAGCAGCGGCGCTCGTTCGTCATACCATCGGTCAAAGGCGAGATCAAAATTGCGTTCACGCTAACCGAGCCGACCGCCGGCACGGGCGCCGATTTGCGCTGCAGCGTCACTCGCGAAGGCGACACGTACTACTTGAGCGGCGAGAAGCACCTCATCACCTTCGGCACGATCTGCGACTATTGGCTGCTCTTTGCGCGCGTGGCCGGAACGCGCGGCGCCGACGGCACCGTCGCATTGCTTGTCGACCGGCGCGCGCCTGGAGCAAACGTGACGGCGATGGACGAGTCGATGGGCGTCCGCGGCACCGATCACGCACGCCTCTCCTTCGATCGCGCGCCGGTTCCGGTGGCGAACCGGCTCGGCGACGAGGGGCAGGGATTGGCCATCGCGCTTGGCGGTTTTCTGACGCCCAGCCGCATTTCGGTTGCGATGAGCTGCGTCGGCTTGGCGCGCCGAGCGCAAGAACTGGCGATCGAATATGCCGGGAAGCGTGAGACTTTTGGGAAGACGCTTGCGCAGCGTCAGGCCATACGCTTCATGATTGCCGAGAACGCGACCGATATCGAAGCCGCGCGCCAACTGGTGCTCCATGCGGCGCGACGATGGGAAGCCGATGATCCGGACGCCGCGATGCTCTCGTCGATGTCGAAGCTGCAGGCGGTCGAGATGCTGACGCGCGTCAGCGACAAGGCGCTGCAGATTCACGGCGGCATCGGCTTCTGGCAGCCGAATGCCATCGAGCGCGTCTATCGGGATGCGCGCGCCCAGCGCTTCGAAGAAGGAACGAACGAGATTCAAAAGACCGTCATCGCACGCGAACTTCTCGGCAAAGCCGACGCATGACCGGCCGCTTCGAGGGCAAGGTCTCGCTGATTACCGGCAGCTCGCGCGGCATCGGCCGCGCGCTCGCGCTCACGCTGGCGCGTGAGGGTGCGTCGATCGTCGTCAACTACAACCGCAACGCCGAACTCGCAGACGGGACGGTAGACGAGATTGAGGCACTCGGTTCGCACGCGATCGCGGTGCAGGCGAACGTCGAAAACGTCGAGGAGATCGACCGGCTCTTCGATCGCGTCCACGCCGAGTTCGGCCGGCTCGATCACTTCGTCTCGAACGCGGCGGCCAGCTCGTTCAAGA
>DATHOO010000150.1:0-5246 GCA_035484815.1 Candidatus Acidiferrales bacterium
TGATCCTATTGACGCGCTCGCATTCTGAGACGCGGCGAGTCGCAATTGGTGGTTCCGCCGTTATCCTCGCCGTGCTTGCATTTCCGGTTATCAATCGATGGGCGTGGCAGGCAGCCGTCGGCGATGCCGCCGATACGCGACGAACTGCCGCACTGGGCAACGATACGGCGCGATTGTGCCGAATATTCGTTCCTCTCGAGGGCATATTTCATCTCGACTGGGCTAGTGCGTAAAGCCGGAGCAAAGCCCGCAGGAGCGCTTCCGAGTTAGGAAGCGAAACGAGGTCCTTGGCGCGAAGGAATAATCTATCGAAGGCGGTGCATATGGATCGTCGGAACTGCGATCTCGTAATGAAAGGCGGCGTTACCAGCGGCGTTGTCTATCCTGACGCGATTTTCGGAATTTCGCGCGTCTTTGATCTAAAAAGCATCGGTGGCACTTCAGCCGGTGCTATTGCAGCGGCGATCGCGGCCGCCGCGCAGTACCGGCGGGTTCGTTGCCAGCACGATCGCTCGCTCGGTGATCCTGAATCCGGATTCGCGCGCCTGCGTGACATTCCGGAGTATCTAGGCGAAGAGGATCATCTTTTTCGCCTGTTCGCACCGAACCACGCTACCAAAGCGCTGTTTGGGATTATCGTCGATCTGTTTGCGCCAAAGCGCAGTCTTGTCGTAAAGCTCTCCAGCCTTATACGAGCCTATCCGATTAATGCGGTGGTCGGACTCATCCCAGCAGCCGGATACTTATTTGCAGTGTCCCAGCTCAGCGACCCGAGCGCGCGCGTCATAAACTACGCACTTGCGTTGCTCGTCGGAATTGGAGGCGCGATCGCATTCTCGGTTGCTGGCCTTGCGTGGGATCTTTTGCGCGACCTCCCACGGAATTATTTCGGCCTTGTGACCGGTGTAGACGACGCCGAGCCCAGCAACGACTTGGCGCTGTGCACGTGGCTGACTCGTGAACTCGAACAAACCGCAGGTCTAGAGGTTGGGAGGACACCTTTGACGTTCGGCATGCTTTGGGATCCAACCAAACAGCCGGCGCGGTTCGCAATCGAACAGCCGACTCCGGTGCCGGGACGCGCGGTAAACCTTCAGATGGTCACAACGAGTTTAACAGAAGGGCGCCCTTACCAGTTCCCGACGCGAACCAACCGGTATCACTTCAAACCGGCCGAGCTGAGACGCTTCTTTCCCGAGCATGTCGTTGAGTGGATGGTTAAGAGTTCGCGCAGCGATGCGACGACCTTTCCCGATCTCGTTCCGTTGCCGCCGATCAGTGATTTGCCGATCATCGTAGCGACGCGGATGAGCCTCTCTTTTCCAGTCCTTCTGAGCGCCGTTCCATTGTATGCGGTGGATCGTACGGATGCCGACCCGCAGTTGCCACAGACAGTTTGGTTCTCCGACGGCGGACTGACGAGCAACTTCCCGATCGCAATGTTCGATTCGCCACTTCCGAGCTGGCCCACTCTGGCGTTAAATTTAGGCGCATTCGGCCCGAGGACACCCGCGAACGGCATCGTCATGACCCAGGTCGCTGGTCAGGGGCGGCTTTCGCGCTTTGTTAAGATCTCCGGCTTATCGGGCTTTTTCGCGGCCATATTCAATGCGTTGCAGAACTGGAACGACAACATGCAATCCACCGTCCCCGGAATAAGGGATCGAATCGTAACCATTGCAATGCATCCTGAAGAAGGCGGACTGAACTTGAACATGAACTCCCAGATGATTGAGGCGCTCCGCCAGCGCGGTCGTGAAGCGGCAAAAGCTTTAATCGACCGCTTTGCTGAGCCGAGTGCGCTTGCACCCGATACGAAAAGACTCTCATGGGAAAGCCATCGGTGGACGCGGTTTCGCGTTGCCATGACGGTCCTGCAAGACTATCTCGGGCGGTTTGCAGACGCCTACGACAAGCCACAGAGCGGCGACGTATTGTATAGTGATCTCATCGCCGACGAGACGTCGCACACGGTTCCGCGAGTAATGTATGAGTTTCTGAACAACGATGAGACGCGCCAAAAAGTGGCCGATCTCGCGCGCCATATACGTGATACTGGAGCGATGCTGGCATGCGCGCCCGATCTCGATTCCAAAACGCCGCTTCCGAGCCCAGCTCTTGTGCAGCGCCCTCAGTTGGACAGATGAGTAGAGCACATTAGGGGTGCAACGCAAAATGCAACAGCATTCGTTACGGCGGTGTAGGCGCTGCGGTAGCCATGGCGCTAGAGTGACGTGATAGATCGCGAACACGCCACCGCTTTTTGGAGGCCGTGCGTGGTTTTGGGCGGCCTGGTAGAGCCGTTCCGAAAGTGCCGCAAGGACGCTGTGCCGAGCAGCTGATTAGGGAGCGACGTCGGCGACGAACACGCGAACGTTCTGCGTTCGATTGGCGAAGGGTTAAGTGTTTCTAATTGGCAACGCTTTCGGCAGCATAGCTTGTACTGCTAGGACCGGGCGCCCGTGGACGGAACCCCACTGGACTCGGTAGCTCAAAAACCTTCGTTCCCGTAAGGAGATTCTCTAAAGCATGCGTTTGGTAGCACTTTCCCTCTATGCGGTCGCCATAGGACTTCTCGCAGGCTGCGCAGTTAACGGCATTTCACCAAGTGCCCCTGCGTCGGCTCCCCAGTACTCGAACGCCGGCATCATCGCCGACCTTGAAATGCCCGATGCGTCTAAGGGCGGCCTTTACGTTAGCCAATTTTCCGCCACAAGCATTTTGGCATACAAGCTCAACAATAAGAAAAATGGCGCGCCGACGTGCAATATCCCGGGCGTGCAGTACCTCAACGGCGTCGCCGTCGACGGTAAGGGCAACGTAATCGATCCCGATGGCGGTAGCCGCTCAATCATTATCTTCAAAGGCCCCGGTATGTGCGGAGCTAAAGCCGGGTCGACGAGCGACTCATTCGGGCAGCCGGTCGATGCGGCAAGCAACGACGCTCTCAAAGACAAAATCGTCGTCGCCAACATGTTCGACAACGGCAGCAAGGCCGGCAGCGTCTCGGTCTGCACGATAAAGAGTGGATGCAGTCTGAACCTCACCAATTCCGCTATCTACGAGATGGTCGGCGTAGCGATGGACAAGAACGGCAACTGCTGGGCATCCGCATACAACACGCAGTTCTTTCCAACCTTGACCTATTTCGCAAAATGCAAGGGAGCCGGCGTGGCAGCTAGCGGCTACGGGAACACGAGTCCGGGCGGCCTTGACATCGACAGTGCCGGCAATCTGGTTGCGATCGACACTTCCGCGAACAATACCGGAGCGTTGGTCATATATTCCGGTTGCAAACCGGCCTGCAAAGTTGTCGGCGGCCCATTCCCGTTGCATGGCGAAGCATTCTGGGGGCACCTAAACGAGAAGTCGACAGCCTTTGCAGTGGCTAACTACACCGCCGGCCAGATCGACGTTTACAAATACAGCACCGCTGCCCTTACGTATCTGTACAGCTTCAGCAACGGCCTTAACGCAAGCTTTTCGGTGAAAGGCGCTGCCTACAACCCGCGTTCCAGAGAGTAGGTATTTCGCTCGAGACCCAGCCAGGGAGCCGGGTCGTCGTCTCTAGAACCGCCCGCAAATACCTCAAAAATGCGGCGGCCTTGAAATCAGCTGCGGTCCTCTCGATGCTCGCGACGCGGTTGCCAAAGGCTGAATCTGGAGAAACGATTGAAAGCTACTCAGTCGGGGGCTCGAGAGCGCCAGGCTTTACGAGCGCGGATTCGCGTGGCGTTGTGGCTCGCACTCGACTATGAGTCGAAGCGAGCCTTTAACGCTCTAACCGAGATTCGTCCCGAAATCAGTTTGCACGATCGAGAGATCGCGGCCCTGTACTTTCATGCGCACGCGGTCGCATGCACTAAGGCCCGCCGGATCGCTGAGGGGTTCGAAGCGTTCGAGACCTCGATCGGCGCGGCACGGGCCCATGGTGACCTCGCGCTCTGCGCGCAGATCCTCAACAACTACGGTACGGCTGCAACGGAAGTAGGCAGCATTGATGTAGCCGTCGCGCGCCTCGAGGAGGCGCTTGCGATCCGTCGGGAGGCTGGGAGCTCGGTCTCACTTGGTATCGTGAGCCTCGCCGAAGCGTTATTGGAAGCGGGTGAGCTCGAGCGGGCAGCGCACCTCCTGCACGAGTTCCACTCCGTCGGCGCGGCGCAGACCGCGACGATGCAAAGCGAAGATCCGACCATGCTGTTAAGCATCGCGGCGGTCGGCATACCGCTTGCAGTCATGCTCGGCGATGAGCAGCTGCTGGCGTCGAGCTCGGATTCGGAGCTCGTCGAAATCGCTTTCAGTAGACGCGAGCAATACCTGGTCGGCCCGCTGGTCGAGGCATTCTGCTTCTTGTACGAACAGCTAGAAGATCGCAGCGCCCACGACGCTCTCTTATCGCGTGCTCTAGAGTCGATGACGACGCTCGACAATAGCCTGCAGCTTGCGATCCGCGCGGCGCGGCTCGGATCGAACCATCAGCTCGCGCGCATCAGCACGCTGGTCGCGCGGCAGTGCTCGAACGATCTGGCCTTGGCACGCGCGCGTAAGGACCTCTTCGACAGCTTCATCGCCGGCCGCCGCCGCATGGACGTGCATGCAAAAGAACTGGCATCGCGTGCCGCTCGCTGCTTTGCCGCAGAGAAGCGGCCCTTGCACGAGGCGGTCGCCCTCGCGGCCGGCGGCGACCACGAAGCAGTGGCAACGCTTTACTGGCGCTGCGGCGCGCGAGTCGCCCCGGGCCTACGCTGGACCGGCCCGGTAATCCCCAAACGGATGGCCAAACAGCTCACGCCGCGCGAATCGGAGATCGCACACCTGGCGGCCAAAGGGTCGTCGAATCGGGCGATCGCCAGCGTCCTCGGGCTAAGCGAGCGAACGGTGCAGAACCATTGCGAAGCGATTTTTATCAAACTCGGGATCCGGTCGCGATGGCAGATCTCCGCCGAGTTGCGCCGCGCTTCCGAATCGAGGCTCGACCCGTGAGCCTCTGAGTATTTTGCTCATGCGGGAGCCGACCGGCTACGTTATTCTATGGTGAAGGAGAATACGCTTGTGAAGAGCTCTACACTACGAGCCTCCGTAATCTTATGCACGTCGCTCCCTTTCGCGGCCTGCACGGGTCAACAGGTTCAAAATAATACCATCCCGGCAGTTGCAGCCCCCAGCCACGTTCGATCGTGGATGCGGGCCGAAGCGGTTCGAAGCAAGATCCTGTACGTTTCCTACGGGTACGGCAACGACGTTCT
>DATHOO010000151.1:0-16379 GCA_035484815.1 Candidatus Acidiferrales bacterium
TCGACGGTCATTCCCGCGGTCATCGCAATCGCCGCCATTTGTGCCACCTCGACCGCCCGCTCGCCAACGATGTGACAGCCTAAGAGCCGGTGCGTGCTGCAATCGATAACAAGCTTGCAGAATCCGCGAATGCGACCGTCGATGATCGGTCGCGTCGTTTCGGCATATGACGCTTGCGCGATCACTACGTGGTGCTGCTCGCGCGCCTCCTCTTCGGTCAAACCGACCTTTGCGTATTCGGGGTCGGTAAAGCTGCCTATTGGCTCGACGTCCGGCGGAACGCGGATCGCATCGGCCGATGCGGCATTATTTCCCGCGACGAAACCGTCGCGGACTGCTTGCGGAACGAGCATCGCACGGCCGATGACGTCACCGGCGGCGTAGACGTGAGCCGCGGTCGTGCGCCGGCACTCGTCGACTTCGATAAACCCCTGCCGATCGGTGCGCACTCCGGCCTGGGCGAGATTCATCGCGCCGGAATCAGCCATCCACCCAATCGCGCAGACGGCGACCTCCGCCGCGATCGTGTCACCGCCGCTGAGTCTGGCGAGCACGCCGGTCGGGGTTTTCTCAAATCCAACGATCCGGCACCCTTCGCGTACGTCCATTCCGTCCTCGCGAAACGCGCGAGCCACCTCTGAAGAGACCTCCGCATCTTCCGATGGAACGATTCGCGAAGCGCCCTGGCAGAGCGTCACGGACGAACCGAGCGCGTTGAAGATTGACGCGACCTGCGCACCCGTCGCCCCTGCACCAATGACGATCATGGTTTTTGGAACGGTGGTCAGGGAAAAGGCCGCAGCCGGAGCAACGGTCAAGTCCGCGCCGGGAACGTCGAGGGTACGGCTGACGCCCCCCGAACAGATGACGATTCGCCGCCCGCGTAACGTCGGTCCCGACACGCTCCGGATCGTCTGAGCGTCGACAAATGCTGCGGCTCCAGCCTGCTCGAAGAGTTCGACGCCGGCGTTTTTGATTTGTTCTAGCAAGGTGGAGTGTCGGCGCGCCTCGCCGACGACCTCTCGTGCGCGTTCTACCAATCGCGGGTAATCGAGCGCTGGCCGCTCGACTCCGATACCATACAGCGCCAACTGACGTGCCTCGCGTGCCAATCGGGCTGCATGCGCTAAAACGCGAACGGGAATCGGGCCCTCGTTCGCGGCCATCCCGCCGAAATCGCCGCCTGTGATTAGGGCGGTCTTGGCGCCGAGATCGCCGGCACGCAGGGCTGCCGCGGTCCCGGCCGGCCCGGCACCGATGACGATCACGTCGAAGAACGGGGCGTTCACCAAATCAATCATAACGCCGACGCCCTAATTTTAAAATCGAAACGACTGCTCAGGATGCGAGGTGGGCCTCGCCACCTGTGGAAGTGCCATATTCCCCAGTCAGCTACGCAAGGAGAACAAACCATGGCCACCGAGGACGGCGATTGGAGCAAGCCACAGGCATTGGCGATCCCGAAGGACGGATACTTCGAGTATAAAGAGGGCAACTACGGCCCAGTCTTCCCAAAAACTCCGGCGTGCTACGGATTCACAATCATTGCAAAGCTCAAGCCCGGCCGCGAGGCCGCGATGCGCTCGTACGCCGACACCGTGGAAAAGGCCTTAAAGGACGATCCCAACTATTTGGCACCGCTCAAGCTTCACTATCTCAAGTGGGTGCTCTTCGACATCAACAACGAAACGTATTTCATGTATCAGGGCATCTTCGACACCGACTTCGACAAGTACACCGACGACGCGGTAGCGCTCTTCACCAAGGCTGGGCTGAACACGGCCTTTGAGAATCTGGAAGGCTTCCCCGAAGACTGGAAGAGCAACGTCCCCGCCTTCATCAAGTTCGTGCGCGACCACCATCGACCGAGCTTCATGGAGTACGGGGAGTATCCGTTCGTCTCCGCCGACGAGATCAAGAAGGCGCTGCATGTGAAGCAATCGTTGAGCAACATGCTCGACCAGATGCAATGACGGCGACGGGTCGAACGTATAACCAGCTTCACCTACCGCGAAAGTACTCTCAAGGAAACCGCCGCTTCAGCGTCTACTGGACTTGGAGCTATCCATGGGAATCGAATCGCGAGGTCAGCGAGCTGGACAATCGCTTCTCGACGATGACCGAAGTACGTCGCGTCGGCTGGCCCACGTACGAAACGGAAGCATACTCAGACAAGATGTTCCTCCAAGGCATCGAGGGGACGCTCGAACTCTTTCATCTTTCGCTGCTGAGCTTTCAACGCGTCGTCGGCGAAGTAACGGGTCAGCCCGTGGCGGTCTACCAGCGCGTCGATCAGGCGGGGCAGAGGCTGCCGATCGACGAGCGGATCCTCGCCGACACGGACACGCTGATGATCTTCGGGCTCGACCACATGGTGACCGAACAAGAGGCTGCCCCCGAGGAGGTTGAGGCGCTTCGTGCCTTTCTCGCTCGCGAGGGAACCTGCTTAATTCTGGCGCCGCATCACGACGTCGGCGCCTCCGACGACTTAAAAGAACGCAATATCGAGTATGCGCACCATGGGGATCCGTTGGTTCCACGCCAACAACGCTTTGCCAAGTACGTACGGTCCTTGATGAAAGGGCTCGGCACTCCCGTTGAAAATCAGTGGGGCCTGCGCCCTGCAACGCACCCCGGCACGACGAAGACGGTCCCGCTCTCGATCGCCGGCGATTTAGATCGTCGCGGCTGGCTCCAGGGCGTAAGCACGTTTGTCTTTCACATGCATTTGCCGCACTACGCGGTGACGTCCGCCGACCCGAAGGCTATCCACGTGTTGGCACGGCAGCCGATCGACACCTCGAAGCCGCATCCATTTACTGAAGCCGGGAATCGTGAGTTCAACATGTTCCTGTGGATGCCGCCCTCCGGCGACCGCGCCGGCGACATCCTTTTTGCCGACTCGACGATCTTTACGACCCTGTTCGGCGGCGACGAAAGCTTAGAGCGCTTCTGGCAGAATCTCGCGACGAAATGAGTGTGGCGCCGATGCTGGACTTAGCCGACATTCAGAGTGGCGTGCTCCGGCCGCGCCCAGTTCCGTTTGCCGCGACGTACATCATCTTACGCATCGACGACCGTCGCGCGGGACGTGAGCTGATGCGTCGCCTGAGCAGCGTGGTAGCGTCGGCGGCTCATCCGGAGAGTCCGGCGCGCGATACGTGGGTCAGCGCGGCGCTCACCTTTCAAGGACTTCGCGCCCTCGGCGTTCCGGCGGCGTCGCTCGACACCTTTCCCGCACCATTTGCGCGTGGCATGGCAGCGCGCGCGGAGCTCTTAGGCGACGTGGGCGAGAGCAGCCCGGAACATTGGGAGAAGCCGTTGGGGACGCCTGACGTTCACGTGGTGATCACGGCCGTATCCAACGACGAGCTGCGGCTTGCGCCGGCGATCGAACGTGCCCAAGGCGCATTGCGGAAGTTACCCGGTGTCGAGGCGACGTGGCGTCAAGATTGCCACGTACTCGAGCATGAAAAGGAGCCGTTCGGCTTCAAAGACGGCATCAGCCACCCTGCAATTGAGGGCAGTGGCATTCCGGGAACTAATCTGAACGAAGTCCCACTGAAGGCCGGTGAGTTCGTGCTCGGCTATCCGGACGAGATGAGCGATGTCCCGAACGTTCCACAGCCTGAGATTCTCGGCCGAAACGGCAGCTACATCGTCTTTCGCAAGCTCCATCAGCGCGTGGCTGCGTTCCGTCAGTACCTGCGGGCCAACGCTACCGACGCCGTTGATGAAGAGTTGCTAGCGGCGAAGATGATGGGGCGTTGGCGCAGCGGCGCGCCCTTAGCATTATCACCCGATGCCGACCATCCGGAGATCGGCGCCGATCCGGCGCGCAACAACAGCTTTCTCTTTGAAGCCGACGACGCGATCGGCTACAAGACGCCGCTCGGCTCGCATATTCGTCGCATGAACCCGCGCGACGCCGATATCGCCGGCGTCATGCGGATACATCGGATGATCCGGCGTGGAAGCGGCTACGGTCCGGCACTTCCTGAGGGCATTCTTGAGGACGATGGCGTCGATCGAGGTCTGATGTTCGCCTTCGTCGGCGCAAACCTCGGGCGGCAGTTCGAATTCGTTCAATCGGAGTGGATGAATGACGGTGCCTTTTTCGGCGGCGGGAAGGAGCGCGATCCGATTTCCGGTGCCGGCGACGGTGAGGGAACGTTTAACATACCCCGCCGGCCGATTCGCCGGCAGCTGAAGGGCTTATCACGATTCGTCACTACACGGGGCGGCGAGTATTGTTTTCTCCCAAGTCTCAGTGCACTGCGCTGGCTCGGCGACCTTAGCGAATAGCCGAGAGTGCCGTGCGTCAATTTCATGACAGCGCAGGAATGAGTACGTGTTTTTCGGGGCCGGCGCCCTTCCCCACGGCCGTGTAAGCGGCAACGGCATCGTGCAGCGGCCACGTCTGTATCGGATACGGTTTGATGGCTTCCAATTCGAAGCCCTGCCTTAGGGCGCCCATAATTGCCGCGATCTCGGGGCCGGTCGACTTCAGCGAATCGACGCCGATCAAGCACGTAAGATTATGGTAGAAGTCAATCAAATCGAACGACACGCGGCGTTCGCCGCCGCTCGCAATAGCGATCTGTCGTCCACCGATCCGCAGTGATTTGAGGCATTGCTCGAAAAGCGGTCCACCGACCGTATCGTACGCGAGATCGACGCCCTTACCGTTCGTCGCGGCTCTGACCGCACTCACGAGATCCTGCGTTTTCGTGTTGATGTAGATATCGCATTCCGAATCGCGCTCGATGACGTCGGCGCCGATTACGCGCGCGCCCTTCCAGTGCGCGATTTGGGTAACTGCGCGGCCGACGGCACCGAAGGCGCCGGTGACTAAAACCGTTTCGTTCGACTTAACCTCGGCTCTCTGCACGAGCCCGTTCCAGGCGACAACGAACGGAACGCCGATCGCAGCGGCTTGCTCCATGGAGAGATGCGGCGGCTTGTCCGCAAGCCATTGCGCGGGCATCGCGACAAGCTCGGCATGGCAGCCATCGCATTCGACGCCGAAACCAGGCCCACTACCCCATACTTCACGTCCCTTGCCATCGCCCGCGATCACGGTGCCGGCGTAGTCGCGCCCAGGCGTGCGCGGGAGCGACGTTTTGAAAGCGCCGGCGACGTTCTTAACGTCGCTCGGATTGACTGCCGAGGCGTCTATTCGAACGAGCGACAAGCCGGCACGCAGTTGCGGCGTAGGGAGTTCTTCGATCGTTAACACCGACGGCGGTCCGTATTGGTTAAAGCGGAGGGCCTTCATGCCACATAAGATTCTATCACAACAAAGGCGGCACTTGTGATCGGCAGCTTCGTGAACATCCGCGTCGCCGACAGACGGTTATGGCTAAGCACTTACGACAACCTTTGATGCTCCGCGCCGAGCGCGGCTAGATCTTCGTCACTCAACGTTAGGCCTGCAGCCGCGACGTTCTCTTTCAGATGTTCGACGCTTGCCGTGCCGGGAATCGGCAACATCACTGGAGATTCCGCCAGGAGCCACGCGAGCGCGACTTG
Organism: Candidatus Acidiferrales bacterium; assembly: GCA_035484815.1. GTDB lineage: Bacteria > Vulcanimicrobiota > Vulcanimicrobiia > Vulcanimicrobiales > Vulcanimicrobiaceae > Cybelea. Next base: position 5,533 of record DATHOO010000151.1, read on the forward strand.
CGCGGGGGTTGCGCGCCGGCGGTGCGCGACTTCCCTGAGTGGGCCGCTGGCCCTTGCGAGATCGCCGGTAGCGAGCGGAAACCACGGAATGAAGCCGAGGTTCGCGCGCGCGCAGTAGCCGAGGACGTCTTGGGATTCGCGATTTGTGAGATTATATTCGTTCTGCACCGAGACGATGGTCGCGAGTTGCCGAGCTTCTTCGAGCTCGTGTAGGTCGACGTTGGAGACGCCGATGTGGCGAATCTTGCCTTCACGCTGAAGCTCGACGAGCGCACCGATTTGCTCGGAATATGGTAGCTTCGGATCGACTGTATGCAGTTGCAAAAGGTCGATTCTTTCCAGCCGCAAGCGTTTGAGGCTGCCTTCGACGGCTGCGCGCAGATGTTGCGGACGGCAATCCGGCTCCCAACGACCCGGCGCGGGCCGGACGAGACCCGCTTTGGTCGCAATGACGAGATTCTCTGGATATGGATGCAGCGCTTCGGCAATGATCTGCTCCGAGACTTCGGGACCATACGAGTCGGCCGTATCGATGAGAGTGACGCCAAGATCAAGTGCGCTTTTCAGAACGGCGATGCACTTATCGCGATCGCGAGGCTCGCCCCAGATGCCTGCTCCTGTAAGGCGCATCGCACCAAATCCCAGCCGACGGATTTTTAAGTCACCACCGAGCGTGAAGGATCCGCTCGCGGCAGCCGATGGTGTGGCAATACGTGACGTACTCATGACTCGGTCGAACCCGCGCGATTCGGGATAGTTGCGAGCGGGGCTTGCTTTCAGGAGGTCGGTGAACAGTCGTGCGTCGTCCAGGCTTTTGGATGACGAGGGCTAGCAGCCGGGATAACAGGGAGGTGGCGGTGGTGGATATTGCGGCTGCTGGGGATATTGCGGCTGCTGCTGAGGGTTTTGCGGCTGCTGCTGAGGGTATTGCGGATACCACTGAGGCGATGGATATTGTGGGTACTGCGAATCTTGGCGTTGCCGCATTTGAGGTGGAGCTAGCGGTCGCGCGCTCGCGGCAGCGTCACGGAATTTTCCAAACGTTGCTTTGTCGCTTTGGAATAATGCGACGAGATCGGCTTCGCGCTTCACGTCGCTGGGGTGATCGGCGCCGCCGCCGTTGCTGGCGCCCATCGCCTGACGGTATAGCTTAAAGTTCCACACCATCCCCCACGGGTTAAATCCCGCCTTCGCACACATATAAGCGCCGGCGCGGTCGGCGTTTGTCTCGGCGGCGCGTTCGTAGGCCGTCAGGTTGGGATCTTGCGGCGATCGACCGTCTTCCGTGGCTTGGAAGACTACGTACATGTCGTGGTGGATGTCGTGACTGACCTCATGGCAGATCACGCCCGCGAGCTCGTCTCTATTCTTGAGAAACGAGAGCAGTCCGGTCGTCACGTAAACGTTGCCGCCAGGCATCGAAAATGCGTTTGGCGTCTGATCGTCCACCAATACGAAATGAAACGGCGCAAAGTACTGGCGATCGGCAACCGCAGCGACGGCGTCTCCGACCTGGTCGAGCGTCCGATAGAGCGGCGACTGCGGCGGGACGATCTCGCCGCGTTGCATATACTCCATATAACGCTGCTGGCCGAACTGCGTCTCCCAGGTCTCCACCTGCGACGAGGTTTGCGCCCACGCTGCTCCGGGCCAGAGGCACAGGATTGTGGCAAAGCCGGCGAGCGCCCGCAGAGAGATCGACATCAGAACGCAATCTTCCACGGCTCGCTCGGCGGTGCCCGCTGTAATTGGGTGACGCTTTGCCGTCGAGGATAACTCGGACTAGGTCGCGCAACAGACGGTGCGGAGGTATGGCGCTTGTGAAGAATGCGGACGTTATCGTGATCGGCAGCGGACAGGGCGGCACTCCGTTCGCCATTGAACTTTCAAAACGTGGGCGGCACGTCATCTTGCTTGAGCGGGATCGCATCGGAGGCAGCTGTATTAACTATGGGTGCACGCCTTCGAAAGCGTTCCTGGCGGCGGCTCATCAGGCGGGGCGGGCCCGCCGAGCGAAGGCCCTGGGCGTGCACGCGACCGTCGACGTTGATTTTGCGTTCGTAATGAACCGGTTGCGCGGCATCGTCGGCTCGTTTCGCGATGGCACGCAGCGACGACTAACGGAGGCCGGCGTCGAAGTAATTCACGGTGAGGCCGCGTTTGCTGACGAGCGGGTGGTGCGCGCGGGCGCTGACGAAGTCACTGCGCCGCTCATCGTGATCGACACCGGCACGTCGGCTTCAATACCTAACGTTTCCGGGCTTGCGGATACGCCGTACCTAACGAATAAGACGTTCTTTTCGCTCGCCGATCTCCCGAAGCGGTTTCTTGTAATCGGCGGCGGATACATCGGACTGGAATTGGGGCAAGGCATGGCTCGCGTGGGCAGCGAGGTGCACATTTTTCATCGTGGCGACCGCGTGCTCAACGGCGAAGAGGCCGATGTCAGCGCGTTGCTGAGCGAGTCGCTGAAGGAAGACGGGGTCGACATCCATTTAAGCGCCGAACCGTCGCGCGTAACCTTCGCGAACGACGTCTTCACGCTCGAACTCGGGGATGGCACCCGCTACGACGGCGATCAGTTGCTCGTGGCAACGGGCCGAACGCCGAACACCGGCGCGCTGCAAGTCCAACGATCGGGCATTGCCTTGGATCGGCGCGGCTATGTCGATGTGGACGCGCAATTCCGGACATCTTGCCAAGGCGTTTATGCTATCAGCGATGTGAGCGGCCAACCCGCGTTTACCCACGTTGCATGGGAAGATTACCGGCGTCTTCTATCGATACTGGACGGCGGCAATCGCACGCGAGACGACCGCGTTTTGGGATATGCGGTATACACCGAGCCGCAAGTCGGGCGCGTCGGCCTCACGTACGAACAGGCATGCGCGAAGGGCGTTAACGCCCGCTCCGAGGAGGTGCCATTAAGCGCGGTAGCGCGCGCGATCGAATGGGGTCAGGAGCGCGGGTTTTACCGGATGGTCATCGACGCCGATACGGAGAAGATCGTCGGCGCAACGCTGGTTGGTTACGAAGCAGCCGAACTCGTGCATGTCTTTATCGCCCACATTCAGAGCGGTTCGACCTGGCACACTCTCGACGAATCGGTGCACATACATCCGACGTATTGTGAGGCGTTTCCGGGCCTGGCACGGATGTTCGGAAGCGAGACGAGGGCCGATGAACCGGTGTGTGCCGCGGCCGCTCCATGAAATGTAGCGACAGGTAGCATGGAATCGTTTAGCGTCGCCGGTTCGCAGCTAGCCATGGGAGCGAGCCTGGGCAACAGCGCAGTCTGGATTCAGACTAAAGGCGACGGGGCCATCGAGCGAATCTTTCTTAACTCGATCGGCCAGTCGCTTGTCGGAACCGTTAACGTACGTTATGCCGGCCGGCCGGAAGGGGCAGAGCCGTTCTTCTCGGGGGTCTTTGCCGGAGGACCGCGCGCTCTGGAGATTCATCCGGCGTACCAGCGCGTTCGATTTCAAATCATCGAGGTTATCGACATCGCGGAGACGACGTTCCTCCCATTTGCGAAGGGTGATCCAGGCGACGACGAGCCGGTCGTTTACGTCATCGTGGAACTCGAGAATCGCGACAGCATACGACACAACTTGCGAGTTGTAGCCTCGGGTATGCTTTGCGGGAGCACCGCAGCCGACGTTCGTGCCCGCTACGACGACGGCGATCATGCGCTGGTCGCGTACAACGCAAGTCAACCTCAGTTGGTTCGAGTTTTTGGCGCAAAAGAAGTTCCCGCGCGATTCGGGGTCGATTGCGACTACGCCCGGTCGTACGATCCGGCGTTCAACGACGCCCTTGACAACGACACCTCGGCGACGGGCGACGTTATCGGGCGACTCCAATGGGATTTCAGCCTCGCGCCAGGAGAACGGCAGCGGTTTTGGTTCGCGGTCGGCGTCTATGCGGCCGGCGAGCAGGACGCGTTGCAGCGATTCGGCCGAATCCCCAACGCCGATGACGCACTCGATCAGACCGTTGAATCACTCAAAGAGATCCTTCGCGCGGCCCGCGTGCTGACGCCCGACCCGGTGATCAATCAAGGCGCCTTATGGAGTAAGGTCAACATGCGCCGCGTGATGGCTGCGTATCCCACGGGGCAAGCTTTTACCAACGATCCGGGATCGTACGCAAACGTTGTGACGCGAGACGCCGCCTGGTTCGTCTATGGCAACGACCACTTCTTGCCGTCGTTTTCGCGCCATTTGCTCGATAATCTCGGGGAACGGCAGTATCCGAATGGGAAACTGCCCGAGTACTTCGACGCCATCAGCGGCAGGGTTGAAGACGATGGACTCAACATCAACGACGACACTCCGCTCTACATCCTGGCCGTCAATCATCATTTCCGTGCCACCGGCGATTGGGACTGGCTGGCAAAAACGTATCCAGCGGTCGCGCGCGCCGCCCATTACATCATCTCACAAGTCGACGATCGCGGCCTTGTCTATTGCTCGGCCAATGATTCTCGGGGTGATGTGTGGGCGATTGCGGGGTGGCGGAACATCGTTAGCGGCTATCGCATCAGCGGTGCCGTCACCGAAATCAACGCGGAATGCGTGGCTGCGTTGCGGTACGCGGCCCACCTTGCCGAGGAACTTGGTCGCGATGACGAACACGAAGCGTTCGCCTCGGCTTCGGCTAAAATCCGCGACGCGATGGACGTTTATCTGCTCAATCCAAAGAACGGGCTCTACTACCTGAACATCGATGTGGACGGATCTCCGCGTACCGACATCACCGGTGACGAAATCTTTCCGGTGATCATGCGCGCCTGCTCGGAGGAGACCGGCTTTCGCATCATTAGCCGGCTGAATTCGCCGGACTTTTGGACGCCCGCGGGCCTCCGGACCGTCTCAAGCCTCGATCCACGGTTCGATCCTTCGGCGCACTCGGGGCTTATGGGCGGCGTTTGGCCCGGCCTGACCTGGTGGTATGCTTTCGGCGCCGCGCAGTACCATCCGCATTCCATGGTTCGCGCTCTGCGGTCGTCTTTCGAACATTACGGCATCGATCCGCAGCGGTACAATACCGTGCCGGGTCAGTTTAGCGAATGGTTCGACGGCGAAAGTTTGGCTAATCGCGGCATGCGGCTTTCGCCGTGGGAGCCGCCACGCTTCTTGTGGGCCGCGGTCGAAGGGCTCTGCGGTTTGGTGCTGTTGCCGGGAGCGCCCCGAGTGAACCCGCTCATGCCCTCGGACTGGAATTGGACCGCGCTGCGCGACGTTCCGTATCACGGCCGGCCGTTCTCGTACTTCGTCGTCCGTGAACCCGAGAGCGGTGTTCGCGTTTACGCGACCGCTGCCGTCGATTGCGATTGGCGCACGGAAGTGTACTCGGCCGACGTGTCCGACGCCGTCCGGGTCTACGCCAAGGATACGATAGTGGTTGCGCTTGCGCGAGATGGAGGTCTCGTGTTGCTCGTCGGCAATACCGGCGCCGCGACGAATTACGTCCCGGTTGAATTCGCCGATGAGAACCTGTTGCCCAAGCGCGCTGCCGTCCGCGTCTACAACAGCGAGCGGCGCAGCTGGGAATCGCTTGAGGCCGTCGAGCGGGGTGAACTGAGCGCCACGCCCTTCTCGATCGAGCGCGGAGGTTTTCGCCTGCTGGAAGTTACGGCGGCCGGCGAGTGAAGTCAGACCCGCTTAGGAGTACGACGGTCTATTGCGACAACACCTGATGCACGAACGAAATCGCGACCGAACCTTCGCCGACCGCCGATGCGACGCGTTTGACGCTGCCGCCGCGCACGTCACCGACGGCAAAAACGCCGGGTAAACTCGTTTCGAACAGAAACGGTTGTCGCAGGAGCGGCCATCGCGCTGCCGCCAAATCCTCGGGACTCAACTGGGGGCCGGTTTTCACGAACCCCTTCTCATCGAGCGCGGCGCACGCGGCGAGCCATGCGGCGTTCGGCGCGGCCCCCGTCATCATAAATACATGTCCGATCGGATGCTCTTCGACGACGCCGGTTCGATTGTTCCGCCAGCGCACTGCTTGCAGCCGGTCGTCGTCGCCGAGCAACGCGACAATCTCGGTTTCTGTCAACAGCTGGATGTTCGGCGTCTGCTCGATGCGCAAGCTCAGATAGCGCGACATGCTCTCGGCCAGGCCGGCAGACCGCACGAGTACGTAGACGCGCGACGCCGCCTCGGAAAGAAAGACGGCAGCTTGGCCGGCCGAATTGCCACCACCTACGACGACGACTTCTTCGCCGCCGCACAGCTGCGATTCAACGTACGTCGCGCCGTAATAGATGCCGTTCCCCTCGAAGCGCTCCAAGTTTTCCAAGGCCGGTTTCCGGTAACGAACTCCACTGGCAACCACGATCGTGCGGGTGGCGACGATTCCGCCGCTCTCCAAGCGAACGTGGTACGGTTTCCGGTCGCACTCCAAGCCCACGGCTCGATCCATCAAGAGCTCCGCGCCAAACCTTTCCGCTTGCGTGTACGCGCGCTCTGCCAGTTCCAGCCCCGAAATGCCGGTCGGGAATCCTAAGTAGTTTTCGATGCGCGAGCTCGAGCCGGCTTGACCCCCCGGGGCGTTGGTCTCGATGACGAGCACATCTAGACCCTCGGACGCCCCATAAACCGCTGCCGCCAGGCCCGACGGGCCCGCACCGATCACGACGACGTCGCGTACGCGAGCCTCATCGATTGATTCGTTGAATCCCAGACAGTCCGCGAGCTCGCGGTTTGACGGGTTGCGGAGGGCATTTTTGCCGCGGCATATCACAACGGGGATGTCGCTCGCAACGATGTTAAAGCTCGTCATGAGCTGCTCGGCATCGGTATCGCGCTCGAGATCGAGATAGGCGTACGGGTGTCCGTTACGCATGAGAAACTCTTTGAGTCGCAGCGTATCCGCCGAGTGCGCGGACCCGACCAAAACGACGTCGCCGATGTGTCCCGAAACCAGGCCAGCTCGGCGCAAAATGAAGGCGCGCACAACGATTTCGCCGATCTCGGCATCGCCTTGTACGAGCGCCATCATCTGGTGCCGGTCGAGCTCGATCACTTCGCCCGGCTTCGACGCTTTAATTCGAAACATCGTCTGGCGGCCGGATAGCGTGTTGATCTCTCCGGTGAACTGGCCGCGTCCGCTCAGCGTGATAACGCGTTTGCCGAGTTCCGTCGGTCGCACCGCTTCCAACTCGGACGAAAGGTTGACGAAAAACGGAACCGTCGCCTCACCTTGCTCGATGAGAACCTCGTCGGCGCTTACCTCGCGCACGCGCCCGCGTGCCTTGATGCGTTCGATCTGCGCGTCCGACAGCGTCGGAAAGACCTCGTCGCGCGGCCCGAGGAGAGGAATGTCCGTAAAACTCATTAGATGGGTGTCAGGGCGTTGAGTGCGCCGAGGGCATCGTCGGGCAACTCTATTGCGGCGCCGGCCACGTTTTCACGCAGATGCGCGACGGATGACGTGCCGGGGATCAGAAGAATGTTTGGCGATCGCCGCAGCAGCCACGCCAGCGCGACGCCCATCGGCGTTGCGTTGAGTCGGCTTGCTATCGAGTTTAAGGTGTCGGATTGCAGCGGCGTGAAGCCACCAAGCGGGAAATACGGAACGTAGGCGATCCCTTGGGTGGCAAGGGAATCGATGAGTTTGTCGTCCACGCGGTGAGCGATGTTGTAGAAGTTTTGCACGCAGACGATCGGGGCGATAGACTGTGCTTCGGAAACCTGCTCGGCCAAGACGGTGCTGACGCCGAGGTGTTTGATCAAGCCTTCCTGCTGCAGCTGCGCGAGAACACTAAACGGTTCGGCAATAGAGCTTGGTTCCGGGCTGCTGAACCCGCCGACCCGCAGATTGACGACGTCAAGCACTTCGAGGCCAAGGTTCTTGAGGTTGTCCTGGATCGCTTGACGCAACTCTTGCGGAGCGAGCGCACTGGGCCAGCCGCCGGTTGAATCGCGGCGCGCGCCGACTTTCGTAACGATGCGCAGATTATCCGGATACGGGTACAGCGCTTCCTTGATAACCTGGTTTGTGATGTGGGGGCCGTAATAGTCGCTCGTATCGATGTGCGTCATGCCGAGATCGATCGCTTCACGCAAGACCGCAACAGCAGCGGCTCGATCGGCGGGCGGTCCGAAGACATGCGGACCGGCCAGTTGCATCGCGCCGTACCCCATGCGCGTCACGGTGAGGTCATTCGCCAAGGTGAACGTTCCGCCGGGAAGTGTTCCCATACTTCGCAACCGCCTTTCTCTGGAAGTAAAGTGCGCCGTCAGCTTGGCACGAGCTGTTGGCCGCCGTCGATGTCGAGCGTAGCGCCCGTGATCGCGCCGTTACGCATCACTCCGATGGCGAGCGCGGCGACGTCAGCAGGGCTGACTACCCGCCCGATCGGCAACGTCTCTCGTAGCTGTTGGCGCCTAGCGTCGATTTGGTCGCCCAGAAGCGTGGCTGAGAGCGGCGTGTCGACGAAGCCCGGCGCAATGACATTGACGCGGGTAGGCGCGAGCTCGAGGGCGAGATTTGCAGCAAGTGCCGGAATAGCCGCGGTAAGCGTCGTGGCAATCGCGAGCCCGGCGCCGGGGCGGCGAGCGCCGGTGCCTCCGATGAAGAGCAGCGATCCTCCCGGGCGTACCTTTCCCCTCGAAAATAGCGCGGTACCGAGCACTGCCGACAGCCGTTGGTCAAAATGCTTTCGCGCGTCGTCAAGATTCATCGAGGACAACGGCATGTACGCGGGGCCGCCGGCCGTCAGCATGATGTGATCGACGGGAGTAGACAAGTCTTTGAAGAACTGCTCGAGCCGTCCCAGATCGTTAACATCGAAGGCAGCCGTCTGACGCGCCTTCAGCTCGCGCGCGACACCTTCGAGGCGTTCCGGCGCGCGTGCAACAAGCACCAACTCGGCGCCGGCTGCACCCGCTTGGCGAGCCGTTTCAAGACCAATGCCGGAAGTGCCGCCGATTACGACGACTGTTTGCCCTTGGAGCTCTTTCATGTCGGTTCGTGCTTGAATCATGAAGTATAGCCTGGGTTCGATTTCGGTGTAAACCAAGCAAGCCTCGGCCCTGCCGCAGAATGCAAAGCCAGAGCAGCCTGACGGCAAAAATATTGATGCGTGGCGGTCGCGTAACGCGGGAACGTTCGGAATATCAGAGCGACGAACGTAGGGAGGCGGGCGAGGGCTAGTCCCCGCGGTCTCAATCCGTTACCATAGGCGCATACGCCCGTTGGGCGCACTTCTCGCCTTCAAAGGAGAGTCGAATGAGCCAAATCGTCCAAGACGTCGCGCAAGCCCGCAATAATTGGGGCTGGTACGTTGCGCTAGGAATCGTTCTGATTCTAGTTGGAATCTACGCCATTTGGGCTGAGGGGGCCGCTACGGTGGCGTCCGTATGGGCACTTGGGATCGTGCTGGTCATCGCCGGTATCGCGCAGCTAATAACGGCATTCATGGCTCGCGGAGCCGGACACATCATTCTGCTGCTGTTAGTTGGCGTTCTGGACATCATCGTAGGTCTGATGCTGATCGAGCATCCCGTCGGTGGCGCCCTCGTGATCACGCTGCTCCTTGCTGTGCTACTCGTCTTCGGAGGCATTTTCCGGTTCGTAAGCGCGCTCTGGATGCAGTTCCCGAACTACGGCTGGGTCGCAGTCAGCGGAGTTCTCAGTACGGTGTTGGGCATTCTCCTTTGGGTGCAGTGGCCGTTGTCGGCGATTTGGTTCATTGGCCTGGTCGTCGGATTGAACTTTATTTTCACTGGCGTATCTTGGACATGGCTGGGCTGGAAGTTGAAGCCCGCGTAGTTTACGCTATGCAGCTGGCGCGGTGAAACTCGGGCTGTCGTCAAATAGCATCGCGTTTTGGCAGGCAACGGACCACTGCGCAACCGAATCGCAGACCACATGCAGCAACCTCTATACTTACGGCCGGTGGTCACCGCGCTAGCTCGCCTGGCCGTTCTTGTGGCCCTCGCTTCGAGTGTCGCGTGTGGGCATAGCGCGCAAACGGTCGCGCCGTCCGCCCTGTCAGCCGATCCTTCGACCTACGACGGTCAGGACGTCACCGTTTCGGGGACGGTCAAGAACCCCGGAACGCGGCAGACGCGGCGCGGCACGGCTACGACGTATCAGCTCTGCGACAACGCCTGTATCAACGTCGTGCAGTTCGGAGGCACCGGTGTCGCCGACGGCAGCAAACTCACCGTCGCCGGCCGTTTCCGCGCGACGTTCGGACGGCAAACGGCGATCACAAACGTGCTAATCGTCGGCGGCCGGCGAGAACCACAGTCTACACCCTAGGCAAGCGGCACCCGGATAACGCATTCTGCTCCTCCGTCCCGCAAATTGCAGAGTTGAATCATCCCCTTAGCCCGCGCAACCGCCTTTGCGGCGATTGCCAGGCCTAATCCGGTTCCCGTTGTGCCCTGCGAAGCCGACCCGCGATAGAAGCGGTCGAAGGCAGAGTTGAGATCTTCGCTGGAGAAACCCGGACCGTCATCCCGTACGGCGATTTCACATTCCTGATCGTGACCATCGACGCTAACCGTGACCGCGCCTTTGCCGCCATATTTTATCGCGTTGTCGGTCAGAGCCACGAGCGCTTCACGAAACTCGGCTGGGGCGGCTTGTACGTTAAGCGGTGTTGAACTGAGCTGGATGCAAAGGCGCTCCTGAACGTCGGGTGGAAAGGCCCGCGGCAGTTCGCGCGCGACGTCGTTCACGTCAAACGATGTTTCGGGGAGCGCTGCAACGTGTTCGAGGCGCGCTAGCCGAATAAGGTCGTCGATCAGGATCTTCATTCGCCGGCTTTGGGCAAGCATGGTTGCTATGTGTGCCGAGTCGGACTCGCGCAGTCCGCG
>DATHOO010000152.1:0-4402 GCA_035484815.1 Candidatus Acidiferrales bacterium
GTACCTTTGCAGATGCGGCAGATGACTAACGGCTGACGCGCACTTATCGAACTCGTCATGGTCCTCATTCTACCAGACGGTCACCGACAGGTCGGACTTGTCTCCATTTTGTCTCACTGCCACCGGGTTTGTCTCCAAGGAAACGGCCAAAAAGACCAAATTTATAGAGGGTACGTGCTTGTTCTGACTGACTGTTAATCAGCGGGTCGTTGGTTCGAGTCCAACATCCGGAGAGGTAAAGAACAGCCACCCCACGGGTGGCTGTTTCTTCACTTCTGCTGTAGTGCCGGGACGAGAACCGTCATCCGACATCCGGAGAGTTAATGCAAGTAAACTTAGGGGCGGGCATCTTCAGCAATGTCGCATATTCCGTGGCCCACCGAATTACATCAAGAGCCTGCCGTTGAGCCCGGACAGAACCGAATTCAAGGCATTGGGAAGCTCTGCAGGGGCTAGCAGACTTGTCGACGCTTACCTCGCTGGGATAGGCGACGGAAATGGCGAACGTCCTTGGTCGCTCGTCCGTCGGCTTAGTTGCTTGAGGAATTAGCGCGATCCCGCCTACTTACAGAAGGAGCGATGTTAATGAATGCGTCTGGCTTACTAAAATATCTCGTTGCGCTGCTTGCACTCGCGATGTGCGCGGCATGCGGAGATGGCTCGGCGGTCGCACCGTCAAACGCTGCGTTCAATGGCGCCTACAGATACGTCGGTAAGACGCTCTTTGTGAACGGTAGGCCGGTGACGGCGGCTCATCTGAACCCGATGCCCCGGTACGCCACGATTCTTCCGGACCGGCATAAGAAGTCGAAGACTTTTGAGTACGTCTTCAACTACTACGAGACGTACGCCAGCATCTTCGACTATCCAAAGAGCGTTAAGCAGATCGGGCAAATCAATGGCGACGGTGGTCAAGGGTGCACGAACGTCCTCTACGGCTACGGGAAGAAGACGTTCTGGAACATCGGTGGCAATACCCAGATCACGGAGTACGAAGTCCCCCAAACGCCGATCAAAACGCTGTCGGTGAACTACTCGTTCCCATCCAGCTGCGCCATGGATGCTACCGGCGATCTTGCAGTCGGGATTTTGTATGGGACGAGCTCTGGTGGCGGCGGTCAGGTCGTGATCTTCAAGAACGGCAGCGGCACGGGCAGCGTTTACAGCACGCCATTGGACGAAGAGTTCTTCGACGGCTACGACAACCAGGGGAATCTCTTCGCCGACGGCTTTACCGGCTACCGCTCGGGCTTCGCGCTCGTCGAGCTCCCGAAGGGCAGCAGTAAATTTGAAACAATCCAAACCAGCAACGTGGTGCAGTTTCCCGGCTCCGTGCAGTGGGACGGCACCTACCTCACTGTCTTCGATCAGGATACAGCGGAGTTTTATCAATACACCGTCAGCGGAACGAAGGCGACGTTGAAGAACACGATATCGCTTTCGGGTTCCAGCGACTGCGCGCAGACCTGGATCGTTCAAGGTCTTGTCTATTGCGGAGATGCGGGTAACGAAGACGGCGAGGTTTTCAAATACCCAGCCGGCGGTTCACCGGTTGCGGTCTTCACGGGCAGCTTCGACTTCCCACTCGGCGTGGTGGCGGCCCAGAAATAATCTGTGCTTCTCGACTATGACTGCGTACCAACGACGAAGGTTCGTAGCCGGCTCGTCCGTTCAGCTTAGTCACCTAAGGAATTAGTGCGATCCCGTCTACTTATTAGAAGGAGAAATGTTAATGAATGCGTCTGGTTTAGTGAAATACCTTGGTGCGCTGCTTGCACTCGCGATTTGCGCGGCGTGCGGCGGTGGCTCGGCGGTCGCGCCGTCAAGCCCCGCGCTCAGTGGCGCATACAGATATGTCGGTAAGACGCTCTTTGTGAACGGCAGGCCGGTAACGGCGGCGCGTCTGAACCCCATGCCCCGTTACGCGACGATGGTTCCCGACCATCATGCCGGCAAGAAGTTTGAGTACGTCTTCAACGAATACGAAACGTATGCGAGCATTTTCGAATATCCGAAGAGCCTAAAGGAGATCGGGCAAATCAGTGGCGACGGTGGCCAAGGCTGCACGAACGTGCTCTACGGCTACGGAAAGAAGACGTTCTGGAACGTCGGTGGCAATACCCAGATCACGGAGTATAAGGTCCCCGATACGCCAATCAAGACGCTGTCGGTGAGCTACTCGTTCCCATCCAGCTGCGCAATGGATGCCAGCGGCGACCTTGCAGTCGGAATTTTGTATGGGTCGAGCAAAGGTGGCGGCGGCGACGTCGTCATCTTCAAGAACGGCAGCGGCGCGGGTACCGCTTACACCACGCCGCTGCGTGAAGAGTTCTTCGATGGCTACGATAACCACGGGAATCTCTTCGCCGACGGCTTTACCGGCGACCGCTCGGGCTTCGCGCTCGTCGAGCTCCCCAAGGGCAGCAGTCAAGCCCAAACAATCCAAACCAGCAACGCGGTGCAGTTTCCCGGCTCCGTGCAGTGGGACGGCACCTATCTCACGGTCTTCGATCAGAATACGGAAAAGGTATATCGATATACCGTCCGCGGAACGAAGGCAATCTTGAAGAAGACCGTAACGCTCACGGGCTCCGGCGACTGCGCGCAGACCTGGATCGTTCAGGGCCTCATCTATTGTGGAGATGCGAGTAACGACGGCGGCGAGGTTTTCAAGTACCCGGCCGGCGGTTCACCGATTGCGGCCTTCACGGGCAGCTTCGACTTCCCGCTCGGCGTGGTAGCAGCTCAGAAATAAGCTGCCCTTTTCGGCGTTTCTAAGACCCGGAAAGATTGAGGCTGCGGTGCCGGAGCGCCGTAGCCTCGTTCGATGTGAGAGGTGCGCTTGCATAGCCTTAGCTAACCGAGGTCACTTCGCCGCTCCCTTCGGCCGTGGTACGATAAGCCCGGACGTCGGCCGAAGCCGAACATAGCTACCCGGAGATACCTTCACGGAACGAGGAGCACAGAAATGAGCTTGGGACTTAGCCGCTGCGCCTCAGCCATCGGCGCAGCTTCGGTATTGCTGGCCGGCTGCGGCGCCCTTCCCCTGAGCTTATCGAAGGGTCAGGATGACGTACAGCCGCCGATCGGGGTGTCGCAAGCGATGGCGCAACGCCAGGACCTGTCGAGCTATGTCTTGAGGAATGACTCGTCGCCACATCTTTTCGTGGCAAGCCTCAACGGCAATCACCACCAGGGTCATATTTCCGAATACCAGTCGGGCAAATCCCAACCGAGTAAAGTATTTGCTAACGCCGTTGATCGACCCAACGCACTTGGAATCGACGGTGCGGGAAACCTTTACGTAGCAAACAACGGTGCAATTGACAAACCGGGGTCAGTCAGCGTTTACTCCCCGCTGACCGGGCAGCTGCTCAGAACGATAACTAACGGCGTTAACACACCCGATGCACTCGCGCTGGACGAGTCGGGCAACGTTTACGTCGCGAACTTTCTGAAAAACTCGGTTACAGAGTATGCCGCCGGCACGACGAGGCTCGTTAGGACCATTACCAGCGGCGTGGGGCATCCCAATGCTATGATTATCGATGTAAGCGGCAAGGTATACGTCGCGGATTACTCAGGTCGGCATGCACATCATGGCGCCGTAACTGTCTATGACGGACATACTGGGAAGCTACTCAAAACGATTACCTCGGGTGTGGTCAACCCAGGCGACCTGGCGTTCAGTTCCGGCGGAGAACTCTTCGTCTCCGACAACGTAAACAATTCCGTGACTGTCTATAATCGCGATCTCGCACTTTCACGAAAAATAACGACCGGGATTGACTACCCAACGGAACTACAGATAGACGAGCAGGGTTACCTGTACGTCCTCAACGTCAAGGCCGGCAAGTCAGGAGATGTCACGGTCTACGCGCCTGGAGCGTCAAGTCCATCGGTTACCATTGCAGACGGCGTCCACGATCCCAATGACATGAAGTTGGATCCTTCGGGTGCGCTTTTCGTTGCGAATGGCAATGCGCACCGCGGCTCGGTAACGGTTTATAGTCGACCAACTTTTAAACTGCTCCGAGAGATCAATGCAGGAATAGACAACGCTGGAAGCCTTGTCTTTGGGCCGTAGAAACCACTCGGCCCAGCCGTCGCGCGCGCCGCAAGCGCAACCGCACTTTCCGCCTAGCGCTTAGCCCAGCTTAACTGCCTGCCCGCGGGCCAGGAAAGGGGTGCAGCCTTAAACCTGTGGACGATCTTCGCGCTCACCCGTCATACCGGGACGTCGGCTGGCATGTTGCTATCGCGGCTCTCTATATTATTCTTGCCGGGATATATGCGTATTTGGCAATGTGGCGTTACACAATTTTTAGGGCAGGCATCGATGACGCGACCTTTACCCAGATCGTCAACAGCGCGTTGACGGGATTTTCCGCCACGGAAGAAG